>DAOVGF010000014.1 GCA_030672545.1 Candidatus Aerophobota bacterium
TTCCGATTGGACATTCAATACTGGACTAGTCGTGGCCTAGCCGTACTTGATGTTAATTACGGTGGCAGCACCGACTACGGCCGGGCATATCGGCAGCGGCTTAACGGCCAGTGGGGTGTTGTTGACGTTGCTGACTGTGTAAACGGGGCAAATTACCTGGTGAAACGTGGTGAGGTCGACGGGAATCGGCTTATGATCAAGGGGGGCAGTGCCGGGGGCTATACGACGCTGTGTGCCCTTACCTTTGGTCATACCTTCAAGACCGGTGCCAGCTACTACGGGGTCAGTGATTTAGAAGCATTGGCCAAAGATACGCATAAGTTTGAGTCGCACTACCTGGATGGTCTGATTGCTCTCTATCCTGAACATTCCCATCTCTGGCGAGAACGCTCACCGATCAACTTTGTCGAGCGTCTCTCCTGTCCAGTAATTTTCTTCCAGGGACTTGAGGACAAAGTTGTCCCGCCCAAACAGGCAGAGACAATGGTTGAGGCGTTGCGCACCAAAAGACTACCGGTAGCCTACATCACCTTTGAGGGTGAGCAGCATGGCTTTCGGCGGGCCGAGAATATCCAGCGGGCCCTCGAGGCAGAACTTTACTTTTACTCCCAGATTTTGGGCTTCGAGTTGGCTGATTTGATCAAGCCGGTGCCGATTGAGAACCTTTAGTGGCAATGATAAAGAGGGGAGTTGCTGAAGCCACTCGTCTCAGGGGCCTTTATCCATAAAATTCTGGATTGGATAGAGGGAAAAAGAGGTAATGAGAGATTGTCAGGTCTGCCTTCGGCAGGCTCGCAATGACGGAAAAGAGGGTGGTTTTAGAAAAGCTAAACTATTACGTTTTTTGTTTATCCAAGGGTAGCTCCTTAATTGGAGTAATGGGAATCCAATGGGTTAAAGATGTAACGCTCATAATAGAGTAAATAATGAAAAGTATAACCATAGTTATTCCCTCCTACTGGGGTCCACCAAATGGACCATCAGAGAGTGAAGAAGAGATTATTTTTGATCATCCCACTCCACTTAATAAAGGGGGAACCCTGGGACGACTGCTGGAAAGCTTAGAACTACTTGATTCCAAAGAATTTAAGATAGCTATTGTTGCCGTCGCCAGCACTTCTTATCTCAGGCATGATGTCGTAGCCAAAATAAGGGAGATAATCGAGCCATATATCGGACGCTACGATATTTCCGTGTTGCACAATCAAAATCTTGGTAAACTTAGCTGTATCCTAATCGGTGAGGGGGTGTCGAAAGCAGCCTGCGGACTTATCAATTTGGACAATTATGCCGCCGTGCGCAATATGTGTTCGCTAGCCGCTATTCTCAACGGAAGTGATATAGCCGTATTCCTTGACGATGACGAAGTCATTACTGATGCTAACTTTTTGAACAAGACTCAAGAGTTCATTGGGACTGAGTATCAGAATGAGCTGATTAAAGCTGTGGCAGGATATTACCTCCAGCCTGATAGTTACCGACTTGACCTGAGTAGGGTGCCTGCCTGGCGCAAGCCTTCCTGGAACAATGCGGCTGCCATGAACGAGGCGTTTGAATTGATTATTGGAAAATCTTCTCGTTTGAAACCAACTCCCTTTGTCTTTGGCGGTAATATGGTTATTCATCGTGACATCTTGATGCAAATTCCCTTCGATCCTCTTATCACTCGGGGAGAAGACATTGATTTCCTCATCAATCTCCGGATAAATGAGATGACTTTCTGGCTTGATAGGGAACTATATATTAGGCATTTACCACCGAAGGTTTTCCGACCGGCTTGGAAGACTCTACGTGAGGACATCAAGCGCTTCTTGTACGAGAGAAAAAAAGTGATGGACCATCAGGGAATAGAAGGCGTTAGTCAAGAGGGACTAATGCCTTATCCAGGTATATTCCTGGGTTCTGATTTGGAGGAACGGATTATTAGAACAAACGAACTCTTAAAGAAAGAATATCAAGGACTCTCAGATCAACGAGGTATGCACGAGTGCGATGTCAATATTGAACTGGCCAAAAATAATCCCTTTAAAGATACAGATACTGTTACTTGGCTGAGGAGTCTCACCAATCGATGGCAAGAGCTGACCCAGGCAGCGGTGGGTCGGGGGATTCCCAGGTGATTCTGATTTTGGTTGCCTGTTTAACATTGGTGTTATAGTGAGGAAAGTATGAAGATATTGTTTGTACCCAAAGAGTTTCCTCATGGTAAGGTCATTGGAGGACCCATCATTATTTATAACCGCATCAAATACCTTTCCCGTCGTCATCGGGTGGGTTTGATTTCATTTATTCGCAATGGGGACCAGGGATACCTCGATACACTTAAACCTTACTTGAGCGAGCTGGAGCTGATGCCCTATCCTCCCCGCCGGAATATACTTCGCCGGATTGGTGACTTTTTCTTCTCCGATGTGCCACCGTACATGTGTAACACCAAGTCACAGCAGATGCGCCACACGGTTGCCGAAATGACCAGGCGCTCTGACTATGATGTGGTGATAGCGGAATATACAGTAATGGGCCAGTATCTTTACCAGAACCCTGGCATCAATCCTCGAACAAAACGAATTATTTCCTGTCACGAATGTTACACTATTGCTCGCAAAAAAGTGCTCGATTTGTACGGAATTTGTTCAATCAAGGGCCTCACAGCCATGCTGCAGCTATATCGGCTTAAAGCCTATGAATTCGCCATGTACCAAGATGCAGACAAGGTTATAACCTTGACCCCGGAAGAGCGGGAGGAACTTCTTAGTTACGCTCCTAACCTGGACATTGATGTGGTCCCCCATGGGGTAGACACGGAAAAATTCACTCCCGTATTCCCGAAGGAACAGAAAATGAGGGTAGCCTTTCTGGGTAATTATCCCCATGATCCTAATCGAGATGCAGTTATGTATTTTATCGAGCATATCTGGCCGTATCTCAAAAAGGATTTCCCAGGTATCAAGTTTTACGTTATTGGGCGCCAGCCAACACCGGACATTCTCATGGCAGCAAAGCGAGATCAGGGTATTGTTGTCACCGGTACAGTGGAGGATGTCCGGGATTACCTCAGAAAAGCAAAAGTCTTCGTGGCCCCCATAAGACTGGGAAAAGGCTTTCGAGGAAAAATTTTGGAAGCTATGGCTATGGGTATTCCAGTCGTTACCACCTCGCTGGGAGCAGAAGGGATTCCCGTAGAAAATATGAATAACATTGTTATTGCTGATGATCCTGAGACATTTACCGAGCGGATAGTTGACCTGTTCAAAGATGATGAACTTTATAACCGCATCAGTCGCAATAGTCGCGCTTTGGTAGAGAAGAAATTCTCCTGGGAAAGGGGTGTGGAAATTCTCGAAGAGGTGTTGGAAAAAACGATAGCCACAGGTTTCAAATAACTAACTTGGCTTCTTGCCACCATGGCAGCGGGAGATTCCCATAAACAAGTCTCCATTTCTATGAACTCAACATCTCTTTAACGGCATTCGCTATGTCCTTCTCGTTGGGCACCACAAAATCCTCCAGGGGAGGGCTAAAGGGGAGTGGTACGTCCAGAGTGCAAACTCTCTTGATAGGAACGTCCAGATAATCAAAGGCTTCCTCCACTACTATTGCACAGATTTCTGCCCCTATCCCTCCGGTTTTGCAGTCCTCCGTGGCAATAATCAGCTTACCTGTTTTTTTGACTGAATCTATCAGTGTCTTTTTATCCAGGGGTGCCAAAGTCCTGGGGTCAATTACCTCTACACTGATTTCTTCCTTAGCCAATTTATCCGCTGCTGCTAAAGCTTTATGAACCATAAACGAGGTAGCAAAGATGGTTACGTCATCCCCTTTTCTTTTGATTTCAGCCTTTCCCAAGGGAATCAAATATTCTTCCTGGGGCACTGCCCCTTCTTTATTGTAGAGTAAGAGGTGCTCGAAAAATATCACCGGGTTGTTATCTCGAACGGCTGTTTTTAGTAGACCCTTGGCATCTCTGGGATTAGAAGGAACACAAATCTTCAATCCAGGAACGTGCAACAGCCAGGCCTCAGGTCTTCCGGTATGCTGGGCCGCCGCCCGCAGGCCTCCTCCTAAAAGGGGAGTTCTAATAACTAAGGGCAGCTTGGCTTGTCCGCCGCTCATATAGTGCATTTTTGCTGCCTGATTGAATATCTCATCCATGCAAACTCCCACAAAGGCATCATGCTGAAGTTCAACTACCGGTCTACTGCCGGTCATAGCTGCTCCCACCGCTGAGCCGACGATGGCTGTCTCCGAAATGGGTGTATCTTTCACTCTCTCTTCGCCAAATCGTTCTTGCAAACCGCGGGTTGCCTTAAAGGCTCCCCCGACCAATCCCACATCCTCCCCATAGACTATAATAGTCTCGTCCCGAGCCATTTCCTCATGTAATGCTTCGGCTACAGCGGCAGAATAGGTTATTTTCTTGGCTCTCTTAGTTACGATTTGTTTTTCTATTTTTTGATCTATCTCATTGGAGATTGAACTGACCAGTGCATTTTCCTCAAACAGATCTTGCAAGGCCTCTTTTGGCTCAGGGTACTGGCTCTGTTCGGCAAATTTGATGGCCTCTTCTATTTCCTCTTTTATTTCCTTTTTTATCAGCTCATCTTCATTCGGCGAAAGAAATCCCTTAGCCGTTAACACCTTTTGGAAGTCTTGAATTGGGTCCTTGCGTTTCCATTTCTCCAGCTCCTCCTTGGTACGATAAGTCAGGGGGTCTCCTTCGTAGTGACCCCGCCAACGGTAAGTTTTGCATTCGATTAGACTGGGTCCTTGACCCTCCCGGGCTCTACTAACTGCTTCACTAACCGCATCAAAGACAGCCAGGGCATCGTTTCCGTCCACGGTTATTCCCGGAATGTTGTAAGCTTTGCTTCGAACTGAAATATCCTTGACCGCAGTGGTTTTGGAAGCCGAAGCTGAAACTGCATAGCCGTTGTTTTCCACTACATATATGACCGGAAGCTTCCAGACAGCGGCCAGATTAATCCCTTCGTGAAAGGTACCCCGGTTGGAGGCACCGTCTCCAAAGAAGCAGATAGCTACCTGGTCTTCTCTTCTTCTCTTAATGGAGATCCCTGCCCCCGTGGCAATGGGGATCCCTCCTCCTACAATGCCGTTGGCTCCCAGAATCCCGATGGAAAAGTCAGCGATGTGCATTGATCCGCCTTTTCCTTTGTTATACCCGGTCTTCTTACCGTAGAGTTCGGCCATCATCTTATCCAATCGTGCCCCCTTGGCAATGAGATGACCATGTCCACGGTGGGTGCTGGTTATGTAATCTTCCTCTCGAAGTGCCGCGCAGGCACCGACTGCCACTGCTTCCTCTCCTACATAGGGGTGAAAGAACCCAGGTATTTTGCCTCCTTGAAATAGCTTGACTACGGTGGTTTCGAAACTCCGTATCTTTACCATTTTGACGTACATTTCCAACATCTTTTCTCTCGAGATTTCCACGAGACCCTCCTTATTTTTTAGTTATATTCTATTATCTCACCTCTGGACACATTTTTCTTTATCCGGCCGGGGAAGTTGAGAGATTCTGGTGAGCTCTCGGGCGGGCCCTTCTTGAGATGAAAGAAGTTTAAGATAAACTTCCGAGAAATTGCGGTAGTAGTTATGCCGGGCCAGACTGGGATTAATTGAGGGAGCCACGGTAGTGGTAAATTTTTTGGAAGTGGAGGCTAAGTCAGAGAAAAGGCCAACTGCGTATCCCGCTATGATGGCTGATCCCAGAACCGGCAGTTCTTCTCGATTAACTCTCAGGTAAGGTAAATTTAGGACGTCAGCTTTGATCTGATTCCAGAAACTACTTTTTGCTCCTCCCCCGATCACCCGGACTTTTTCGAAGGGAAGATGGGGAAAAAGATCGTTCAGAATATCGAAATAATAAGCGTATTCATAGGCGATTCCTTCCAGTATAGCCCGGTAGAAATGAGATTTGGTATGTTTCCAGTTAAATCCGAACCAGCTTCCTTTGACATCAGGGCTGTAAGGACAGACTCGCCCCCCTAGATGGGGAGTAAATATAAGTCCCTCTGAACCAGGGGATATTTTCTTAGCTTCCCGGTTTAAAACCTGGTAGGTATCAATGCCCTGATCGTGAGCTTCCTTTTGCTCCCTGTGGGCAAATTGATCCCGGAACCACTTCAGACAAAGTCCTCCTCCATTGATGTAGGCCAAAAGATACCAGAGTCCGGGAATCACGGAGCGAAAACAAAAGAAGGTCTTCGTTTTTACCTCCGGAGTAAAGTGAGGAATACAGCCGGCAAAGCAGGAAGCAGTCCCAGCTACATCTATCAACTGTCCTTTCTCTACCAATCCTGCTCCCAGGAAGCCGGCCATTTGGTCACCAGCACCAGCCGCAATAGGGATGCCGGAGACTAAATGAGTATCTCTGGCTGCCTGAGAAGAGACTTTCCCTATTATCTTCCAAGGGGTGGTGATGTGAGGGAGTTTCTCCCCGGGAACACCGAATATCCGGCAAAGTTCCTCACTCCAGCAGGCCTTTTCGGTATCACTAAATCCACCGAAGTTGAGATAAGTGTAATCAATGAAGGCCTTTTCTCCTTTGAGATTAGCCATTTTTCCGGCTACGTACCCGGCGGGCATCACGAACTTACGGATTTTGGCAAAAACTTCCGGAGCTTCGTTTTTCCACCAGAGGATTCTGGGTCCATGATTATAACTAGGAGGAGCCCCCGATTTGGCTAATACAAGATCTCCTGCTTTTTCTTTCATAAGCTCAATGTAGGGCTCACACCGGGTATCCAGCCAGGAGTCATAGCGAGTCAACGGTTTCCAATTCTCATCAATTCCTCCCAACCCTCCCATCTGGCCGTCAAAGGCCATGGCGGCTATGCGTTGGGGAGCAATTTTTGAGCGCTCCATAACTTCTCTAATAGCCCT
Source organism: Candidatus Aerophobota bacterium (assembly GCA_030672545.1). GTDB lineage: Bacteria > Aerophobota > Aerophobia > Aerophobales > Aerophobaceae > Aerophobus. The sequence goes on from DAOVGF010000014.1 coordinate 6,904, forward strand.
ACAAGCTGAGGAGTAAAAATCATCCATTTCCTGTTCCACCCAACCGGGTCGGGGGTAGAAAAGCCTTGATTCTTGGTAGGCATTAGCAATTAAATTACCCTCTTCATCAAAAATAGCTGCTTTGGTTCCGGCGGTACCCAGATCAACTCCTATTAGATACGACTTTTCTGTCATCTTCTTCCTCTTTTTCATTTAATCAAAGGCCAATATTTTACTTGCTTTTCCAATTGGTAGCCGCAGGCTTTGACTCCTCGATTATGATCTGGTAGTCGCAGGCTTTAGCCTGCGTTTATTTGCGCAAGTTAAAACTTGCGGCTACCATGTCTTACCTTTACCTCAATACCCTATATCTATTCGGATGTGTTTTACCTGAAGATATTCTTCTACTCCGTGATGGGAAAGCTCCAGTCCTACTCCTGACTCTTTCCATCCTCCATAGGGATAAGGTGTCTCTCCTCCGGAGACATTGTTGATACCCACGGTGCCGCATTGAAGATGCTCGGCCATCCAGAAAGCCTTCCTTAGGTCTTTGGTGTAAACATAACTGACCAGTCCATAGGGACTATCATTAGCCAGCTTGACTGCCTCTTCCATGCCCGATACGCCCATAATTGGAGCTACCGGTCCAAAAGTCTCTTCTCGCATTACTTTCATCTGGTGGTTCACCTTGGTCAAGACAGTGGGTTCAAAGAAAAAGCCATTCTTAAATCTCTCTTCTTCAGGAATCTTTCCTCCCCAGACTATTTTCGCTTCTTTGCTGGTGGCGTCCTCTAAGTGCTCTAGGACATGCTTTCTCTGTTCATCAGAAACCATAGGACCCAGATCAACATCAGGTTCCTTCAGCCCGTTGCCGATACGAAGTTTCTTAGTCTCTTGAACAAAACCCTCCAGAAAATCTTCCAGCAGCTCCTCATCTACGTAAATTCGATTAATGGAGTTACACACCTGGCCCATGTTGCGAAAGGCACGATAAACCCCTCCCTTCACGGCTGAGGCCAGGTCAGCATCCTTCAAGACAATCAAAGGACAGCTTCCTCCCAGTTCCAGGGAAACTCTCTTGATACTGCCGGAGGCTCGCCTCATAATTTCTTTTCCGGTAGCCGTCTCTCCGGTAAAAGCTATTTTACGAATTAAGGGATTTTCCACCAGTTCATGGCCCACGGTAGCTCCTGGACCGGTGATTAGGTTTATCACCCCGGCAGGAATCTGAATATCGGTAAAACAATGGATAAACTCAATTACTGAAAGAGGAGTAAGAGAAGCAGGTTTACAAACCAGGGTACATCCAGCAATGAGAGCAGGGGCAATTTTCCAGGATAGGAGGCTTACCGGGTAATTCCAGGGTGCAATGGCGGCCACCGGTCCTACCGGCTGTTTTATTACCAGGCTCCTTCTGGTCCGGGATCCGGTAGGGATAATCTCTCCCAGTATTCGGTGAGCCTCCTCAGCGAAGTAATCCAGGGCCTCGGCTGCTGAAGCAACCTCACCTTTAGCCTCACTTAGAGGTTTGCCTTGTTCTTTAGTTAAGGTTTTGGCTATGCTATCCTTTCTTTCTCTGATTAACTGAGCAGCTTTCCGCATAAAGCCGGCTCTTTTGTTGGCCGGGGTAGCGGCCCACTCAGGGAAAGCCCTACTTGCGGCCTCCAAGGCATCTCTGGCATCTTCCCGGTCTCCTCTGGGTACTTCAGCCACCAGTTCTCCCGTAGCCGGATTTCCCACCTCAAAAGTTTTACCAGACTTTGCCTCAATCCATTTTCCATCAATTAACATTAGATGATTGTTACTCACTTGTCTCTCCTTGTTAGCGGTTCTTTCCCGGGGCTTTTCATCAATCAACTATCTTGGAACAAGTGTGGATAAGATCCTGCACTCGATCATAGAATTTACTATAAACCTGGGAATAAAGCTTATCGTAGAGCGTCTTTTTTCCGGAATCCGGTAAAAATGTCTCTTTTACTTGAACCATGGTTTTGATCGCTTGCGGAAAATTGGGATATATCTTAGCTCCCACTGCGGCACATATTGCCGCTCCCAGAGCGGTTGTCTCGGCAGTCTTGAGGGTGGAGACTTCAACCCCCAGTATGTCGGCGAATATCTGATTCCAGAGTAAGCTTTTGGCTGATCCCCCATATACTCTTACCTTGGTGATGGGAACCCCGGAACCTTTTTCCATAAATTCCTTTTTGCGCCGGGACTCAAAAGCCAGTCCTTCCAATATGGCTCGTACCAGGTGGGGCTTGCCGTGGTCAGGAAGGAAACCGAAGATAACTCCTCGTGCCCTAAGATCCCAGTAAGGGGAGGCTGCACCAGAATAATAAGGAATTAGCATCAATCCTTTGTTTCCAGGAGGAACCTGAGTAGCCAAATTGTACAATCTATCCCAGGGATCCTTTCTTTCTTTTTTAGCCTTCTCGACCTCCTCTTGGGCAAAGTTATCTTTGAACCAGTTCATCAGGGCTGATCCTCCACTCCATACGGAGTCCTCCAGAAGATAAGCACCGGTAGGACTGATCTCAATGAAGTAGTTTAAGTTAGGATCAAGTCTGAGTTTTTTGACATAAGCTTCCAGAGAACAAGAAGTTCCTCCATTTATACCCAGCATTCCTTCTTGATTAATCCCCGCCCCTAGTACTCCGCAAGGCTGATCCCCGGCCGTAGTCACCACCAGAAGTCCCGATGGAAGCCCGGTAGAATTAGCCGCTTCCTGGGTAATTCTACCGGCTACCTGACCACCAGGAAGAATCTTCTCCACCCAGAGCTGAACTGGAATATTGAAAAGATGGAGAATATCCTCAGCCCATTTGGTGGGAGCGGTCACATCCAAACACCCGGTCTGGATAGCAGAGCTCGAGGTAGTTACTAATCTACCAGTGAGTTTGTAGATGATGTAATCCTGGACAAGAAGCAGTTTATAGGTTTTGTTGTAGATCTCCGGCTGGTTATCTCTGAGCCACATAGCTTTGTAGACCGTCCAGAGACTGGGGGGACTCCCCGTTCGGGAGTAGATCTTTTCTTTGCCCACGTTTTTTGTGGCCCACTCATTTTGCTTACTACATCTTATGTCGTTCCATAAAATGGCATTGCCCAGGGGCTGTATTTTCTCATTGACCGGGACAGCAGTGATCCGCTGGTGGGTTACACCTAAGGCAACAATCTTTCTTTTGTCGACATTTTGGTAGCTGAGAGCCTCCCTGGTGGCTTGTTGGAAAGCCTGCCACCACCACTCTGCTTTTTGCTCTACCCAGCCAGGTTGGGGCCGAAGCAAAGGATAAGAGGCTCTTCCCTCAGCCTGGGGTTTTCCTTCCTGGTCAAAGAGTATTACTCTGGTGGAGGTAGTACCAACATCAGCTCCGGCAATAAGGATCTTTCCTCTCAAGTTTTCATCCTCAAAAACATCTAAAATTGAGTGTAGATACCAAATCTCTTCTTGAACTCCTGAATCAACTGAGGACCTTTGCTGGTACCCAATCTATCCGCACCGGCTTTGATCAACTTCAGGGCAAAATCGAGAGTATGTATTCTTCCGGCTGCCTTAATCTTCATTTCCTCTCCCACAGCTTTTCTCATTAATTCTACGTCTTTAACTGTTGCCCCTATTGATTCAGAGCCTATCTCCAGAATGTATTTGGTTTCTACCCCGGTTGATGTTTTTACGAAACTTGCCCCGGCCCGTTGGGCAATTTTGCACCCCTTTATCTTTTCCTTATCGGTCAGAAATCCGTTTTCCAGAATTACCTTAACCGGGGCTTCTCCTGACGCCTCGACTACTGCTTTTATGTCCGCAAAGACAGTCTCGTCATCATCCGATTTTAAGGCTCCTAAGTTGATTACCATATCTATCTGAGTTGCCCCCATTTCAATGGCCCGCTTGGCCTCGAGAGCTTTAATCTCCGAAAGGTGGGAGCCAAAGGGAAAGCCGATAGAGGCTGAGATGTCTATATTGGTTCCTTGGAGAAACTTCACCGCCAGGGAGACGTTTACTGGATTAACGCAAGCGGTGGCGAAGTTATTCTCCCTTACTACACCACAAAACTTCTCTACATTCTTCTCCGTGGCATCAGGTCTCACCAGGCTGAACTCAATCATTTTGGCAAAATTGTGAACGTTTAGCTCCATTTTGTTTCTCCCTACGGATTCTATCGCCCAGTTTCTCAAATGGCTGTCCATCCACCATCTACGTTCAGAATATGACCAGTAACCATACTGGAAGCATCTGAAGCTAAAAACACTACTGGACCAATTAGCTCTTCCGGTTTTCCGGGTCGCTGGAGAGGTATCTTCCATTTTAGATAATCCAGAAATTCCTTATTTTCCAGTAGACACCTGGTCATATCAGTCATAAAGTAGGTAGGGGCGATAGCATTTACGTGAACGTTGTATTTGGCCCACTCTGCCGCCAGGGCCCGGGTGAGCTGGACTACTCCTCCCTTACTGGCACAGTAACTTAAGGCCAAATCAAGAGGATGGAAGAGACCTCTTTGTCCGACAACAGAGGCAATATTGATGATTTTACCTTTCTTTTGCTTGATCATCAACTTTCCCACGGACTGACAACACAAAAACGTTCCTTTAAGATTTACCGAGATGACCTCGTCCCAATCTTTTTCGCTCATCTCTTCAGCTTTTACTCTTCTTCCTATTCCGGCGCTATTTACCAATATATCTATAGTTCTAAATTTGTCTAAAACATTTTGGACCATATGGTCAACTTCTTCTCTCTTGGTAACATCGGCTTTAATGGCCAAAGCACTCTTTTCCAGTGATTCAATTTTCCTAACTACGTCTTTGGCTTTATCCGGGTCAATATCTACTATTACTACGTTAGAGCCATATTTGGCTAATCCGATAGCCATAGCTCTACCTAATCCTGTCCCACCTCCGGTGATCAGAGAGACTTTACCGCTCAGATCAAAAAGATTATTTGCCTGGATCATCATCTTATCTCCTTCTCGAATAATGACGGTAATAGTTTAGAGATTTCGTAAAGGTAACCGCGAGTTTTAACTTGCCCAAATAAACGCAGGCTAAAGCCTGCGGCTACCGCTCTCCTTATTAAAGGAGAATTTCAATAGGTCTTAAACTCGAATGTCTAAAGAGTCCAATATTTTTCTTATTTTTATAACACTTTGTTTACTGCCCTTTATTTGTCCACCCGTTTTAGCCTCATATTCGGGTTCTAAAGAAATCACACCTTCATAGTTATCATTCACCAGATTTCTTATTATTTTCCGGTAGTCTATCTCTCCTTCTCCCAGAAGAACAGGTCGGTAACCAGAGTTTTCCCGCGCCAGATCCTTGATATGAATGTGGGCAAGGTATTGTCCGGCCTTCTCATAATCATCAGGATAGGGAATTGTTCCTCCACGGAGGGTGTTTCCCGGATCCCAGAGGGCCTTCAGGTTTTCGGAGTTCATCTGTTCGATAACCTTAGCGGTTTGCCATCCGGCTGGCAGATAAGTATGAGGGCAATTCTCCAGTAGGAGGGTGACTCCTGCTTTTTCAGCCAATTCTACGGGATAGCGAAGTTTTTCCGAAATCAGGTTTATGGCTGTCTCATGGTCAAGAGGTTTTTCCTTCCGAAATCCAAAAATACGGATTTTATCGGTGGCAAATATCTCACACAGTTGAATGCAGTATTCCAAAGCCTGGAGATGTTGGTGGTAGTCTCCTCTCTTGGTAATAAAATGGTCACTAAAGTGGGGGATTATCGTTTTGCTCTCTTTTAGATGACACATAAGAAAAAGGGTGGCAGAAATATTTGATACTTCCAAGCCATATTTCCGAACAATTTCTTGAGCTTGCTTTACCTGCGCCAGGGAAAGATTCTCTATGGTCTTATTCCATAGTGAGTGAATTTCCACGTAATGTATTCCCAAGTCCTCAATGACCGGCAAAGCACGCTCCAGGTCCATACTCACCTGGTCGGTGATAATACCTAATTTAAGCATTCCTGGTCCCTCCTACTTATTTGGAAAAGATACTTTGTCGGGCCATTGGTCCGCCAGAATCCCCACCGGTATTTTATCAGTACAATATTGTTGAAATTATTCTACCTACCATGGAAAATTGGTCAACCTGGGAAGCTAACCAGGGGTTTTCCAGGAGCAAAAGGAGAATATCTTGAGATTCGCTACCAGAACTTGGGGAAACATTGAGAGAAGGGCACCCTGGCGTTTATAAGCGGCCAAGGATTGGGTTGACAAGAGAACACCTTTGGGTAGGATAATTTAAGGAGAAATCTTCTTATTATATTTCTGAAAAGGGTTTCTAATGGCTAATTTTATTCACCTACACGTCCACAGTGATTTTAGTTTGTTGGATGGGGCTTGTTCTGTATCCCAATTGGTAGATCAGGCTTTTCGTTTTGATATGCCCGCCCTGGCTTTGACCGATCATGGTAACCTCTTTGGAGCGGTAGATTTTTATCTTAAGGCCCAAAAAAGAGGAATCAAACCTATCGTTGGTTGTGAGGTATACATAGCTCCCGGCTCTCGTCTTACCAAGAGGAAAATTAGGGGGGAGATATCAGCTTATCATTTAACTCTTTTAGTGAAAAATCGAGAAGGGTACCAGAATCTAATGGAGTTGGTAACGGCTGGTTTCATCGACGGATTTTATTATCATCCCAGGATAGATAAAGAAATTCTTTCTCGGAGAAAAGCCGGCTTGATAGTTCTTTCTGGATGCCTCAAAGGTGAGATATCTTCTTTGATTATTCAGGGTAGAGAGGATGAAGCTAAAAAGGCGGCCCTTTTTTATCGGGATTTGTTTACTGATGAGTTTTATCTGGAGGTCCAGGATGCTGGAATACCTGATCAAGACAAGGCTAACCGGGCTCTTGTTGAACTGAGTAAAGATTTATCCATACCTCTGGTGGCCACCAATGACGTTCATTATCTAACCCGCGATGACGCTAAAGCGCAGGAGGTTCTTATCTGTATTCAGACAGGGAAAGTTCTTACTGATTCCTCCCGGCTACGATTCTCTACCACCGAGCTTTATTTTCGCTCTCCGGAGGAAATGGAGGAGGTTTTCGCTTATTTACCCGATGCTTTGAGGATAACCGAAGAAATTGCCTCTAAATGCAATTTTTCGCTCAAAAGGGAGAAAGTTCATTTACCAGTTTATGAAACTCCGGATGGGATGGACCTGGACAGTTTTCTGGAAAAATTATGCCGGGAGGGCTTGTCCCAACGTTACCAGGAAGTTACTCCGGAAATTCGGGATCGATTAAAAAAAGAACTCTTGGTTATTTGCCAGGCTGGATATTCGGGATATTTTCTCATTGTTCGGGATTTCATTAATTATGCTAAATCACGAGGTATTTTGGTGGGGCCGGGCCGGGGTTCAGTTACCGGATGCTTGGTGGCCTATCTCATTGGAATTACTCAGGTTGACCCTCTCCGCTACGGACTTCTCTTTGAGCGCTTCTTGAATTTGGAGAGAACAGTAATGCCGGATATTGACATTGATATTCAGGATGAAAGAAGGGAAGAAGTTATCCGGTATGTTCGGCAGAAATATGGAGAGGATAGCGTAGCCCAAATTATCACTTTTGGAACTATGGCGGCCAGAGCAGCCATAAGAGATGTGGGAAGAGTTCTGGGAATACCCTATAGTAAAGTGGATAAAATTGCCAAACTTATTCCTTTTAATACTCCCCTAAAAATAGCTATTGAAGAGGTTCGTGAGATTAGAGATTTACTTGTTCAGGATGAGCAAGTGCGGAACTTGTTTGAAATTGCTCGTCGGATAGAGGGTTTGACCAGACATGCTTCCACTCATGCTGCCGGAGTAGTCATTACCCCGGAAAAGCTCATCCACTTCACTCCTCTTTATCGAACTAATAAGAATGAAATAACTACCCAGTATGGAATGCATTCATTGGAGGCCATCGGCCTTCTAAAGATGGATTTCCTGGGTCTAAAGACTCTCAACGTGATTAAGCACACTCTGAGAATTATTAAAGAGACCAGAGGTGAGAAGATTGAATTGGATAAACTTAGGCTTGATGATAAGAAGACTTACCGTCTTCTTAATGGAGCTGAAACTCTGGGGGTTTTTCAGGTGGAAAGTCGGGGAATGCAGGATCTTTTAAAGAGATTATGCCCAGGAATTTTTGAGGACATTATCGCTATCTTAGCTCTCTACCGACCAGGTCCTCTTCATAGTCGGATGGTTGATGATTTTATTGACGGTAAAAGGGGGCGCAGTTCAGTCAAATATCTCCACCCATTACTGGAACCGATACTAAAAGAAACTTATGGGGTAATCCTTTACCAAGAACAGGTAATGGAAATTGCCAATGTTATGGCCGGGTTTAGTCTGGGCGAGGCTGATGTGCTGAGGAGAGCTATGGGTAAAAAAAATCCCCGGCTTATGAGCCAACAACGAACTAAATTCATTGAAGGAGCCATAAAAAAAGGAGTGACTTCGGCCATCGCCGAGAAAGTTTTTGAATTGATGGCCTACTTTGCTGGTTATGGTTTTAACAAATCTCATTCGGCAGGTTATGCTCTTATTTGTTACCAAACCGCTTATTTTAAGGCTAATTATCCTCTGGAGTTTATGGCCGCCCTGCTCACTTCCGAGAAAGAGAACACGGACAAGCTGGTGGAATACGTTAATGAATGTCGGAGGATGAGGATAAAAGTGCTTCCGCCGAACATAAATAGGTCGGGGATAGATTTTGCGGTAGTGGGTAACCAGATTAGTTTTGGCCTTAGTGCCATAAAAAATGTTGGGCAGACGGTAGTTTCCTTAATTGTTAAGGAAAGAAAAAGAAAAGGTTCTTTCAAATCTATTTTCGATTTTTGTCGGAGGGTTGATTTAAAGGCAGTAAATAAGAGAGTTGTGGAGAGTTTGATTAAGTGCGGAGCCCTTGATTCTTTGCCGGGAAGTCGCTCTCAGAACCTGGCGGTGATGGAGGAAGCCATAGAAACATCTCTTCGTATTCATCGCGACCGGGAGAGAGGACAACTTTCTCTTCTGGAGAATCTGGAAAGAAACTCAGATGATGTCTCTGAGGATAGATTTCCCGATATTAAGGAGGTACCCAGAAAAACAAGACTTTCCTGGGAAAAAGAGCTTTTAGGTATCTATCTTAGCGGTCATCCTCTGGAGAAATATAAAAAGAGGATTGCTTACTATTCCAGTAGTTCTATTGCCAATTTGAAGAAAGTCAAGGATCAGCGAAAGGTTAGAGTGATGGGTATGATTAATTCTCTGGTTCTTAAAAAGGATAGAAGGGCCAGGAGAATGGCTTTCGTGACTTTGGAAGACCTGGAGGGCGAAGTTGAGGTAATCATTTTTTCCGGTGTTTATCAAAGTTGCTTCTCTTATCTCGAGGAGGGAAACCTGATTTTAGTTAAAGGAAAAGTTGATAATTCTACAGATTCGGCCAAAGTAATAGCCGATGAGATTATTCCCTTTTCCCAGGTAAAGGAGCAAGCTCATAGTCTTCATATAAGGATTCCCGTGGAGGATTCGCCGACGGTGGATTTACCCAAGTTAAGAGATATTCTCTCGGCCAATAAAGGTAAAAGCCGGGTATATTTTCATATCGAACCTCAAAACGGATTAGCAATTATTATTCGGTCAAAGTCTATCCA
>DAOVGF010000033.1 GCA_030672545.1 Candidatus Aerophobota bacterium
GGAGATGTTTCGCAAGACCCTTGATGAAGTGCAGGCCGGAGACAACATTGGGGTTCTCTTGCGGGGTGTGGATAAAACTGAGGTGGAGAGAGGCCAGGTGCTGGCGGTTCCCGGAAGTATTACTCCCCATACTAAGTTTGAGGCTGAGGTGTATATTCTAACTAAAGAAGAGGGTGGGCGACATACTCCTTTTTTCCATGGCTACCGGCCCCAGTTTTATTTTCGGACCACCGATGTAACTGGGGATGTTGATCTTCCTGAAGGAGTGGAAATGGTAATGCCCGGGGATAATGTCAGACTCACCGTTAAGCTTGTTACTCCTATTGCCATGGAGCAAGGACTTAGGTTCGCCATTCGGGAAGGTGGACATACTGTCGGGGCCGGAGTAGTGGGGAAGATTATTGAATAGGAGCCGAAGTTGGCCGAGATAGTGATCCTGGTTTGTACCAAATGTAAGTCTAGGAATTATACTACAACTAAAAATAAGCAGGTTTCTTCGCTCAATTTAAAAAAATACTGCAGGTTTTGTAGAAAACACACTCTACATAAAGAGAAGTAGGTCCGTAGCTCAACTGGCTAGAGCACCGGACTCCAAATCCGGCGGTTGCGGGTTCGAGTCCTGCCGGGCCTGCCCTTTTTTGGCCAAGATAGAGTGATTTTTTTCTTAGCTGATAATAAAAAGAGAGGTAAATGACCAATAAAATAAAAAGTTTTCTTCATGCGGTAAAGGCGGAGATGAAGAAGGTTAGTTGGCCTACCCGCAAGGAAATTGTGCATTCTACCATTATTGTTTTTGTCACTATCATTATTTTTGCAGTAATTATTGGTGTTATGGATACAGTACTTTATCAACTAATTATTAGGGTCTTTGTCGGCTCCTGATATTTTGGTCTAACATAGTCTTTTTTAGGAAGGTGATGGCTTATGGCCAAAAAGTGGTATGCCCTGCATACCTATGCCGGGCAGGAAGATAAGGTTAGGACCAATTTGGAACAAAGAATTGAGTCGTTCGGTATGAAAGATAAAATCTCTCGTATTCTCATTCCCAAGGAAAGGATAGCTGAAGTGAAGAATGGCAAGAGAAGAATTTACAAGAGAAAGTTTTTCCCTGGGTATGTTCTTGTTGAAGCAGAGCTTGACGATGAAACAAAATATGTTATCGGTAATACTCCGGGAGTTAGCGGATTTGTCGGCCCCAAGGATCGTCCCATACCACTTCGTGATAAAGAGGTGGGTAAGATTGAGTATCGCATGGGCCTTCTGGAGAAGAAGCCGAAACCAGGCATGGTTTTTGAGTCCGGAGAGAGTATTCGGATTGCCTCTGGTCCCTTTGCTAACTTTCAGGGAGAGATAATTGAAGTGAATCCTCAGCAGCAACGACTTAAGGTTTTAGTTTCTATTTTTGGTCGGGAGACTCCAGTGGAGTTGGAATATGTTAATGTGGAGAAACTTTAATGGCTAAGAAACCCATTATGGCTAAGGTCAAAATTCAGATTCCCGCCGGGAAAGCTAATCCGGCTCCTCCGGTTGGTCCAGCACTGGGACAACATGGCGTGAATATAATGGATTTTTGTCGGGCCTTTAACGAAAAAACCAAAGATCAAGAGGATATAATTCCTGCGTTAATAACTGTTTATAGAGACCGCACCTTTAGTTTTGAAATAAAGACTCCTCCGGCAGCTTCCCTACTTAAGAAAGCGGCTGGTATTGATAAAGGCTCAGGGGAGTCTAACAAGAAGAAAGTGGGCAAAGTAGGGCGAGCAGATATAGAAAGAATTGCCCGGACCAAACTCAAAGATTTGAATGCCTACGAGATAGAAAAGGCCATGCGAATTATTGAAGGTACCGCCCGAAATATGGGAATAGAAGTAGAGGGGTAGATTATGCCGAGACAGGGAAAGAGATATCGAATGGCTATGGGGAAGGTGGAGAAAGAGAGGGAGTATACTCCGGAAGAAGCGCTGGATTTGATTAAAGAGGTGTCCAGTTGCGGATTTGATGAAACAGTAGAGGTAGCGGTTGCTTTGAATATAAAACCTAAAGAGAAGGGAGAAAGAATTAGAGGAACAGTTATTCTTCCGCGAGGTCTGGGTAGAAAAATAAGAGTATTAGTGTTTGCCGCGGGAGATGAGGTAGAAAAGGCTCGAGAGAAAGGTGCTGATTGGGTGGGAGGAAAGGAACTAGCTGAGAAGATTGAGCAGGGATGGAGGGAGTTTGACGCGGTGGTCTCCACTCCCCAGATGATGAAAGTGGTAGCCAGATTGGGACGAATTCTGGGGCCTCAGCATTTGATGCCTTCGCCCAAAATTGGAACAGTGACCGAGCAACCTTCCCGGGTTGTTGGAGAGCTCAAAAAGGGGAAAATTGAATATAGAAATGATGCTACGGGAGTAATACATGCCCCCCTGGGAAAAGTTTCTTTTTCCCGAGAAGCTCTTTTGGAGAATTTTGAGACTCTCCTGAAAGCGATAGAGAAAGATAAGCCGGCGAGCGTAAAAGGTAGATATTTAAAAACTCTTTTTCTTTCATCCACCATGGGTCCGGGATTGAAGATAAATCTACAAAAAGTAACGGGATTATCCTGAAATGAAACTGGACAAAAAAATTCAAATAGTCGGAGAGTTAAGGGAAAAATTACTTGGAAGTACTGCTTGTTTTTTTCTTGATTATCGTGGGCTGACAGTCAGCGACTTCTGTGAATTCCGTAAGAAATTACGGGAGGGAGAAGGCAGATTTCAGGTAATTAAGGACTCCTTGGCAATTAGAGCTGTTGCCGGAACTGACTTGGATAAATTGACCCAATTCTTCTCCGGTCCTACTGGCATCATTTTTGCCGAGCGTGATCCTCTCAGTCCTGCGCTGGTGATCAAAGAATTTGCCTTTAATCATCCTAATTTGGGTATTAAGGGTGGTTTATTAGAAGGCAAACTTCTCGATCCGGACAAAGTGAAAATCCTGGGGAAATTACCGGGGAAGAGAGTTCTTTTTTCTAATCTTCTGGCCTCTTTGCAATTTCCCCTCACGGGTTTTGTCCGGGTTTTATCTGCTCCCTTGAGCAATTTTTTGAGTACCCTGAAGGCAATTTTGGATAAGGGAAAAACAGGAGGACTATCAATGGTGACTAAAGCTGGTGACAAAACGGAAGTGAAAGAAGAGTTTGCTCAAAAAAAAGTAGATGTGGACAAAAAACAAGAGATTATCAAAGTTATTGAGCAAATGAATGTACTGGAGTTGTCCGAACTGATAAAGGAGTTGCAAGAAAAGTTCGGAGTTCAAGCAGCTACTCCCCAAGTTATGGTTCAACAGCCTGAGGAGAAAAAAGCTGAAGAAGAGGAAAAGGTTGAGTTCGATGTAATTCTCAGTGAAATGGGTAGCAAGAAAATTCAGGTGATCAAGGAAGTTCGAAAGCTCACTTCCCTGGGACTAAAGGAGGCCAAGGATTTGGTAGAACAGGCCCCTCAACCTGTCAGAGAAGGTGTGACCAAGGAAGAAGCTCAGAAAATCAAGGAAGCTTTGGAAGCGGCCGGGGCCAAAGTAGAGATAAAATAGTCCTGAAAGGGAAGGGAGAAAAAATCTATGATTAAAAGTCAGGAAGCCAGAGTCATAGATTTTACTAAGTTTCCATCGGTGGTTGATATTCCCGATCTTCTGGGAATGGCCAGAGTTTCTTATGAGTCTTTTCTTCAGAAGGATAAGATACCGGAAGATAGGGAGAATACGGGCCTACAGCAAGCTTTTAAGGATATTTTTCCCATCGAAAGTCACAATAAGAAGTTCGTTCTGGAGTTTGTAGATTATCATTTTAATGAACCTCGTTTTGATTTGGAGAGATGCCAGGAAGAGGAGCTTACTTATGCCTTACCGCTCTATTTGCGTTTGAGGTTGATTAAAAAAGAAACTGGTGAGGTTACCGAGCAGGAAGTCTATTTAGGAGATACGCCCTTGATGACTGAGACCGGAAGCTTCGTGGTTAACGGAGCAGCCAGAATTATCGTTAATCAACTCCAGCGGTCTCCCGGGGTATTCTTTGAAGAGGATACGGCAGCTTCCAGTAAAGGTAGGATTCTTTATCGAGCTCGCATCATTCCTGAACGAGGGAACTGGCTCGATTTTGAGATCAAAGAAGATTTGTTGTATATAAGGATAAATCGAGGGAGGAGACTTTTAGTTACTCTATTCTTGAGGGCTCTTGGTGGTGAGCCTAACCAGATAATCAAAGGTTTTTCTCATCCGGCCGATCGGAGTATAGTGGAGACTACTTTTTCCCAAGATGGCACTACCTCTCAACGTGAAGCTCTTCTCAAAATATATCAGCGACTTCGCCCGGGGCGTCCTCCGGTATTTGAATCAGTAAAAGAAGTTTTTACCAGAACTTTTCTAGATCCTCGTCGCTATAATTTAGGCAAAGTGGGCAGATACCAGATTAACCAGGAATTGGAATTGGGTAGTAATTATGACACTATGGTTCTTAATTTGGATGGTGTTGTGGGAGTTATCAAAAAACTTCTCCAATTGAACCAAGAGAATCCAGAATTGAAAAGTATGGACCATCTCTCTTTCCGCAGAATAAGGCGAATTGGCGATCTTTTGACCGGTCAAATTCGCATAGGCTTGGCTCATATGAACCGAATAGTTCAACAGCGAATGAGTATCCAGGATCCTCAGACTATGACTCCGCGTTCTCTGGTTAATACCAGAGCTATTAGGGGAGCTGTAGAGGGCTTTTTCCATACCGGTCGGCTCTCTCAATACCTGGATCAAACTAATCCTTTGGCCGAGCTTACTCATAAACGGAGACTCTCCGCTCTTGGACCAGGTGGACTTACCCGGGTTCAGGCCAAAGAAGAAGTAAGGGATGTTAATTATAGTCATTATGGACGAATTTGTCCGGTAGAGACTCCGGAAGGTCAGAACATTGGTTTGATAGCTTCTCTGGCTACTTATGCCCGGGTGAATGATCTTGGGTTTCTGGAAACTCCTTATCGAAAGGTATTGAATAAGAAAGTTACTAAAGAGGTAGTTTATCTGGATGCTCGAGCCGAAGATGCGTACTATATTGCCGGAAGTAGCACTGCTGATGTTGAGGGAAACTTCACTTCTCCCAACGTTATTGTGCGATATCAGGGGGATATTATGGCGGTACCGTCGGATAAGGTAGACTATGTGGATGTTTCTCCCAAACAAATTATCAGTGTTACTACCTCTCTTATACCGTTTCTAGAGCACAATGAAGCTAATCGAGCTCTAATGGGCTCGAATATGCAGCGTCAGGCTGTACCATTGGAAAACCTGGAAGCACCTCTTGTTCAGACAGGTATGGAGGGAAAAGTAGCTTGTGACTCCATGGGGGCAATTAGGGCCAGGCGAGCAGGAGAAGTTGTTTATGTGGATGGGCGGAAAGTACAAGTCAAGACTATTGACGGGGTGGACCGTTATTCCCCGGTAAGGTTTCGACGTTCTAATCAGAGAACCTGTATTAATCAAAGGCCTATTGTAGAAAAGGGTCAGTGGGTTGAAAAAGGTGATTTCATAACTGATGGACCAGCCATCCTTCAGGGCAAACTCTCTCTGGGAAGAAATATTTTAGTGGCCTTCATGCCCTGGGAAGGATATAACTTTGAGGATGCAATTCTCGTAAGTGAAAAATTAGCTAAAGAAGACATATTTACCTCTATTCACATTGAACAATTTCAGGTGGAGGCCAAGGAACTCAGATCGGGAGTGGAAGAAATAACTGGAGATATTCCTAATGTTGAGGAATTTGCCTTGAAAGATCTGGATGACGAAGGTGTGGTCAGAATTGGAGCCGAGGTAAAATCAGGTGACATACTGGTAGGAAAAGTAACTCCCCAGGTGGAGATTAAACTGACTCCTGAAGAGAGGCTTCTCCGGAGTATCTTCGGTGAAAAGGTTCAGAAAGTTAAGGATAATTCTTTGCGAGTTCCCCACGGTATAGAGGGTAAAGTTATTAAGATCAAAGTTTTTTCCCGGGAAAAAGGGGACGATATTCCTCCGGATGTAATAAAAAGAGTTAAGGTGTATATAGGTATCCGGCGCAAGATTGGGGTAGGAGACAAAATATCCGGGCGACACGGTAACAAGGGTGTGATTTCCAGGATTTTGCCCGAAGAGGATATGCCTTATCTTTCTGATGGGACTCCGGTGGAAATGGTCTTGAATCCTCTGGGAGTTCCTTCCCGAATGAATGTTGGTCAGATTCTCGAGCTTCATCTTGGTTGGGTGGCCAAAACTCTAAAATTGTATACGATATGTCCGGTCTTTGAAGGTCCTAAACCTGAGAAAATAAGGGAGCTTCTGAAGAAAGCTTCTCTCCCCGAGTCGGGTAAAATTACTCTCTACGACGGACGGACGGGTGAGCCCTTTGATTATCCCGTAGCCGTGGGGTATATGTATGTAATGAAGTTAATTCATTTAGCTGAGGAGAAAATCCACGCCCGCTCTACCGGACCCTATGCTCTTATTACCCAGCAACCCCTGGGAGGTAGGTCACGACAAGGTGGACAAAGATTCGGTGAAATGGAAGTCTGGGCACTGGAAGGCTACGGAGCTGCCTATTGTCTGCAAGAGACACTTACCGGAAAATCCGATGATCTCCAGGGAAGGACCCGTATTCATGAATGGATAATTACCGGCGAAAATCTACTGGATACTCAGACTCCCGAGTCTTTCAAAGTGTTGGTTAAGGAATTGCAGGCTTTAGGATTGAATCTGGAATTCTGGAAAAATGGTAGGAAATACTCCATAGCCGGCATGGAAAAGGAAGAAGCTGAGGAGGACTAAATTGTGGAAGATGGATGATGTAGGGAAAATCAAAATTAGGTTAGCTTCTCCTTCCGAAATCAGGGAATGGTCTTATGGAGAAGTCAAAAAGACGGACACTATTAATTATAGAACCTTTCGTCCGGAAAGAGGCGGACTCTTCTGCGAACAAATATTTGGTCCCAGCAAAAGTTATGAGTGTTATTGCGGTAAATATCGAAAGATGAAATACAAAGGGGTAAAGTGTGAGAGATGTGGAGTTGAGGTGACCTCTTCGAAGGTCCGACGTCAAAGGATGGGCCACATTGAATTAGCTGTTCCTGTTGCCCATATTTGGTATACCCGGAAATATTTGCCCACTTTGTTAGGTCTAAAGCGAAATGAGTTTGAGCAAGTCATCTATTTTGTTAGCTACATCGTAATTAACCCGGGTAATGTTCCCCTTAAGCAAATGCAAATACTGGATGAGGAAGAATACGGTAGGTATAAGGAGGAGTATCTTGAGGATTCTTTTGAGGCCGGGACCGGAGCTGAGGCCATCTTGAAAATTCTCAAGGAAATGAAGATTGAAAGCCTTGAAGAAAAGCTAAGGGAACAATTACTTCAGGAAAGAACTAAAGGCGGGCGGTTGAAGTTAATTAAGCGCCTGGGAGTAGTTCAGAATTTTCTGCGGTCTGGAAATAAGCCGGAATGGATGATTCTTGAAGTAGTTCCCGTCATCCCACCCGACTTTAGACCAATGGTTCAACTGGAAAGTGGAATATTTGCCAATTCAGATCTTAACGATCTATATAGACGGATTATTAATCGGAACAATCGTCTTAAATATTTACTGGAAATAGGTGCTCCTCAGATAATTATCCAAAATGAGAAAAAAATGCTTCAGCAAGCTGTGGACGCCCTTTTTGAAAACGAAAAGCTTCCTCAACCTATTTTGGGTTCCTCTGGTCGACCACTAAAATCTCTCAGTGAAGTAATTAAGGGAAAACAGGGCCGATTCCGACAAAATCTTTTGGGTAAAAGAGTTGATTATTCAGGTAGAGCGGTAATTGTTCCTGGGCCGGACTTAAAATTATATCAATGTGGTCTTCCGGAAAAAATGGCTTTAGAGCTCTTTCGTCCTTTTGTTCTGGGAGAAATTCTCCGACAGGGAAAGGCCGAAACTATAAAAAGAGCTAATGATCTAATAGAAAAAGCGGATTCTTTTGTTTGGGAAATTTTGGAGAAAGTAATTGAAGGCCATCCCGTATTGCTAAACCGGGCACCTACTTTGCATCGACTTGGTATTCAAGCTTTTCAACCTGTTCTGATAGAGGGAAATGCTATTCAGCTTCATCCTCTGGTTTGCAGTGCTTTTAATGCCGACTTCGATGGAGATCAAATGGCTATTCATATTCCCCTTTCCTACGAAAGTCAGATCGAGGCTCTTACCTTAATGCTTTCCTCTAATAATATTCTTTCTCCAACCAATGGTGAACCCATTGTGGCTCCCACACAGGATATACCAATCGGCTGTTATTACTTGACTCTGGAGAATGCGGAAAAAGATGCATCTATCAGACACTTTTCTGAACCGCAGGAGGTAATCCTGGCTTATCAGTTAGGGAAAGTGAAACTTCATCAGAGAATAATGGTATTGATTAATGGTGACTGGGTGACTACCACCTCCGGCAGAGTTATTTTCAATAGTACTTTACCTGAGGAAATGGAATTTCAAAACCAAGTAATAGATAAAAATGCTCTTTCCCATATTATCAGTCTCATCTGGAAAAAATGGGGTAATGCGGTTACAGTGGAGGTTTTGGATAACATCAAAAGATTAGGCTTTCAGTTTGCCACCAAATCGGGATTGACTTTTTCCATTTCCGATATTCCTGAGATTCCGGAAAAAAAAGAGCTACTGCGCAACATAGAGGAGGAGGCTCAAGGATACGCCTTATTAGCTAAGGAAGGTAATATCAGCGAGGAGGAAAGATATAAGGATGTGATAGACCTGAGGGTCCGCCTCACCGAGATTATTGGAAGCAAGGTCTCCCGGTATCTTTCCCAAGATCAGTTTAATCCACTGTATATGATGTGGCACTCAGGAGCGAGAGGAAGTGCCGATCAACTGCGGCAGATCATTGGTATGCGAGGCTTAATGGCCCGGTCGGTTAGGGAAACTTACCGCCGAGAGCTTTGGGATGAGGTTTTTAAAAGAAACATCAATATTTCTCCTGAAATTGTCCGTCAGTACTTTTATCCCGTTTCCGGTGGAAGACTGAAAGGTAGAATTGGTGAAGAACCTATTCGTTCCAGCTTTACAGAAGGTCTCAGCGCACCGGAATATTTTGCTTCTACTTCCGGTGGCCGTAAAGGTTTGGTAGACACTGCTTTAAAGACTGCTTATGCCGGATATCTTACTCGGAAATTAGTTGCCGTAGCTCAAAATGTGATTATTACAGAAGAAAACTGTGGTACTATTGACGGATTCACAGTTTCTTCTCTTGCTCAAGATGGAAGAATGCTGGAATCCTTAAAAAGAAGGATTTTAGGCCGAATAACTGCTTCTCCTGTTGTTCATCCTTCTACCGGCCAACTGATTATTGGATCAAATGAAGAGATTACTGAAGAAATAGCTGAGGAAATCGAGCAGGCCGGTGTGAAGAAAGTAAAGATTCACTCTCCTCTGACCTGCCAGGCTAAGTATGGGCTTTGTCGTCGCTGTTATGGATGGGATCTGTCAAATCATCGGTTGGTAGGTCTTGGCGAGGCGGTGGGGGTGATTGCGGCTCAATCTATCGGTGAGCCAGGAACTCAGTTAACCTTGCGTACCTTTCATACCGGTGGTATATTTAGAAAAGGGGGAGATATTCCTCAAGGATTACCTAGAGCAACTGAACTTTTTGAGCCCAGAAAGCAGGACTACTCGCAAAAAGGAGTTATTCGTCAACGAAGGGGTGAAGAGGCTCTCATAAGTGAGATTGAGGGAAAGGTTACTATTGAGAATAAAGAAGGAAATCCCTATGTTAAGATAAAGGGGGAGGGAAACAGGATTATTACTTACCAGGTGGCCGGTGAGGTGTTAGTTCGAGAGGGTGACACAGTGGAAGTTGGTGATAAGATAGTCGACGGTTCAATAAATCCTCGGTCACTCTTGAACATAAAAGGAGTCCGGGCGGTGGAAGAATTTCTGGTTAATCAAACTCAGCAAGTTTATCTCTCTCAGGGTGTTAATATTAACATTAAGCACTTTGAAGTGATTGTCCGCCAAATGATGAGAAAAGTGGAAATTGAAGATCCAGGCGATACTGGGTTTCTACCTGGAGAACAGGTAGACAAAGGGGACATTGAGAAAGTTAACCAGAGAATAAGGCAGGAGAATGGACGTCCAGCCACGGTCAAGCCAATCCTTATGGCTATTCCTAAGGCTGCTCAGGAGGACAAAAAGAGTTTCTTGGCGGCGGCTTCCTTTCAAAGAACCAAGCAGGTACTGGCCGAAGCGGCTATCAGTGGTCAGACCGATTATCTTAAAGGTTTAAAGGGGAATGTAATTCTGGGAAGACTGATTCCGGCCGGGACCGGGTTTAGAAATGAGAAAATGACTTAAAAGGGGAACCGAAAAATGCCTACCATCAGTCAATTATTGAGAAAGGGCCGAAAGTCCTCCAGAAAAAAAGGTAAAAGTCTGGCTCTGGAGGGATCACCGCAAAAAAAAGGTGTATGTATGATTGTTCGCACTCTAACTCCCAAAAAACCTAACTCTGCCTTACGGAAGATTGCTCGGGTTAGATTATCCAACGGTAAAATGGTTACTGCTTATATCCCTGGAGAAGGCCATAATCTTCAAGAACATTCTATTGTTTTGGTAAGGGGGGGCAGGATAAAAGACCTACCCGGTGTTAAATATCATATCATCCGCGGTACTCTGGATACTACGGGAGTGGAAGGGCGCCAGCAGGGCCGTTCCAAATACGGCACCAAAAAGGAAAAGAGTAAGGAGTAAAAGAGGGGATTGAGATGGGCAGAAGAAGAATTGCTAAGAGAAGAGAAATTTTGGCGGATCCTATTTACAATAGCAAGTTAGTGGCTAAGTTCATCAATAAACTGATGTGGGACGGAGAGAAAAGTAAGGCGGAGAAAAATCTTTATCAGTGTTTTGAAATAGTTCAAAAAAGAGTAAAGAAGAATGCTTTGGAAGTTTTTTTCCAGGCCGTAGAGAATGTAAAGCCAGTTCTGGAGGTACGTTCCCGAAGAGTAGGGGGAGCTACTTACCAGATTCCTTGCGAAGTTCGGCCTAAGAGGCGAGAAACTTTAGCTATAAGGTGGATTATTGGTTTCTCAAGGCAGAGAAAAGGTCGACCCATAAGTGAGAAGCTGGCTCAGGAGATTATTCTGGCCAGCCAAGGAGAAGGGGCGGCCATTAAGAAAAAAGAAGATACTCACCGGATGGCGGAAGCTAATCGGGCTTTCGCTCACTATCGGTGGTAGGCAAGGTTTGATGGGCAAATGGGA
>DAOVGF010000060.1 GCA_030672545.1 Candidatus Aerophobota bacterium
AAGCGGATTTTAATATAATATAAATAAGGAAGGTGAGTTAATTTGGATGTAAAAAAACTTGAGAGGTGGATCAAGAGTAGCACTTTTCATCACTCTGACTTTTCCGATCTCGATGAATTGGTCAAGCTGAAAAGAGAAAAAAAACTAAAAATCAGCCTGGCTTTCCCTACTCTTAACGAAGAATCAACTATTGTTCAGGAAATCAGGGTAATGAAGGATTTCCTTCAGGATCGTTTCCCCCTGCTGGATGAGATTGCTGTAATTGACAGTGGTTCTACTGATGCCACCAGGGAGGTAGCTCATCAGGCGGGAGCGGATGTATATCTTGCCTCCGAGCACCTCTCACAATATGGGTTTATTAGTGGCAAAGGAGAAAATTTGTGGAAAAGCCTCTATCTCTTAAAAGGTGACATCTTGGTTTGGATAGATGCAGATATTTCCAACATCCACCCAAAATTTGTCTATGGAGTGGTAGGACCTTTGTTAAAGGATGATAAATTAGGATATGTAAAGGCCTTTTATGAGAGACCTTTGAAAGTTGGTGACAAGCTTCGCCGAATTGGGGGCGGCCGGGTGACCGAAATCCTGGTGCGACCACTTCTCTCCAATTTTTATCCGGAATTATCCGGATTTGTACAACCTCTTTCGGGAGAATACGCCGGAAGAAGAAAGATCCTGGAAGCAGTTCCTTTTCGAGTTGGTTATGGAGTGGAAGTGTGTTTACTCATCGACTTATATGAGAAATATGGACTTGACTCCCTGGCCCAGGTAGACCTGGATAGAAGAGTTCACCGAAATCGGCGAATAGATGAATTGGGTAGAATGTCCTTTGTTATACTTCACAGTGTTCTCACTCGCCTCAAGGAACAGGAGGTTATCTCTGCCAACAAGGATATAGAAAAAACTTACCATCAGGTAAAACTAAGGGGAGGAAGAATACGTCTGAGACCGAATGAATTCAATCTTATAGAAAGACCACCTATGATTACCATAAAGGAATATCGGGAAAAGTGGGAAAAGAGAAAGAAATAATTTTGGTTCGTCACGCAGAAACTGCCTGGAATCGTGAAAATAGGGTTCAGGGAAGTCTGGATATTCCACTTAACTATGAGGGAACTAAGCAGGCATCTAAGATTGCCCAGAGCCTGAGCAATCTTACTATAGACTACATTTTTTCCAGTCGGCTGAAACGATCCTATCAAACAGCTCTGGAGATTGCCCGACCCCACCATCTACAAGTTCAGCTTGATGAACGTCTAAATGAGTTAAGTCAGGGAAAATGGGAGGGAATGCTAATTTCAGAAATCAAGAAATACTATCCCGAACTCTATGCGGGATGGATGAAAAATCCCTCTTTGGTTATTCCCCCAGGAGGAGAGGGAATTGTTGAGGTGCTTTTCCGAGTGAGAGAATTCTGGAAGATAAAAATTGTCCCTCTCCGCGGGAGAATTGTAATAGTGGGTCACAAAGTGATTAATGCTCTTATCAAATCTATAGCTGAGGAAACCACTGACTTGAGTAATTTGTGGGATCGGCTTCCTGAAAATGCCCAAATAGAAGTGATCCATCCGGAAAAACTCTTAGAAGATAATCATAGATTTCCCAAGGGTGATCTTTCTCAGAGAAAAGAAAAATGAGTAAAAACGTAGCCATTCTTCACTATTCCTACCCTCCGGTAACAGGAGGAGTAGAAACAGTTATCCGGGGACAGGCCCTCACTCTTTCCCGGGAAGGACACCAGGTGCGGGTCATAACCGGGGAAGGAAAAGAGGATAATCGGCAAATAAAAATAAGACTCATTCCTCAGATTAGTTCCACCCATCCGGAAAATCTTCGGATAAGGAAAGAGCTTAGTCAAGGAGAGGTATCCCCCAGGTTTTACTATTTAGAAAGAAGGCTTTACCAGTGGGTCAAGGAAGCCCTAGAAGGCCAGGAAGTATGCTTCATCCACAACGTAATGACTATGCCCTTTAATCTCGCCTTGACGGCCGCCTTGAGTCGGATCATTGCTCAGCTCAACGGAAAAATTAAGTTTTATGCCTGGTGTCATGATGCCGTCTTTTTTAACCCATCTTGTTTTAAGATTATCTTCGATCCAGAAAAATATCCCTGGCGTTTACTAAGACAAAGGATGAATAGCCTTAACTATATAACTATTTCTGCTTTTCGACAGCGGCAATTAGCTCATCTCTTGGCTATTGCTCCGGAGGCTATCGAGGTTGTTCCCAATGGTCTTGACGTACAGGACTTTTTGGGTATCTCTCCTGCTGTCTGGAGACTGGTCAGGGATCGGGAAATCCTCAAAGATGACCTGGTGATGTTCTTTCCTTCCCGTATTTTGAGAAGAAAGAATTACGAGCTGGGGATAAAGATAGTGAAGGAAATAGGAGACTTAGGTAGGAGCTGTAAGTTTCTAATAACCGGTCCGGCGGATCCTCACAATCCTGACTCACAAAATTATTTTCAAGAATTATCCGATCTCTGCCACCAGTTGGGAATCGAGAAAAACGTTCTTTTCCTCCAGAGCTTAAAAGAGGATTACGGACTTAAATTGAACTTCTCCGAAGTCAGAGATTTTTATACTCTTTCCGATCTGCTCCTCATTACCTCTTCTGATGAAGGATTTGGTCTTCCGCTGCTGGAAGCCGGAGTCAGCAGAATTCCTGTTGTCTGCGCTGAGAGTGGACCTTTCCCTGAAATTGGGGGAAGTAATACTCTCTATTTTGAACTGGATGAGTCTCCCTCATCCATAGCCCGGAGAATCTTAAACTTTGTTGACTCTCAGCCAACGGTCTCGTTTTTCAAACGGGTAATCGCTGGATACAGTTGGGAAGCTGTTTATCAGAATTACCTGAAAAAACTCCTCGAATGACTTTGCTCATAGGAGAATAATCTTGGATAAATTACATTTTCCTCGCCCTCTCTCTTTAGCTCAAATAATTGAAATGACTTTTCGGGTTTATTGGCAGAGTCCCCTCAAATTCTTGAGTTTTATGATTCTTCCCTACGTTTACTTTCTTCTCGTTTCCCATTTTTATTTATCTCCTCTGATGGAAAAATTCGATTATCCCTTGTCTTTGCAAGCTATTGCTCAGAATCCCTCTCCTTTTGGTATTAACCCGGGAATTGTTTTTACCTCCATAATTCTGATGGGTTTTGGATGGCTGCTGGAACTTGTTTGCTGGATGGCTTTGGTTCGTGCTGTTTCCGTCACTCTCATGGGAGGAAATATTACTGTGAGCAAGGCTTTCCAAGAGGTAATGAGAGAGAAGTTTGGGGCAATGATTCCTACCGCAATTATAGCCGGTTTAATAGTTTTGCTGGGGTTTGTCCTTTTGGTAGTTCCTGGAATATTTTTGGCTATCCGTTACTGTCTTATAATCCAGATCGTGGTTATCGAAGGCCGTAGGGGAAGAGCGGCCCTTTTCCGAAGTAAAGAACTTATTCGAGGAGTCTGGTGGAAGGCCTTTTATCTGGTGCTGTTTTTTACAATTATCGGGTGGCTTATTTCCTACCTTACCAACTCCTGGGGAGATATTCTCTTTGCCCCGGTGGGAGGTATCTCTCTTACTTTATTTTACTACGATTGCCGGGCCAGAGAAAAAGATTCCCCGGTAGAAATAATTTGATGGGGAGTACCATGAGAAAGACTGGAGTAGCTGATCTACCTCTGCACTATGGTAGAGCTCCCACCTGGCTTTTTTCTCGTATGAAGCAACTGGCTGGAGAAATTATCCGGGTAGTGGTCTCTGAATTTGGAGCTGAGGAGCTGTTAAGGAAAATCTCTGATCCTTTCTGGTTCCAGGCTTTAGGTTGCTTGCTTGGTTTTGACTGGCACTCCTCAGGAGTTACCACCACCGTCTGTGGAGCTCTAAAAGAGGCAGTTAAAGGACAGGGAAAGGAACTGGGGTTCTTTGTTGCCGGAGGAAAGGGAGCAGTTTCACGTCGGACTCCCCAGGAGATTTTGAGTAGTGCCGAGCAATTGTCTGTGAATCCTTCTCCTCTTATTTATGCCAGCAAGATGGCCGCTAAGGTTGATACAGCAGCCGTACAAGATGGCTTCCAGCTTTATCATCATTGTTTTTTCTTTACCTCTCAAGGAAACTGGGCAGTGGTCCAACAGGGAATGAACGAAACTCTGAGATATGCCCGACGGTACCACTGGGTGGGAGAGAAAGTGGAAAATTTTGTTGATGAACCACACTCCGCTATTTGTTGCGATCTTCGGGTAAAGGGATTAAATATGGTGGCTCGGAAAAGCGAAAAGACCCGGTCTATCTCCACTCTTCTGGCCAAAGAGAAACCTTCTTTACTTATCCGGGAAATTGAAGGAATAAGAAATCTCAAGCTACCCTCCGTTCATTCTTTCTCGATCAACGAGGTGCGACCTAAAAGCCTGGAGAAAAGGCTCTGGTTGATTTACGAGAGATCCCCCCAAAGCTTTGAGGAACTGATAGGAATTCCGGGAGTGGGGGCCAAGACTGTCCGGGCTCTGGTCTTACTCGCTGACCTGCTTTATCAGGCCAGACCCAGTTTTTGTGATCCGGCTACTTATAGTTTTGCTCACGGAGGTAAGGATGGCTATCCCTATCCGGTGGAGCGGGAGGTTTATGATCAAACCATATCTTTTCTTAATCGGGCAGTTTCTCAGGCTAAAATCGGTAGAACGGAAAAATTGAAAGCCTTAAAGAGACTCACGGCCTTTGCTTCTGAGAAAATGGGGGGTTGACATTCTGTCATATTTGAATATAATAGTGTTAGAATTTAAGGGAATGGTGAATAAGCATGGTAATGACATTAACAAACGGGGGTGATGCAGAAGTACTGGCTGAGTGCCTCAAAGTTTTGTCCCATCCTCTTAGAATAAGGATTCTTGACGAGCTCTCAGAAGGGGAAAGGTGTGTCAGTGAGCTCTCTCGCAGGATTGGAGTTAGCCAAACGAATATCTCTCAACACCTGACCCTGCTGCGATACCGAGGCTGGGTGAAAAGAAAAAAAGAGGCAATCTTCGTCTATTACTCTCTCTCTGATAAGGAAATAACTTCCGCGCTGGTGAAGATTTGCGAAATTATTCACCATTTTCATAGTTACCAATGAGGAGGTATTTAAAATGGCTTTGTGGGATCCATTTAGAGATTTTACGCGACTTGAAAGAGAAATTGGAAAGATGTTTGATAATTTCTGGGGAGACCAGAAGGGAATTTTGGGTAGACTTCCGGCGCCAGGCAAGACCGAAGTCCCTGCTGAGAGAGTAGAAGAGTTCAGAGGAATTCCAGTTGTAGACCTGATTGATAAGAAGAACAGTCTGGTATTGAAAGCGGAAATGCCCGGCGTAGACAAGAAAGATATCAAGGTAACGGTCACTGATGAGGAAGTAAGTATTTCGGGGAAGATTCAAAGAGAAAAAGAGGAGAAAGGGCACGATTACTACTGCTGTGAAAGATCCTATGGCATCTGGCAGAGAAGTATGCTCCTTCCGATAAAGGTAAAATCCGGTGAGGCCAAGGCCACCTATAAAAACGGTGTTCTCGAGGTGACTTTACCCAAGAGTGAGGAAGCCAAAGAGAAGAGGAAAGAACTGACGGTTGAATAACCGATTTCGGGGAAAGAGGCTGCTTATATAAGCAGTCTCTTTCTTATTTTGTCAGTATTCCTGAGTGGAAAGAAAGGAGAAAAAGTAAATTGATTGTCTCGGAAATTGGGTTACTTAGTGCTTTAGGAGCAGGAATTATCTCCTTTTTTTCTCCCTGCATTCTTCCCGTTTTGCCTCCTTATCTTTCTTTTATCACCGGTATTTCTTTCGATGAACTTCTCCATCAAGGTACAAGAGCTTCTGAGCGAAAAATTATCCTTCTTAATGCCTCTATGTTTGTTCTGGGTTTTTCCGTGGTTTTCATATCCCTGGGAGCCTCTGCTTCTCTGGTAGGACAGCTTTTTGGCCAATACAAGATTTGGATCGCCCGAGTGGGGGGAGTTTTTGTAGTGCTTTTTGGATTACACTTCCTGGGAATTTTGAATATACCTCTTTTTGAGCGGGAAAGGAGAGTTCATCTCATTCACAGACCCTCAGGCTATCTCGGCTCCGCTCTGGTAGGAGTAGCCTTCTCTGCCGGGTGGACTCCCTGCGTAAGCTATGCCCTGAGTCCCATACTTATCTTGGCCAGTGATTCGGGATCAGTAGGAACCGGAGTAGCTCTGCTATCTGTTTACTCCCTGGGTTTAGGTATCCCCTTCCTTGTCTCCGCTCTTGCTCTCCAGGTATTTCTTCGCTATACCACTCACCTTAAGAAGCATATGAGGCTGGTTTCCTCTGTGAGTGGAATTTTTTTGGTGGTAATGGGTATATGGCTTCTGACCGACCGATTTTCTCTTCTGGTGCGAGGTTTTAGCTTTTTGTTCTCTCAGGGATAACACATACATAAGGAAACTAAGATGAATAGAAGGAGATTGATACTTGTCAGTCTAATTGGAGTGGCCGTTGTGGCGGTTTTCCTGGTGGTCAAAGATAGACTACCCTGGTGGGGAGAAACTCCCAGAACTATTCCGGTATCCTCCTCGATTTCCCCGAAAGCAGTTAGGGGTTTTTCCGAAGAAAAACTTGACCAGCTCTTCTCTTCTCTTCAAATATCAAAAGTCTCATCTCCGAAACTAGCTCCCGATTTCTCTTTGAGGAACCTGGCCGGCCAAGAGGTAAGTTTAAGCGATTATCGGGGAAATTTTGTTTTCCTCAACTTTTGGGCCACCCGGTGTCCTCCCTGTCGTCAAGAGATGCCTGAGATGCAGAAAATCTGGACTTTGTTCAAGGACAGACATTTCGTTATTTTAGCCGTGGATTTGAGAGAATCCCCGCAGAAAGTTGCCTCTTTTATTCGGGACAACCACTACACTTTTCCTGTGCTTCTGGACGGTAGCGGAAAAGTGGGACAAGTTTATAAAACCCAATATATTCCTACCAGCTTCTTCATTGACTTCGAAGGTAGAATCGTGGGAGCTGTGGTAGGTCCTCGCAACTGGACAAACGCAGAGATGTTGAACTTCCTTAATTCTCTTCCTTCAAAGGAAGAGAATTAAGGATTGAATCTCCAGACGAATACCAAATTGACTTTTAGAGAAGCTATGGTATGGTATTTTGAAGCTGGTTTTTAGCTCAATTAATCTTGGATAAAGAAAAAAATGGTGCATATTTTTCGGAGAGCCGTTCCGCTCAGTATCTTCGTTTTTTTGATAGTAGTCTCTCTGGCAGTCTGCCAGGAAAAGGTTAGAGTATCCACTCTTCCCCGGGAGCCAATAAGACCCCTAACATATTAAGGCAATGATAGTCAATGATTCTAAACCAGACCGAATTAATTTCTTCTTACCGGGAAATCCTCAGGCTTTTTCGCCAGTACCTGGAGAAAAAGCTAAAGATCGAGCCAGAATCCTCTTATCCGGCACTGACTCAGGATAAAAGCGCTCTCTTAAAACAACTGGCGACTCAGGCACTTAAATGCCAGAAATGCTCGCTTTACCGGACTCGAACGAATTTAGTCTTTGGCGGGGGAAACGCCAATGCTCAGCTTATGCTGGTAGGGGAAGCTCCTGGGAGAGAGGAAGATCTGCGAGGAGTACCATTTGTAGGAGCGGCCGGGAAACTACTGGAGGAGTCCTTTAAGATAAATAGCCTTTCTCGAGCAGAGGTATACATTGCTAACATTTTAAAGTGCCGTCCCCCCAATAATCGGAATCCCCAACCGGAAGAAATTTCTGCTTGTCTTCCTTATCTTAAAAGGCAAATTGAGATAATCCACCCCCGCATCATCTGTACTCTGGGGAAATTTGCTACCCAGATCCTTTTAAACCGCTGGGAGAAAATCACCGATCTACGAGGAAAAGTATATCTTTATGAAAAAGACGTATACCTTATTCCTACCTTTCACCCGGCTGCCTGTATTTACAGGTCTGGATGGAAAAATACATTCATCAGTGACCTTAAGCTGGTTAGAGAAAAACTAAAAGGAGTCAAAGAATGAAATATCTGGTTACTTCAATTTTAATCGTTTTCTTAGTGGGTATGTTAGTTCCAACAATCCAGGCCAACTTGACAAGTCTTGAATTCTATCTCGAATGGGAACAAAGCCAGGTTGATGAAGATAAAGCTCTAACATTAAGATTCAGAGATTCCGAAAAGACCATCTTGGTGGAGCCAACCCCTTTTTTGACCGAAGATGATATTGATAAAGCCGAACTAATTTTTATGAAAGATAGAGCCGGGGAAGTAGGAATCCGAGTCTTTTTCCAAAGTGAAGCGGCGGCTCTTTTGGAGAAGATAACCTCCGAGAACATAGGTAGAAAACTGGTGGTTAGCCTGAACGGGCAGATAATCTCTGCACCAGTGATAATGAGCCAAGTCTCGGGAGGAGCGGCCGTAGTTCGAGCAAAGTTTTCTCTGGGAGAAGCTAAAACAGTTGCTGATAAATTAAACCAAGGAGGAATGCCTACCCGAGTAGATTATCAAAGCGCTTATGAGATTATCTTAAACGCCAAACAGTTGGGCTATTACATATTTATCAATCGACCTATGGCCAGGCTTTCTCCTGAGGAGGCCAAGGGAGTAGAAGAGATGTTGGGGAGGGTCTGTCTCAATGCCATTGCTGTGGTAGACGAATGTATGGTGATCAATCCCAGCGATGAAAGAAATGCCAATTTACTCCTGGTGCAGGCAGTTCTTTATCAGTATCTCAACCAGAGAGAGTCGGCCAAGAAGTCTCTGGAGAAAATAATTGATGATTTTCCCAACAGTAAAGTCGCTAGTCAAGCCTGGGAAATTATGAGGAAAGAGTTCAAGTAAAAGCTGCTTTTAGTTCTGCAGATTTCAATTTGGCAGTTCTCAATTTGCTGCAAGAACTCCCTACTCATTCAGGATTTGGGCTATAGGACTATACTTAGCCGAAGTATGTTTCCAATCTCATCTAAGCTATCTTTTCCATTTCTAGAAAACTACCGTAGCAAATCAGATTATCTCCCACCCGGAGTTTATGATTCCCCCTGGGTGCCAGAATTTTTTCCTTGTCTCGTTCAATAGCCAAAACCAGGATCTTTTCTTTGCCCAAATCAGAATTGGCCAATGTCCTTCCCACACAAGATGAATCTTCATTCAGGGTAACCTCAGCTAGGCCGAAGTCTTGCCCGAGATCAAGTATCTGCCCGATGCTTCTCTTCCGGAGCTTAAACTTCTCCTGAAGTTTAAGCTCTATTTTCTTGGATAGAAAACGGGCCAGCCTGGTGTGAGTAGCCATTCTGAATATCAGGTAAAGGGCTATTATGAGAACGATGAACCTCAAGACGGCCCAGAGAGAAGTTATGTTGAAAAAGGAAGAAACCAGTCCGGCCATTACTACTACCAGCCCGGCATTTCCTGTTATCATGAGAATAGAGACTATTCGGCGCCTCATTGGATGACTGAGTATGCACTCTGACTCTCTGGTGGTGAAGCCTGTACCGGTAAGAGCGGAAAGAGCCTGAAAGTTTGCAGTTTGCTCATCAAGACCGGTGAGCCTGAGAGCTACCGCAGCTACCTTTCTTACTATAACATTGGCAAATACCACCACGATCACCAAGATGATTCCACCCATTAGATAAACCTCCTAATTCGATTATTCAGCTTTTTCAATTAGCCGACTCTCTGATCTTGGGCGAAGAAAAAGCACCAATAGAGATAAGTCAAGGCAAAAGAAGACCCCCTGAAACTATTTACTTTTCCGTTCTCTACGAGTATAGAGAGCAATGGGAAGATAGACAAGTTGGGATAGACCTCCTACGCTGGAGATATTTCTAATTGTCCTTCGAGTCTCACTGAGAAATTCTCGATAGACCACCTTTTTGGGCACCTCCCCTTTTTCCTGAACAAGAGAAAGACGATGCAGAGCATAAAGTCCCAGGATGAAGGCAGCAAAGAAGAGAAAATCCAATCCTTTAAAACTCAACAAATAAGCTGTCCACCCTCCCTCAGAGGCGAGCCAGCGAAAAGTGAGAGAGAGTTCCATAAAAACCAATATATCGGCAAGTAGCCCTCCCAGGATAGGGCCAACTGCCATACCCAATGAGACCAAGGCCCCGTTGACGGCCAGGTATGCAGTACTATTGGCCGGAGGGGCTAATTTCAAGACGATATTATAGGAGGCGATAGAGACTCCTGCAATGGCAATTCCCGCAAAGACGTGGATAAGAACCAGAAGCGGGAAGGTAGCCGCATATATTTCCGGGAGAGTAGTAAAAGGCCAGGCAATGACACAAATGAGTAAGAGTATCCCGCTCACCTGCATTACCGATTTGTTGGAGAATTTATCGGTCAGAGGACCCCAGATCCGAAGGAACAGCACATGAAAAAGCTGGCTGATTACTGAGAGGATCATCACCGTGCTTAGAGAGAGATGTATTCGCTTGAGCATGTAGACAACAAAGAAAGGGACGGCAAAATTGAAAGCAATAGCCCAGGGGATAGTGAATTTTAACATCTTCCTGAAATTTTCATCCTTGAAAGGCGTATTTATTGTTTTCCAGACAGAAACTTTTTCCCGGGGTTTTTCCATTTGAGGTTCCGGGGCCGCTCGCAGTGCCAAAATACTACCAAGACCAAATCCGAAGGCAATAAGAAACAGGACCGAGTAGCCAAAAGTTGCCTGGGCAGGAAACCGAACCTTCCAAAAATCAATAAATCGTCCAGCTACCAGAGCTATGGGCATTGCCAGAGCCAAACCCAAGGTCATCCGTCTGGAAAAATATCTACCACGGGTTTCCATCGGTACCAGGTCTCTCATCCAGGAACTCCAGGCACAAGTAGAGAAAGCAGCAATAGCTCCCGAGAGAAAAATGCCCATAATGAGCACGGAAATCCCCAAAGGCCTAAAAACCAGGGGAATCAGGGCAAAGACTAACAGCCAGGCTCGGGAAACAAGAGATCCCAAAATGGAGATGAGCTTGCGTCTTCCAACTCTTTCAATCACGAGCGCAGCCGGAATCTGAAATATGTTTCCCAAAAAAGGGCCAGCGGCTAAGAGCCCAATAATCAAGTTAGATGCCCCCAAAAGCAAGGCAAAAGCAATCATAAAGGCTCCGCCTGACAGGCTGACCATAACTTGAGACGCCATTCCATCATAAAGAATATATCTTAAGCCCCTTTCTCGCTCCTGGGGACTCATTTGGTCATTCATTTTCTCTTCAGCCATTATCATACTCTCAGGAAGAATTCGCTTTCAAGTGTTCTCTTAGATAATTTTGATTTCCCCAACCGTAGCTAAAGCTCTGGAGACAACGATAATCACGGGCAGTTTTCATTTTGTAGAGCAACTTCTTCTATTTATCCAGAATCTTGACTATGCGGATCTGAAACTCTTCTTTTTTCCGGCTTTTTTTACCGAGCAGATAAAGCGTAACCAAAGAGATCCCAAAGAAAATACCCCCCGTGACTGCGGAATAAACCTGACGGTGAGTGAGAAGGTCACCGAGAATTGCTCCGGTGAGCAACATCCCCATTGGAAAAAGGAAGAGAAGAAGGATCCCGGTGACGAGCTTACCTCTCTCCATTTCAATAAGAACCCTATCCCCCACCTTTGCTCCGGACTCATTTACCACTTCAATCCATCTTTCCCCTTTTTCGCCTGCGAGTCGGCAAATGCTGGCCCCTGGACAGCTAAAGCAAGCATTCCCCGAAGGAGAAATCTCTACCTTTGCCTTATGGCCCCAGGTTTGAATAACTTTCCCTTGCTCCCGCGTTCTATCTTGCAAACATTACCTCTTCTTCGGCTTCGGTCAAAATGAAAAGGCCGATATCGCCATCTTTTGAGTTCCCCTAAGAGTCAAATCTTCTTTCCTGACAACAGTCCTGGTTTTCGTGTCTTCACTGCCTCCGTTTGGTTTTTCTCAAATGTAGTCTGCTCCAAAAGTCCCAATCTTTGTTCAGCAGCCTGCAAGATCATCTTCAGTAGTTCAACATAGGTAATTCCAGCAATTTTTGCCATTTTTGCAAGATGTCCATCCCAGCACCAGCCCGGATTGGGATTTACCTCAAGAAGTTTTGGGTTGTCTCCAGCGTCAAGTCTCCAATCAAAACGGGCATAATCCCGACACTCTAACCTCTCAAACAGTTTTAGGCACCATTCTACGATAAGTCCCTTCGTCTCGTCTGGTAGTTCAGCAGTAACTGATTTGATCTTCCAGTAGGGTGAGTCTGGACACCACTTTGCCTCATAGCCACAGATTCTGGGGAGTTCCGCTGGCAACATGGAATAATCTTCCTCGATAATAGGCAGAACTGTATAAGAGTCAGAGGGATTCCCTATTATCCCCACGCTAAGGTCTTTTCCCGTAAGGAATTCTTCGATAAGAATAGGTTTGCCATAGCCGAATTTCTCTCGTATTTCTGAAATAGAATTCAAAAGTCCCTCAAAATTGTTGGCCATACTTCTTTGGGTAATTCCAAAACTGGCATCGCCAAAGTTGGGCTTAATGATCGCAGGAAAATCAAACGGCAGTTCAAAGGCTACATCTTCCGGCTTGATAAAAAAGGCTTCTGGTACAGGAATTCCCATTTCTTTGGCAATGCCACGTACCAGGGATTTGTCATAGCAGCAAGCAAGACATTGAGGTCCCCCGCCGGTGTACGGAATATCCAGGCTTTCCATTAGGGCGGGCAGGTGGAGTTCTTTTCGGGGGTCGTTATTGTACCCCTCATCGCAGAGATTAAAGACCAAGTTCCCTTTTCCTACCAGTTTTCTCAAGTCTTGAATAATAGTACTGTGATTATCCAGGTAGGTAAACCGGTAATTTTTCAGTTCTCTCAGGGCTGTCTTCAATTGATCAATGGTAAAGAAATCGTCATCGTCAAAAATGGAGTAAGGCTTCAAAGGATCGGACTTCCTCGGGTCTCCCAAGATCACCACCGCGTTTCTGGCTACTTCTTTCGTTTTTCTCCTAATAGGTGTCCAATCTTTTCTTGCTCTGGTTGTAAGAATGATACGTCGTTCCATCATACCTAAGTCCTGATTTCGTCGGGAATTAGGAGTAAACTCTCCCTGAAAAGTAATATCACTAAAGCCTGCTTCTTTCATAAGTTTGGTTAAACCTTCCTTAGTATAAAGCCTTTCTGCATAAAACTGATCTGCAATCACCCCCTTGTGTACGTGGCTAACAACTTCTCTTGATATGAGACGCTGCCCATCGAGAGAAAGAGAGCGCTCCCGGCAAACAAAATGTTTCTTATCTGTCCATTCCCATGACCGAGGTTGGAAATGTTCTCTCAAGTATTCGCTGTCTGCAACATCAACAATCAATTTACCCCACGGTTTCAACACCCTCAGAACTTCCTTTAGTACTCTCAGATCATCCTGGATGGTCTCAAAATAACCAAAACTGTTTCCCAGGATCATAACCACGTCAAAAGTATCGGGTAGATATAGGAGTTTTCTGGCCTCGCCTTCTCTAAATCTAACATTCAACCCCTCTTTCTTAGCAGATAACTTAGCTTTCTGAATCAGATAACGTGAGCGGTCTAATCCCTCAACATATTTTAGTCCCTTCCTTGCCAATTCCAGAGAGTGGCGTCCTTGTCCACAACATAAGTCTAAAACCTTATCTTCTGGTGAGAGTCTAAGAATCTTTGAAAAGAAGTCCACTTCTTGGCTAGTGATGTTCTGGTCGTTCACCACATCTGCATCTGTTCTAAGATAAAGAGAATTGAAAATGCTTATCCACCATTCCGTGGGGACGTGCTCCTCAAGATTTGAGATAGGTCCCAATGTTCTCCCTTGCTGTTTGATATTTTTTCTGCGTTGCGTAGGTCTGCCCACGCAGGTTTTCTTATTCATCATCTCTCCTCGTCTATTTTGCAGGATAGACAACAGCATTGCAGGCATATTCTACCCGGCAGGAGTTGTTTGAAAATTCGGTAACATTATCCTCTTCAAGACAAATTAAGATAAAGTTCAGTGGTTGTCAAGTTAGCTTCAGACACTGGACAATAACCAAATCACCCATCTTGCTCAGGTTCAAGCGTCCCAGATAGACAGAATCCTTGACAACCAAAAAACTGTGTGTATACTCTCCAACCAATAGCTGTGAGGTAGCCCAATCCCGAACCATTCAGCTATCAAAAACAACAAAGGAGAACGAGATGGAAGATCTTCTGCTCGAAGAGACCAGAGAGAAAATCAGACAAATAGGGCAAGCAGACATTCTGGTAGGTATCCCCAGTTATAACAATGAGAGAACAATTGGCCGGGTGGTGAGTGCGATTCAATATGGCCTGGCCAAGTACTTTCCCCACCTTCATGGAGTAATTATCAACTCCGACGGAAATTCCACCGACCGGACCAGATTGATAGTTGAGCAAACCAACGTTTATGACAATCTGGATCTTGTCCTAATTAACCATCCCGTTCGACAAGCCAAAAGTTTCGCTACTCCTTACCGCGGCATTCCGGGTAAAGGCAGTGCTTTTAAGGCTATTTTCCAGGTAGCTAAGTATTTGGGAGTGAAGGCCTGTATGCTCGTAGACTCAGACTTACGTAGTATTTCCCCCGAATGGGTAGAGCTTCTGGTAGGCCCTATCCTTCACAAATATTATGATTATGTAACCCCTTACTATTCCCGACACAAATACGATGGTACCATAACTAACTCTCTTGTTTACCCTCTCACGCGAGCGCTCTACGGAAAAGTAGTGCGGCAACCGATAGGGGGAGATTTTGGTTTGTCAGGCCGGTTAGCGGAGTTCTATTTGAAAAAAGACGTGTGGGAAGGCGATGTGGCCCGTTACGGTATAGATATCTGGATGACCACTACAGCCATCAATGAGAATTTTAGGATTTGCCAGTCGTTTCTTGGAGCCAAGATCCATGATCCTAAGGATCCCTCGTGCTCTCTGGGTCCTATGTTCAAGCAGGTAGTGGGAACTTGTTTTTCCCTGATGAGAAAATATCAGGAAAAGTGGAGAAACATCGGATGTGCCCAGTTTGTCCCCACTTATGGATTCGATTGTGAGGTTTCACCGGAACCAATTTCCGTAAACACCTCTGGAATGATTGAGGGATTCAGGAAGGGTTGGGCAGCAAATCGGCAGTATTGTCTGGGCATTCTTCCTGAGGAACGGGTGAAACAAGTGGATAAAATTGCTGGTCAGGAAACTGACAAGTTTGTCTTTCCGGTTCAGTTGTGGATAAGAATCATCTACGATTTCGCCCTGGCCTACCGGAACGGTCTGAAGTGGGAACCAAAGGTGAGGGGTAGTCTCTTGGAGTCAATGGTACCTATTTACTTTGGACTAGTAGCTTCTTTTGTCCGGGAAACGGCTAATTTATCCAATCGAGAAACTGAGCAAGTAATTGAGCAAAATTGCACGGAGTTCCAGAATCTTAAACCCTATCTGGTGAAGAGGTGGTTTTCAAGCACCAGTGAAATGCCAGAAAAAAGGACAGAAGAAGCAATCGTAACTATTCGTTAGAAGAAGTCTTCCTCGAGTTTAGCCGTAAAAGTATTGAACTTAACAAAGTTCTACGGGGAAACTGTCGCCGTTAACCATATCAATTTCGAGGTGGAAAAAGGGGAATCAGATATTTTTCTTCTTGGCCTTTGGGCTGGGAAAACAACTCTTGCCTTATGTTCTTGTCCCTGGTCTGGTGGTAATGCTGGCATTTTCCATAGGATTTTTCAGCCTGGTCCTGAAACTTCATCAAAGAAACCTGGTAAAGAGAATATGAAAATACAGGAAGAAACTGACGTATAAAGCTTGGTTTCTAGAGATGTTTATTTGTCCTAAGGGACTCTCCTTTCCAATTTCTCTACTCTCCTTTCCAGTTCAGCAATTCGTCTGTTCAGGCGGATAATTTCCTCCTTAATCAATTCAATAATCTCTGATTCTTTCCATTTTTCCTCCGGTATTCTCATCAGTTCTTTCGACTCTTGCTTCACCAGAGGTCTTTCCTTTTCTCTTCCCACCACATAAGTAGGCTCCGGCTCTACGTATTTTCTAAGCAATAGCCAGTCGATAGCGTACTTGCTGCCGCTCCACACAAGCACTCCTACCTCCCGGGGAATCTGATTCTTCCAGAGGGTATCCTGAGCGGTAATTATCTGCCTTCCTCGAGATTCGTCGTTGATTACTTGAGTAAGAGTTCCCTGGGAGACACGAAAACTCGTTCGGGCCCACCCCGTTCTATAGGCATAGGCTGGTTTTCCGCTAACATTGACACTCCCACGTCGGTCTTGGTAAACTCTGATGTTGTCAACCCATCGACCAGACCATACATTGTAGCCGAATTGATAGGCGTTGTTTTCGTCTCCTCTCCGGTCCGAACTACCGAAGCCAAAGAAGGGCATATAAGCGTTCTTACCGAAGGTAAGTGTGGAGAGGCTTTCAAAGGCATAATTTGATTCCCTCAAGCTAATGGGGTGAACAATTTCCGCCCAACCTCTCATTTCAATAACACTTTTTTCTTTCATCGTAGTTATAGTTGGTTTGTTTTGGCCGTACACTTCCCAACCCGCAAATTCCGAAAAATCCTCGAAAAACTCAAATACTTCCTTTCCATTACTTTGAGTTTCAACCTCAGGACTTCCGTAATAGAGATATATTCTTACGGTATCCCTGATGGAAGGAATTTTTGTCCAGATATTTGACTCTCCACCCAGGTTCCATTCTTCAACCCAGTAGGGAAGCTCAAAGAATCTCTCCTGACTTTCCATTACAATTCTCACGTCTTCCCCGTCAGCCTGGGCATGGTTGTAGACGGGACTATCCGATTTTATCCGGATGCCAAGCTGGTAATCAATTACATCTGTTTGTGAGGTAATATCCACCGGTGTCCGGTAGTCATACACATTTCCTTGGGCATCATGCCAACCGTCCGGCCAGCTTTGTGCCCCCACCGACATCCCCACAAATAGACCAACCCACAAGACCGTAGTGCTCATTATCACGATTTTTTTGAATCTCCGCATTTTTTCCTCCTCTCACCATTTTATTGTGCTTTATTAAAGCTGCCTTTTCCTAACCGATAAAACTAATATTAACTCCTACCCAGGACTGACTCGGATTTACCACTTATGCTTGACCATCTTTGTTCTATCAGGTAGGAGATACCTATTATGTCAAATAATGTTACTTTGTCAAACGAACTTGACAGAAAAAGGGCGAAAGGAAGCACTTCCAGTGGCCCATTAGAGAGAGCCTCCCCAAGGTTAGGCAACCGGCTTAATCTTCTATCCACCCCACTAATCCCAGATAATAGTCTCTAAAGGACCTGATAGAAAATGAAAATACCTCATTTTCTTCCCCGGTCGCTAAATCCTTGACCCAGATGTGGATGGAATCATCTTCATAAATATCTTCTATAAAAGCTATTTTGCTACCGTTATTAGAAACCTTGAAATGTTTAAGACCTTCAAAAATTTTCATAGGAATTTCTTTTTTCGATTTGGTATCGGGATCAACCAGATATAAAAAAGAACACGTACTTGGCCCACCACTCCTCTTATGCCTAAGGTCTCTCACAATCAAGGTTCCCTCTAAACTTACTCCGATAACTCTCGGCGTTAAACCACCAGAAAAATCTTCCCTG
The DNA here is from genome assembly GCA_030672545.1 of Candidatus Aerophobota bacterium. Lineage (GTDB taxonomy): Bacteria > Aerophobota > Aerophobia > Aerophobales > Aerophobaceae > Aerophobus. The sequence goes on from DAOVGF010000060.1 coordinate 17,592, forward strand.
GAGGGGAAAGAAAATATGGAGTCTGGAAAACGAGTCACCTCAGCGCCGTCCTCTTTCATTAGATAAGTTCCCACTCTTTGGTAAGATTCCTCAGAAGTGACACCCACAGCCCCTGTGTCTAAGGTAAAAAAGATTTTTTCCCCATCAGGCAGCCAGCCTATGTTGGTAGCAAAGCAATCAAGAAATATTTCCCCTAATTCTACTTTATTGAGAAGTTCTCCTCCTAGGGCGTAGTGGATAAACAGAGTCGGTCTCTGGCATGCTTTGTCTGAATAATTCAAATAACTGATTCTGGTGCCGGTAGGATCAATGAACATCTCAGTAGGATATTGGGTTCCCATCACCTCACAAACTTTTCTAAATCTGTTCGTGCCATCAACAAAAAGCTCGTAGATGAAGGTTTTTCTTCCGAAGCGATAATAATAAATGGGACGTCCTGAGGAATCGTAGCCAATTTCAATGTTTCTCTCTATGGCAAAACTATAAATCTTCTTTCCACTTGTGACAAATACTCCTTCTCCAATTCCGGGCACGTTTGGTCCTACGGATAGGACGATAGAAGAGTTTTCATCAGAAAAAACCAGCTCAATCTCTTTATTGTCAGGGTCAAGAGAAAAAATTTGAGTACTTATTTGCTTTCCTTTAATAGGAGACTTTGCAGGGCCTTCGTATTTGATAGCATACAGTAATTTCACATCAGCCCGTAGAGATGGTGTAAGAACCATCAAAAAAAAGAGACATATTAGAACTTTTTTCATTCTCTCTTCTCAGATTCTCTTGATGAGACTTATCGCTTAATGTAGTTTACCGAAAAGCTACGCCTTGACCATCGGTTTAGTTTAATCTTTCCTATGAGATTCGTCAATCTTATAGGATGTTTCAACTTTTTTGCTGATCTTGTAGCTATACTGGTTTTAGGAGTCTGGGGAAGGTGGTTGATAGTAGCTTCTCTGTTGGTTTTTTTGATGATCATACTAAAGCTGTGGTTTACCAAAGAAGAAATCTTCTCCTGGCTTGCCTCAACCGGGCAATTTGTCCGACTGATTTTGCCCTGGCTTTTGGTAGGAGTATTCGCCGCCGGTCTAATCAAGGCGGTTCTTCCCCCCCGGGTAATCCAAACCTGGGTAGGAGACAATACCCTGAAATCTAACTTCATCGCTTCGGTGGCGGGAGCCCTAATGTATTTTGCCACCCTAACCGAGGTTCCAATATTAAAAGCATTTGTTGATCTTGGTATGGGGAAAGGTCCTGCTCTGGCCCTACTTTTGGCAGGACCGGCCTTATCTCTGCCCAATATGCTGGTGATAAGAAGTATCTTGGGGACCAAGAAAGCTCTGGTGTACATAGCTCTGGTAGTTGTTATGTCCACTTTGATGGGGATGATTTTTGGCAGTTTTGTTGTTTGAATACTCGAGGGTAGTGTCGAAAGTTTTCTCAAGGAAAATGAAAGTAAAACCAGTAAGGGGGGTGTAGATATGAAAGTACAGATTCTTGGAATAGGTTGTCCTAAGTGTGGGAAACTGGAAGCAAATGCTAAAAAGGCGATTGGGGAACTGAACATTGAAGCTGAAGTTGAGAAGGTACAGAGCATAAAAGAAATAAGCAAGTTCGGAGTCCTGATGACTCCCGCTCTGGCCATTGACGGCAATGTTAAGTGTTCGGGGCAAATAGCCTCTGTTGCCAAAATAAAAACATGGCTCCAGGAGGCAACCTAGCGGAAGTTTACTAAATTCGGCATTCATAGAAGAGAGAAAGGCAAAGTTAGAAATCATTTTAAGAGTTTTTCAGCGTATATACCAAAATAGCAATTACCAGTTGCGAACTGTTGAGGCAGTTTTGTCATCTACTTGCTCAGTCCGAGATAAGAAAAATCCGGAAATGCTTTTTGACTTAACAACTGACTTTTGCCGGAAAAGACTGCTAAACGCAGGCTTTAGCTTCTTGGTTATGATCCGGTAGCCGCAGGCTTTAGCCTGCGTTTATTTGCGCAAGTTAAAACCTGCGGCTACCAGGACAACCACAGCTTAAAAGGTGAAACCGGTGATTCTTTAGATTAATCTTTCTGTTGCCGGCTCAGGAGGCTTCTTAATTGAAAAATAGGCTCAGCCAAAGCTATTCCCAGAAACGAGATAGAGCAAGTTTCCTGCAAAAGGTATTTGACCAAAGGAAATTTTCGACTATATTATAAGTAAATTTGAATATGCTTATTTACCCGAGTTGAATATGTCTCAGCCAGAATTGGAAAAAATAACCAGAATATGCAAGGCTCTCTCTGATCCTACCAGAGTGAGAATATTTTTGTTTCTCACAAAAAAAACTTTTTGTGTGAACGCCATAGTGAGTTTTCTTAATATATCTCAACCTGCTGTATCCCAGCATCTAAAAATCCTGCGGGAAACAGGTTTGGTCAGAGCGGAAAGGCGGGGCTACTGGATGCACTACTCAGCTAATCTGAAAAAGGTAAGAGAATTCGTGAATATTATTTCAAAGATTGCAGAAGAGAAGAAAGAAAGGAAGAGTAAAATTGAAGAGCAAGTCCTTTGAGTTTAATTTGAGAGAGAACTGGTCCCAACCATCATCCAAGATTGCCGCAGGAAGTATCAATTGGGAGGCCTGGGTATGAATGAAGAGCCGAGTTTAGCCGTTAAAGTATTGAACTTAACAAAGTTCTACGAGGAAACCCTCGCCGTTGACCATATCAATTTCGAGGTGGAAAAAGGGGAAATTTTTGGCTTTCTGGGACCCAATGGAGCAGGAAAAACCACCACTATTCGTATCTTAACGGGTATTCTTACGCCAGACGAGGGAGAGGCTAAAATTTTGGGCCTAGACGTCATCGAAGATCCTCTGGCCGCCAAACAAATTATGGGAGTTGTACCCGAGGTGTGCAATGTTTACGTAGACCTTTCCGCCTGGAACAATATGATCTTAATGGGAAAACTCTATGGGGTGAGAAAAGAAGCAAGAGAGAAAGAAACCAGGGAGCTTCTTCAAAAATTTCATCTTTGGCCGAGAAAAGATGAGAAAACAAGAAAATTCTCCAAGGGAATGAAACAAAGGCTGATTCTGGCTATGTCCTTAATTCACGATCCGGATATTCTTTTTCTTGATGAGCCAACTTCGGGGCTTGATGTCCAAAGCAGTCGGATGATAAGAGAAATTATCCAGAAGCTTAAACTAAAAGGGAAAACTATCTTTTTAACCACCCACAATATTGAAGAGGCAAATCTTATCTGTGACCGGGTAGCCATCATAAACAAAGGGAAAATTGTAGCTGTTGATACCCCTGAGAAATTGAAGAATGCTTTTCAGAAAACTCAATCAATAGAAGTTGCTTTTGATAAGATACCTTCAAACACAGAATGGATTAGAGATATTCCTCGGGTCAACGAATGCCAGAGATTAGGGGATAAACTTCGTCTTTACACTACTGACCTGGATGGCGTAATAAGAGAACTTACGGAGTATAGTGAAAAAAATAATCTTCGTTTCGTTTCCCTTAATACTCTTGGTCCCAGCCTGGAAGAGGTTTTTGTGAGACTCACCGAAAACAAGGAGACTAATCTATGAACAGATTCTATCAATCCACCAACCTACTCCGTCAATTGAGGGGTTCACTGGCAATAGCAGAAAAAGATGCCCGGATTTACTATGTCAAACCTCCAGTAATCATCTCTGGTATCTTGTTTCCCGTATTCTTCTTCTTAGCCTTTGGGCTGGGAAAACAACTCTTGCCTTGTGTTCTTGTCCCTGGTCTGGTGGCTATGACCTTGTTTTTCACCTCTTCTTCCGTGGGACCTCTGGTTACCCCCTGGGAAAGAAATGCTCGAACCTACGAGAGACTCCTCACCACACCGGTTTCGGTCTTTTCTCTTCTTTTGGGTGATGTGTTAGCCGGGATTATCTTCGGGTTAGCGATATCTTTGGTCTCCCTGGTTCTGGGATTTATCTTCTTTGCCGCCAGAGTTACCCATCCCTTTCTTCTGGCCGGAGGTATGCTTGTTTCCTCTTTGTGCTTTTCTTGTTTAGGAATCCTTCTATCTTCCCCGGCTACCGAGGCTCCTTCTAAAGTGATAATGCTCTCTGCCCTGGTTAGATTCCCTCTCATTTTTATTAGTGGAATATTTATTCCTCTGGAAAATCTTCCTTACTGGGGGAAACTGATAGCTCCCCTATCTCCCCTAACGTATACTACCGACATAATCAGATATAGCCTCTACGAAGTGAGATTTTACCCTTCTTATTTAAGTATGGTGGCAATGCTGGCATTTTCCATAGGGTTTTTCAGCCTGGCCCTAAAACTTCACCAAAAAAATCTGGTAAAGGGAATATGAATGTGTATGGAATACTTGATCTGGTTCTTGATTCTATAATAAAAGTTGTTTTTCTTCCCTGCTTTGGTGGACTTTCCGATACAGGAACTACCGCCCCTGTCATCAAAATCAACTGACCAGCAGTAGGTAGAGATCCATCACATTGGTTCGAGTGGGACCAGTGATAAGAAGGTCACCCAGTTTCTCAAAAAAATGGTAGGAGTCATTATTATCCAGATATGTCAGGGCATCCATCCCTAATTCTCTGGCTCTCATCAGAGTCTCCCCATCGACCAGGGCTCCCGCAGCATCGGTGGGGCCATCAGTGCCATCGGTACCCGCCGCCAGAATAGTTACTCTTTTCATTCCCTCAACCTCTATGGCTGCCGAGAGGACAAATTCCTGACTTCTTCCTCCCAGTCCTTGGCCTCGGAGGGTCACCGTGGTTTCTCCTCCGCAAATAATGCAGGCCGGAGGTGATAGAGGATTTCTTGAAGTTCTTATCTCTCTGGCCATAGCGGCGTAAATTCGGGCTATCTCCCGGCTTTCTCCCTGCAAAAAAGAGGAAAGTACCAAAGAGTGATACTTCAGTTTTTCCGCCTCTCTTTGAGCCGCTTTAATAGCCATAATATTGCTGCCTACAATAAAGTTATGCACTCTCACAAAAATAGGGTCACCTTTCTGGGGGGTCTCTTTGATTTCCCCGGCCGCTCCCTTTCCTAAATGATTGATTGCTGAGACCGGGAGAGAGGAAGATATCCCGTATTTATTAACTATTTTGAGACAATCTACAAAAGTTGTCTCGTCGGGTACAGTTGGTCCGGAAGCAATAGTATCAAGTCTATCTCCAATCACATCCGAGAGAATCAGGACTATTAGTCGGGCCGGGTAAGCCCAGCGAGCTATTTGTCCCCCCTTAATCCGGGAGAGATGCTTTCTGATAGCGTTAATTTCCTCAATACGGGCTCCACACCTCAGGAGCGTCTCAGTTACTTCTTGTTTTTCCTCAAGACTGATCCCCTTCACTGGCAGGGGTAAAAGAGCCGAGCCACCTCCCGAGATAAGGCAGAAAACCAGATCATTTTCTCCCGCTTTCTCCAAGAGATGAAATATCCTCTGGGCACCTCTTCTTCCAGCTTTATCAGGAAGGGGATGTCCAGCTTCATTTATCTCAATTTTAGCCAATTTTTGGCTATGTCCGTATTTTACATTGATTAGACCTTCCTCAATTCTGTCTCCTATAATCTCCTCCAGAGCATTGGCCATTGGTGCTCCTGCCTTCCCTGCTCCCACCACATAAATCTTTCTTATTTTAGATAAGGGAAAAGTGAGCCGCCCAATTTTAAGTATATTCTCCTCAAGATGTAGCCATCTTTTCACTGCCTGGGCGGGATCAACTGCCTTAAGGGCGGCATAAAAAATACTCCTGGCATCCTCTCTCATCTCTTTTAGAGCTTTTTTCATAGGCCTCTCCTACTTAATTGCTCCCCTGGTTAGTCCCGCAACAAAGTGTTTCTGCACAAAGAAAAAGGCCACCGCGGTAGGCAAAACACTGAGGAAGGATGCGGCCATTAATTGACCCCACGATACCTTGTACTGGCCCATAAAGCCAAGTATTCCCACGGTAAGAGTCTTCATCTCATCATCAAACATAAAACTGAGGGCAAAGAAGAATTCCTGCCAGGCCATAATAAAGCAATAGATTACTGTAGCGGCTATCCCTGGTCTGATAAGAGGCAAAGCTATTCTCAAAAAGGATGTTAGATGTGAACATCCATCCACTCTGGCTGAATCTATAACCTCGCCCGGAATTTCCTGGAAGAAACCCTTTAAAAGCCACGAAGAAAGGGGAATTGTATAGGTCAGGTAGGCTAATACCAACCCTGGATAAGTATTCAGTAACAACAAGCGGCGCAGAATCTGGAACAAGGGAATAACCAGTACTACCAAAGGAAACATCTGACTGACCAGCACGAACAAGGAGGTGGCGCGCTTACCGGCAAAATTAGTCTTACCCCAGCCGTAACCGGCCAGGGAGGCAATTATGATGGTTATAACCGTTGTGGTCAGGGAGACCACCAGGCTATTTAAAAAGTAGCGAAGAAATAGAGAGTCCTTGAAGATAGAAATGTAGTTACTCAGGGTGGGGCGCTGGGGAATCCAGGTAGGTGGTTTAACAAAAAGTTCTTGGGTAAATTTCAGGGAGGATATTAGCATCCAAAAAATAGGAAAGATTACTACTACTGCTACTACTACCAACAACAAGTAGGCCAGGAGCCGAGTCCACCAGACCCAGGCAGGAAAGTATCCCTTGGTGCTCATAGCCCTTCTCCCCTTCGTTCAAGTACCCAGGCATATATCAAGGTGAAAACCGCCAGGATAGCGAACATAATTACGGCCAGGCTGCTGGCCACGCCAAATCTCCAGTCATCAAAGGCCAATTTGTATATTTGGGTGGCCAGTATCTCGGTAGAACGGCCTGGACCGCCACCGGTCATAGCATAGACCAGGTCAAAGTAATTAAAGGTCCAGATAGTAGTAAGAAGTATGGTTATCTTGAACACCGGAGCCAACAAAGGTAAGGTTACATGGAGAAAGCGAGCTAATCCCGAGGCTCCATCCACTTCGGCTGCCTCGTACAGCTCCTGAGGAATAGCCTTCATGCCGGCCAGTAACATAACCATGGAAAAAGGGAAACCTTTCCATATGGCTGCTACTACAATAGATAGCAAGGCTAAGTGAGGATCAGCCAGCCAGGGTTTATAGGTAGGTAATACATGCGACAAAACCATAATTTCGTTCAGTACCCCGTATAGGGGATGATACATCCATTTCCAGATGACCGCGGCAATGACACCGGGGGTAACCCAGGGGATCAGGACTAAACTGCTCACCAAACGGGTTCCCCGTAACCCGGCGTTAAAAAGTACGGCTACCCCTAATCCTACCAAAAATTGAAATATTACTGTGCCCCCGGTCCATACAAGGGTGTTAAGCAATATCTTGACGAAGTAATCAGAAGTTATTACTTCCACAAAGTTCCCCAGACCTATGAAAGAAAGCTCCTGGAAACGGATTTCTCGGTAAAGACTGAGAAAAAAGGTTTGGTAAAGGGGGTAGAGAATAAGCAGACTCATTACGGCTAAAGCTGGTAGGATGAAGAGATAACCAGGTAGATGCTTCCTGCATATTCTTCCTATCAGAGCTTTCACTTACAACTTTCCTCAGTTGAATTTCCGTACATC
>DAOVGF010000065.1 GCA_030672545.1 Candidatus Aerophobota bacterium
TCGGGTCTGCCAAATTGCTCCGCTCCGCAATTTGGGTGAGCGTAGCGAATCGCATACACCACGTTATACGGTACTGCTGGCATCCCCTTTCAATCTCCACAAACCTTTTATGCTGTGTTATATGAAGTGGCGGTTTGATCTTTACATCATTTTGTCTATTTCTATTAATGATTCAACCTCTTCTATAACTTTCTTCCAGACCTTCAAAAGTTCTTTACGCATAGATATAATCTTTCCAATTTCATTAGATATTTGCTTCTGAACTTCTTTTGGTGGAAGCAGCACAAGCACCTTTGATAAACCTTCTATAGAAATTGCAGGAATAGCATGACCCGTCATGAGACGTCTAACCTGCCGCAAAAAATATTCTGCACGAAGGTATGATAGAAGGAAAAGCGGTTCTACGCTATGAATATTACGGAGTACAACAAAACCATTAGAGCAGATTGCTCCATCCTCATCTTCGGTAATCAGTGCGGTTGCATGCCTGTATGTGCCAGTGCTTGCTCCAGATATAGCTGTGATAATGTCGCCCGTCCGTACACGATAAGTTGCCCTTGATGGGGCATCATATGGTTTAATTACCTGCTGAGAAACCACTTGCATTGTACGCGCGTCAACATCAGAAATGGCGATATATCTTATTTCATTATTGGAGGTCGAACGGAAATCGTCAGTTTCTTTGAGAATATCTGCCAATTCGCCAAGGGGTTTTGCTCCATTTACTTGCAACATTTCAAGAAGCTTTCTATCTTCTGGTCTATAATGTTCTACGTCCAGACGCGTATTTAACGATTTCTCAGAAACTGTGTAAATTCTCTCCTTATTTATTTCAAGTCCGTTATTTTTGAACCTGTTGTATTCAGAAACAATCTCCTCTATATCAGTATGAATAATAGGTAGTCCTGATTTTGCTCTTACCAGTTTGCCATCGTGAGTTTTCTTGTAAATAGGTTTCCCTTTTACATCATAGCCAATCTTTTGTATTTGAGCCATGAATACTTTTTCTGAATCGGCAGGCAGTTTTTGCAAAAAGAGTAGAGAGGTCTTGATTCCCGTGCCATAGGGTATGAAAGCTTCCTGTGGAATTGACACAACACCTAACACTTTAGTTTGGGAACGAATCCAGGACCTAATATGGCTATTGGTAATGTTTTGAAGTAAGCCATCTGGTAAGACAATTGCTATACGTCCACCTGGGCGAAGTAGCTTTAAACACTTCTCAATAAACAGAATTTCTGGTGTTTGTCCTGCGAGAACATTTCTCGTCACCTCCCAGTCACCATTTTGGGTTTTATTCCATTTACGAGCGAACAGATAGTTCTTTAGAATTTTTTGCTCTTTCATTTTACCTTTGCTGCCAAATGGTGGATTGGTGAGAACAACATCAAAAACATTATTAAATTGCTCATTCTCTAACAGAGCATTTGTACAAATAATCTCTGTACCCACACCGCCTTCAAATACAAGGCGGACCGTTGCAGATAAAGCTACATCGGGATTAAAATCAATTCCATAAATTTGCTCACGAATATAGTGCGTCTTACTAATATTGGGATTACTTCGGCAAACGTACGAGATGGTTTGAATGAGGAAGCCGCCACTTCCACAAGCAGGGTCAATTACCTTCTCATTTGGCCTTGGGACTATCATTTCAACAGCCAATCTCACAATAGGATGAGGTGTGAAAAACTCACCACGATCACCACGTTGATGTCGATAGACAAATGCCTGGAAGGCTTCTCCCTTAATATCAGCAGGTGTTTGGGTAAGATTCATATACTGTAATCGCCCAACAATATAGGCCAATGTGAGAGGTTTAAGCTTTATCGAGTCGTCCGAGAATAAAGAAGGATATTTGTTTCGTACTGTATCAAATAGTTTGTTAACACGAACTTCAAAACTACTGAGTCTATTTGCAAGCATGCTTCTATATTCGCTTGAAGTAATACCAAATTGTAAGCCGACCTTTGTGGTATTCTGTTCATCGTAAAGTTTTATCAAAAGTAGTTTTACAATTTCGTGAAATATCTTATCCTTAAGTAGACCTTCGTTAGCATAAACGTAATTGTGGCATTCATCAAATATAGCAGAGAGATTGTGAGCAGGACGCAATTCTTTACTCCGAGGCAAGTTTTCAGGAAGAAAACTTGCCTCGGAGTAAAGAAGTTGCTGTTCTCTAATTTTCCATTTTTGCGGGACAGGAAATATATATTTGTGCTTTCTAGTCTTTTTCTTCATAGTTCAATCCTCGTCTTCATTTGCTATCATGTACCTGTTATCAACTTGCATGTCATCCTCGTTGACGGCATCTTGCGGGTTTGATGTGTCACAAACCTCGTTCAAGTCTTCATACCAATCGTCAGCAATGTGCAAAGTTCCTTTCCCTTGCTCATCAATAAAAACAAAACCCATGACATAGTTCTGTTGAAGATGGTTTGGGTCATCTCCAGATGATTCGAGATTTTGGGGGTTGGCAAATAGAAATTTGTGTTGTGGATACCGAAGAACAATATCAATAGCGATAACATTGAACTCGTCTTTGCGTGGAGTTGCCTGCGTCCGTTCACTCACCCCGGATCTACCTGAAACAAAGTGCGTTTCTAAGACTTTTACTTTTGACATAACATAATTCAAACGCTCTTCAATCATATCATTGATTTGGTCCCGTGTGTAACCACGCAATCTATGAATAGCTTTCGCCTTCTCAGTTTTGCGCTTGGACACATATTTCTGGACTTCTTCGTACTCGTAAAGATTGCAAGAATACTCGTTCTGGAATTTAGGCAGATTTTTATGAATCCAATTAATTACTTGTTGCTCAATATTTTGCTTACGATTTATCCATGGAATTTTGTCAGCATGAGTGATGAAAAAATTTTTAAGGTTTCCGAAATTATAAAGCCTATGCCATTTTTCTGAATTAGATTTTACTCCCTTTGACTCTATTACATACCAATAAGAAGTGTCAGATTTTCTGAAATAAAAATCGCCATGATGTTGGAGGTGCTTTTTACCCTCCCATTTCTCTCTGATTCTTTTTACTTCAAAGTTGTATTCTTCTTCCAGCTTCTTCTTCAACAAAAGTTCAGTTATGGAACCACTAACATAGCCTTGAGCATTAGGACTAAGTTTCAATGCTTCAAGAAATATTTCCAGTGTCGTTTTGAATACCTGCTCGACAAACCTTTTTATCTTCTCATAAATATTTATGTGAATTCCCCTTTAAATTTGATACCGCCACTCCATATAACTCAAAATAACCGAACTACTTCGTTTATGCTCCCAAATTGGACTGTCTTGCATGAGTTCCTTTTTCTTGCGAAATTTCTTTACATTATCTCCAATCATATTTGTCCGTGAGATTCTTTCCATATTCTCATAGCATAATCAGAATAACATTCTTTGACATCCACTATTATACTAAATCCAGGATAATTTACAATTAAATTTAGTTAGTCTTTGATACCAATCTAAAAGGGTGGGCAAATTTTATTTTTTCTTCCTGCTTCACCCAAGAAGGGAAAGTAGACTTGGAGTGCAGACAACGGAAGACAGCTGAAGCCTAGTCGGAGCTACCTTGAAAAGCGTGAGAGAAGCTATGAAGATGCTTTATTAAGAAAACTTGCTACTTCCCTTTCAGTGGGCATTGAGGGTGCTGTTCCCACTTTGGTGACTGAGAGAGCCGCCACTGCATTAGCAAATCGCACCGCTTCTACTAAGTCATCATCTCTACCCAGAGCAAAAGCCAGCCCTCCGTTGAAAGCATCCCCGGCCCCGGTAGTATCAACCACTCTTACTTTTTGGCCCGGAATGTGTTGAAATTTTTCCGAAGTTACTATTAAAGCCCCCTCGCTCCCCAGAGTAAAAACTACCGTTTCAACACCCTGCTTGAAAAGCTGCTCAGATGCTTTTCTAATTGAGCTCTGATTAGTTATCTCCATCCCAGTTAAAAGAGAAGCCTCGCTTTGATTGGGAGTTAATACATCCACACATTCCAGAATTGCCGGGGAGAGAACCTGAGCAGGCGCCGGATTCAATATAGTAGTAACCTGATTATCCTTGGCTATTCTCAAAGCTCTTTCTACCGATTCAGTAGGAATTTCCAGTTGAGTTAAGAGAACATCTGCCTCTCTAATAGCTTTGGTAGCCTTCCTCACCATACTCTTAGTTAGAGAAAAATTAGCTCCAGGAGCTACCACAATCATATTTTCGCCTTGTTCATCTACTACAATTAGAGCCGCACCTGTATGTATTGTGCTATCTCTAACCACAAAACTGATATCAACCCCTTCTTTCCTCAAGTTGCTCAGAGCCAGGTCACCAAAAACATCTTCCCCCACGCAGCTAACCATGAAAACCCGGCTTCCTAGTCGAGCGGCAGCTACAGCCTGATTAGCCCCTTTTCCTCCCGGCCCCATCTGGAAAGGTCCCCCCAGGATAGTCTCTCCGGCCTGCGGTATTCTCGGGCTCCGCGCCATAAGATCCGTATTAAAACTCCCCACCACCGTTATTACCGGATTTCTTCTCTCCATTTTCAGATTCTCCTACAACTTCATCATTTTTTTTCAGTCCAAAAAACCATTCTTAAACAACAACCACAGAGAAAGGGTAAACCCATGCCAACGAGAACAACCTGATCTCCAAATACAATATTACCCGGAAACAGGAAAATTGCAAATTACCATGAACGGGGTCTGAACGGGGTCAGGTCTCAACATTTGACATTAGTAGGGACAGACCACATAGGTCTGGTCCTACGCGGATTGTAATGAACGAGAGAAACCAAACAAACTACAAGAACCAAAGGAACAGTTTCAATGGAAAGAACGAGAGGAACCAGAGGAACGGAATGAACCAAATGAACCAAAATATGCCGAGTGCCATTTGACAAATTTATCATTTATGCTAAATTAGCGCCAAGATTGGCTGACTCTTAAAGACGAGCTTTCGAAGTCAATAGTAATCGTACCGGTTAAGGAGAGTGGAATGCTTCAGTACAGTAAATGGGTGTTAGTTTTTATTTTGGCGTTGGTGGCTGTCTCAGTCTGGGCGATTTACCCTTTGCAAAAAAAGATAAAGTTAGGATTAGACTTAAAAGGAGGAGTTCATTTAGTTCTTGAGGCAGATACCAGCCAGATTCCGGAGTCTGAGGATGTTAAATACGCTGTAGATACAGCTATTGAAATTATTAGAAACAGAATTGATCAGTATGGAGTGGTGGAACCTAGCATAACTCACCAAGGGGAAAAAAGAATCGTGGTTGACCTACCCGGAGTTGAGGATCCTCAAGGAGCAGTGGAACTTATTGGAAAAACAGCTCTTCTGGAATTCAAATTAGTGGACGAAAAGGGAGACGTAAGTAAAGCTCTGGAGGGAGATATTCCCCTGGATGATGAAATACTTTACCAGTACCGGGAGGGGAAGTCTTCACCTTATCTCATCAAGAAAGAAACCTTACTTACCGGAAGTACCATAAAAGATGCCCGGGTAGAAATAAATCAATGGGGACAACCCTATGTTGCCCTGGAGTTCAACTCAGAAGGAGCCAAAAAATTTGAGGAGATTACAGGAAGACATATTGGAGAAAGACTGGCTATTATCCTTGATAATGCTATCCAATCTGCTCCGGTGATTAAAACTCGCATACCGGGAGGTAAAGCCGTAATTGAGGGAAACTTTACTATGGATGAAGCCAGCAAGTTGAGAATAGTTCTCAAGAGTGGTGCTCTTCCTATTCCTTTTAGCATTATACAAAACACCACCGTTGGTCCTTCGCTGGGTCGGGATTCCATTCAAAAGGGACTTCTTTCGGGAATAATTGGCCTTCTGGTGGTGCTGGTATTTATGGGACTTTACTACAAAAAAGCTGGTTTGATTGCTGACTTAGCTTTGCTTCTCAACTTACTTTTCATATTGGCTGCTCTGGTTGCTCTGAAAGCAACCCTTACTCTTCCCGGAATAGCCGGAATTATCCTGATCATCGGGATGAGTATCGACGCTAATGTGATCATCTTTGAAAGAATCAGGGAAGAATTGGAGAAGGAAAGGGCACCTCGGTCTGCTTTAGATGCTGGGTACAACAAGGCCTTGAGGACTATCCTGGACGCCAATATCACCACTTTGATTACCGCCCTCATTTTGTTTCAATTTGGCAGTGGTCCCATCAAGGGATTTGCCACTACTCTTTCTATTGGCATACTGGCCAGTTTGTTTACCGCCATAGTAGTTACCCGGGTGATTTTCAACCTTCTGCTGGCAGGACGACCAACTAAAACCTTAAGTATCTAAAAAAAGAGGATGAAATGAAGCTTTTTAGGAAAACTAATATTGATTTTATCGGGAAAAGAAAAATTGCCTTAACCATCTCAGTAATTGTGTTAGCTGTAGGAATAATCTCTTTGGTAATGAAAGGAGGACCACGATTAGGCTTGGATTTCACCGGAGGAGTTGAAGTTCATTTACAATTTGAAAAGTCTCTTTCGATTACCCAGGTAAGAGCAGGATTATCTTCTATTGGTTTGCAGCAGGCAATCATTCAAAAGTACGGAAAAACTACGGATAACCTCGTCCTCATTCGCTACCGGGTTGAGCAAATAGCCGAGGAAGCTGCTTCGCAAATTATCAACCTTCGGGAAAAGACGGGTAAACTTACCAGTCTAGAAGAATTAAAACAGCTTCCCGCCCTAGAAAGAATAGGCTATGAAAATCTGATAGGCTTATTTACCGTTGACCCGACTGATAAAGAAAGGATAAATCTCAATCAAATAGATCAGAAGTCCTTAACTGCTCGAATTCGGGGAATCACTCACTTAAAAGCCGCCGCTGAGATTGAAAAAGCAGTGAAGGCAGAAGTGGGAGAGGGTAATCCCTTCCAGATCATCAGCCTAGATATAATCGGGCCTAAAGTGAGTAAAGAACTACAAAAAAGTGCTGTCTTAGCCGTAATTTTTGCTTTAATCGGGATGCTCATTTATATTTCCTGGCGCTTTGAATTCACCTTTGCCATAGGTGCGGTAATTGCTTTGGTTCACGATGTGGCTATCAGCGTAGGAGCTCTCTCGCTGGGTAATTTTGAGTTCACCCTCCCAGTCATTGCTGCTCTTATGACTATAATTGGCTACTCTTTAAACGACACCATTGTCGTCTATGATAGAATTCGAGAGAATACGAAGACTTTCCGAAAACGGAAAATGTCTTACAGGGACGTCATTAACCTGGGTATCAATCAATCACTATCCCGAACTGTAATTACCTCACTGACTACCTTTATCGTTGTCTTAGCTCTGTTCGTCTGGGGTGGTCCGGTTATTCATGGCTTTGCCTTTGCCCTTTTGATAGGAGTTATCGTGGGAACTTATTCCTCCAGTTTTGTAGCTGCACCAGTAGTTTATCAGTGGGCCCAAATAAGGACTACCAAAAAATGAGAGTTTTAGTGGCTGCCGGAGGAACCGGTGGACACCTTTACCCCGCCTTAGCTCTCGCCAATTACCTGAAAAAAGAACATTTGGCTCAAGAGATTATTTGGATTGGTGGAAAGCGATTTCTGGAAAAGGAAATTGTTACCAGTTCCGGGTTTAAATTCTTAGAAATAAATACCCGCAGTTGCCCTCGAGGCTTTTCCTGGAAATGGCCTTTTTTTCTTTGGAACCTGGCGATCTCGCTGAAACAATGTTTTTTCATTTTCTTAAGATCCAGGCCTCAGGTAGTCGTCGGAATGGGTAGTTTCCACTCTTATCCGGTGATAATTATTTCCTTCCTGCTGGGGATACCCAGCCTGATATGCGAACAGAACCTTATTCCCTCGCTCACCAATCGGACTTTAGCCCGGCGAGCTACCGCTATTGCTATTAGTTTTCCTCAAACAAAAAAGTACTTCGCTCCCCTTCTGTATCCCAAAATAAGAACTGTGGGTAACCCGGTAAGGAAAGAAATCCTGACCACTAAAAGAAAGGAAGCCTCGATTAAATTAAATATGAATGAAAATAGATTTACCCTTCTTTTTTTAGGTGGAAGTCAAGGAGCTGATTTTCTAAATCAAATGGGAATTAAGGTACTTCAACTTCTTGACCGAGAGGAAATTTTCCCTCAAATTCAAAGTATTTTCATCGTGGGAATACAAAGCAAAGAATTAGCTCTCCATCCTCCTCTCTTGCAAAGAATCAAACTGTTAATCTTACCTTATTCTTCTAAAATTCAATATGTCTATGCTATGTCTGATTTAGTTATCTCTCGAAGTGGGGCCACCACTTTAGCTGAAATCACTGCCTGCGGTCTACCATCCATCCTTATCCCCTATCCCTACGCCACCGAAAATCACCAGTGGAAAAATGCTCAAATACTGGAGAAAAAGGGAGCCGCTCGGCTAATTGCCCAGAGTGAGCTTAAGGCAAAAAGATTAAAAAAACTGATCCTTGATTTAATCAATAATAAAGGGATTTTAAGAGAAATGAGCAAAAAGAGCCGCCAATTGGGTAAAAGAGATTCCACAGAACAGATGGCCAAACTCCTTATCAGCCTGAGGAAAAACTAAGTGCTCAAAAATATTCGCTCTCTTCATTTTATCGGAATCGGGGGAGTAGGCATGAGTGCTCTGGCTGAAGTCCTTTTAAGCAAGGGTTATCAGATTACCGGCTCGGATTTAAGGGAAAATGAGTTAATCCATAAACTACGAACAAAAGGAGTTAAGATTTATCAAGGACACAGTTCTGATCATATCCAGAAACCTGAGATAATAGTGGTCTCTTCGGCCGTAAAGGCAGATAATCCAGAGCTTACCGAGGCCTTGAGAAAAGAAATACCCGTAATCTCTCGAGGCAAGCTACTTTCTTGGCTGGTAAATGATACCCAAAGTATCATAATTGCTGGAACCCACGGAAAAACTACTACTGCTTCTTTCATTTCTCACTTACTAATAAAAGCAGAAGAGGATCCTACTATATTTCTTGGTGGTGAGCTAAATGAGATAAAAGCAACCGGCTTTTTAGGAAGAGGTAGGTGGACAGTAGTAGAAAGTGATGAGTCTGATGGCTCCTTTCTTTTTCTTCATCCCCAACTGGCTGTTCTTACCTCTCTGGAAAATGATCATCTTGACTATTATGGATCAGAAGAAAAATTAAGAGAAGCTTTCAAGCAATTTATTCAAAATTTGAAAAAGGGGGGGACTTTAATTTTCAACAGCGATGATGTCGGTCTAAGAAAAGTCTGGGAAGAATCTTTTTCTTTACCTTCATTCCTAACCTACGGAATTGACTCAGTCTGCGACCTCAGGGCCGGTGATATAAAATACCGGGCCTTTTCCAGTTCTTTCCAGATTACCTACCGGGGCAAATCTCTCGGAAGAGTCACCTGTCCTTTGCCTGGTAGACATAACGTTTACAATTGTCTGGCCTCTTTGTTAGTAAGTTTAACCTTGGGACTAAATTTCCACCAGTTGAGAGACCACTTGTCCTCTTTCCAGGGAATAAAAAGAAGATTTCAAAAAGTAGGAGAAGTTTCATCCATTATGATACTTGATGATTATGCCCACCATCCCACAGAAATTAGATCTGTTTTGCAAGCAGCCAAACTTCTAAAAAAGAGAATTATAGTTGTTTTTCAACCACATCGTTACACTAGAACAAAACTTTTACTGCCCGCATTTACCAGAGCTTTTACCGATGTTGACCTACTGATCTTAACTAAGATTTATCCCGCCGGAGAGAGCCCTCAGCCAGGAATTAGTGGCCAACGGCTATTCGAAGAAATAAAAAGCAAAAAGGGAAACTCGGTTTACTTTTTTCCCACCCAGAAGGAAATTCTGGATTTTCTAAAAAAAGAAGTAACCGAAGAAGATCTTTTGATAACTCTGGGAGCAGGAGACATAAACAGTTTAGGAAAAAAGTTTCTTACTTGGAAAAGAGAATCAATACAAACTAAATAATGTTCAACCGGGGCAAAAATACAGTTGAGAATTAACTAATTTTTGCTCTTCTCCTTAGGGAAACCTTCTGCCGTTGTCTTTTTCTTTAACTCAACCTGCAAAGGAATCTCCACCTCGGGATGTAGCTTTATGGAGATTTTTCGGATCCCGATCACCCGAAGTGGTTCATCCAGAGAAATCTTTCGATGGTCTATTTCCAAATTAAATTTTCTCTTTATTTCCTCGGTGATATCTTGACTGGTAACGGAACCGAATACCTTCCCTTCCTCTCCTACCTCTCTTTCTGCAATTATCCGGACACCTTCCAACTTTTCAGCTATCCGTAGAGCTCTGGTCTTACTTTTTTTATCTTTCAGGAGAGCTGTTTTTTGGTGTTCCTTCAAC
This sequence comes from Candidatus Aerophobota bacterium, assembly GCA_030672545.1. Lineage (GTDB taxonomy): Bacteria > Aerophobota > Aerophobia > Aerophobales > Aerophobaceae > Aerophobus. Next base: position 10,307 of record DAOVGF010000065.1, read on the forward strand.
TGTTTGATATTAGAAGGAGTGGCTCTTAGAGCTAATTCTTTCGGTAATAGGAAATTCCGGGCGTATCCATTACTAACCTGAACTAACTCATATTTCTTACCCAGGTTTTCTACCTCTTTCGTCAAAATAACTTTCATTCCTTTTTCTCCTTTCGGACGCCTACTTGTAAGGCAATAAAGCCATTTGTCGAGCTCTCTCTATAGCTCTGGAAAGTTCTCTTTGATGTTTGGCACAAACACCGGTTCTTCTTCTACTCTTAATCCGGGCCCGATTATCAATGTAACGCTTCAAAATATCTACATTTTTGTAATCCACAGATTTGGCCCGAAGTCGACAAAACTGACAAATCTTTTTTCTCCTAAAACTCTTAGGAAACATGTTATTTATCCTCCAAATGATTAATTCTCTTCTTTAATTTCTTCTTCACTTAAAGGAACCCGGTTAATCTCGTTCTCTATGGGTTCCTCAATTACCTCTTCTGTCGGCTTTTTCTTCAAGCGCTGCAAGAATACTACCCTCCAGGCAACAACCTCACTTTTTATTCTTTTAATTCCATCACGATCTTCATAGGAACGCACTTGTAATCTTCCATCCACCGCTACCTGACTCCCTTTGGTTAAATACTCGGAACACCTCTCCGCTTGTTTACGCCAGGTCACTATGGGTATAAAATCAGTTGCTCTTTCTCCCTCGGCACTCGTGTAGGGACGTGAAACTGCCACAGTAAAACTGCTCACTGGTATTCCACCAGGTGTATAGCGAAGTTCAGGCTCCTGGGTTAGATTGCCGATTAAGATCACCCTGTTCAGAGCTGCCATTTTCCTCTCCTTTTTTTGGCTCAGAAGTAAAGAGCTTATCCTTTTTAATAATCATTAATCTGATAACTCCTTGAGAATACATAAAATTGCGAAACTCCCCCATTACAGAAGGTTCGGCCTCAAAATTAAGTATCACGAAATAACCCTCTTTTTTCTTCTTCACCGCATAAGCTAACCTCCTCAATCCTTCCTCATTCATGGTTTTTATCTCAACTGTTCTTTCATTCAAAAATTCTCTGATTTTCTTGCTTAATTCTTCCCTTCTTTTTTCGTCCCACTCCGGTTTGAGGACAAAAGTTATCTCATAATAAGACATTGAACACTCCCTTTTATTGGCAGAATAAATGGAATCTATCATTAGCTATGAAAACGAAAGTTTATCACGTCGCCATCTTTAACCCGATACTCTTTTCCCTCCATCAGTACTTTCCCAGTCTCGCGAACTTCCCTAATTGAATTTACCTCTCTCAGGTCTTCAAAGGAAATAACCTCCGCTTTAATAAAACCCTTTTCCATCTCGGAATGAACTTTCCCTGCTGCCTGAAGAGCAGTAGTTCCCTCTGGTATTAACCAGGCTCTTACCTCCTTTCCCCCAGTTACTGTAAAAAAGGTAATCAGTTTAAGTAACTTCTGAGCTACCTGCACCAATCGCCTTATTCCACTTTCCTTTATTTGAAGGACTTCCTTAAATTCGCTGGCTTCCTCTGGAGAAAGCTCAGCCAATTCCCACTCAAGTTGAGCACATATCTCCACCAACTCTAATTTATGCTCTCTAGCATATCTTCTTAATTCTTCAAGATGAATAGAAGGTGTCTCCAGATCGTCTTCGCTAATATTAGCCAACAGCACTGTCGGCTTCACCCTCAGCAAACCTTCTTCCCTCAAAAAGGCTTGCTCCTCATCCTTTAAATCCCCAACAGATAGTGTTTCTTCCTCCAAACAATGCTGAAATTTCGATAATAAGGTAATTTTCTCTTTAGCTTCTTTTTCCCCTGATTTTATTGCCTTCTGAAATTTTGTCAATCGCCGTTTTATTATTTCTAAATCTGAAAGAGCTAATTCGGTAGCGATAATCTCCACATCCCTCAATGGATTTAGCTTACCTTCAGGATGACTCACTTTTTCCGTCTTGAAACATCTAGTTACTTCCACTAAGGCCTGAGAAACCCGTATTCTACTCAAAAACTCATTTCCCAGACCTTCTCCGCGATGGGCTCCCCGTACCAGTCCAGCTATATCCACAAACTCAATAGTCGCCGGGGTAACTTTCTCTGGATTTATCATCCGGCCCAATTTTTCCAATCGGACATCCGGTACCAAAGCCATACCTACATTAGGCGAGACAGTACAAAAAGGAAAACTGGCTACCTGAGCCTTACCTTTGGTAAGAGCATTAAATAAAGTAGATTTCCCCGCATTAGGGAGCCCAATGATACCCATTGAATACATAATTTCCGCTCTCTATGCTTTGTCTCTAACTAAGTGGTAAATTGATCCAAAATAACCGAATCTCAGGTATATGTTTCTTTAAGGTCCGCCCTCAAATTATCCAGCAACTCAAGATAACTTCGAAGATCTTTTTCTTCAGCAGGAGCTCGAAGCCTTTTCAGTGCTCTTTCTTGGATTTGTCTTATTCGTTCCCGACTAACACCGTATTTCTTTCCAATTTCCCTTAAAGAACAACTATCATCTTCCTCTAAACCAAATCTCAATCTCAAAATCTCCAGTTCTCGTTTATCTCTAACCACCTTTCTTAGGAGATTATTCACTTCCCGTTTGAGTAGCTCAAGAGTAAACTCATAAGCAGGTGGAGGAATAGTTTTATTAGAAACAAAGTCGATCATAGAACTTTCTGTTTCTTCCCCCTGGGGAGAATCAAAAGAAACCGTGTTCTGAGTCAATCCCAGAGTTTCCCTAATCTTTTTGGGAGATATATTGGCTTCCTTGGCAATCTCCTCAGGCGTAGGCTCCCTTTTTAATTCCTGCTCTAACTGGCGAGAAATCTGGGTTAACTTCTTTAAGAGATGAGCTATATGAACAGGCAAGCGGATAGTTCGAGATTGATCAGTAATCGCCCGGGAAAGAGACTGTCGGATCCACCAACTGGCATAAGTACTGAATCGCTTGCCCGATTCATAATCAAATTTATCTACCGCCCGGGAAAGACCGATATTACCCTCCTGAATAAGATCTGAAAAAGAGACACCTCGGCCAATATATTTTTTGGCAAAGTTCACCACCAAACGCAGATTAGCCTGCATCAAATCTTTCCTGTACCCCTCATAAACTAACTTTACCTGTTCTATTTCATTCAAGATCTCAGTCATAGTTCTTTTTTTCTCACCCCTAAGAGCACCAATGACTTCTGACCGGTAATTCAGTAAAAAATCGCATAATGCCCGTATCTTATCCATATTACCTTCTATTTTTTGCAGAGTTTTAACATTGCCTCCTTTCTCCTCAAAAAACTTCAGTAACGGAGAGTTAACCTCAAGAATCTTCCGGGTGTTTTTTACCAAATCAATTAGTTTGATACGAGCAGACTTTATCCTGATGGCTAATTGCCTTTCCTTCTCAGGGGTAAGCAAAGGGGTCTTTCCTATCCCTTCGAGATACTTATCCAGAAAAGCAAAGGAAGTTCGTTCCCGTATTTTTTGCATTGTCTTACTCTCTCACAAAATCACTCTTTGACAGAACCTCTTTAAATAGCCTCAATTGTTCTGGTTTCTAATTAGAAACCAGAACCCCTAAAATATCGAATAGCCTCACTTTCTTTATTTTCCCGCTTATAAATTCTGGGGAGGAATCGTTAACTTCCCGCACATTCCTAATTGTTTTAGCTTTGATGAAAGAAATACATTTCTACTATAACAAATATCCAAAATAGGTCAACAATTCCCCCCGGTTTTTTTCCTTGACGGCCAAGGATAATTTTGTTAAAATATTTACGTTAAAAATACTTGGATTCCTTAATGAAAATGGTAATCCAGAAAATAAAAGAGGTAAAGTCTGATGCCCAAAATTAAGACGGCTCTAATTAGTGTTTTTGATAAAAAGGGAATAGTGGAGTTTGCCACCGGCTTGAGAGATCTTAATATTGATATCCTCTCCACTGGTGGAACAGCTCGGATTATCCAACAGGCCGGTATCCCCGTAACTGATGTATCTGAGTATACGGGGACTCCATCTATGTTGGGAGGAAGGGTCAAAACACTTCATCCTCGAATTCACGGGGCAATCCTGGCTCTGAGAAATGAGCCTTCCCACCTCGAGGAAGCCAAAAAATATAATTTGAAGCTGATAGATATGGTAGTGATTAATCTCTATCCATTTCCGGAAATAATGAAGAAAACAGAAATAAGTTTGAAAGAGGCTCTGGAGAACATTGACATTGGAGGCCCCACTATGCTGCGCTCAGCAGCCAAAAACTTTCGATATGTGGCTGCCGTTAGCCATCCCCGTCAGTATCTGTCTTTACTGGAGGAACTAAAAAGCAGCCATGGTTTTCTCAGTGAAAAAACCTGCCAAAAACTCGCCCGGGAAACCTTTGAATGCACCAGCGCCTATGACAGCCTAATTAGTCATTATCTGGAAAATCTTGATAAAGTGGAGTTTCCAGAAATCCTCAATTTAAGCTTTAAGAGAAGTACCTTGCTCAAATACGGCGAGAATCCTCACCAAAAAGCAGCTCTCTATCAGGAATGGATAGCTGGGAAAAACGATTTACCCTCGGCTGAAAAACTTTCAGGAGGAGAAGTATCCTTTAATAATCTCCTGGATCTGGAAGCAGCTCTGAAAATAGTTAGGGAATTCTCTTCTCCGGCGGCAGTCATTATAAAACATAATAATCCTTGTGGAGCTGCCGTGGGAAATACCTTGGCTGAAGCCTTTAAGAAAGCTTATCAAGGTGATCCCATTTCCGCCTTTGGGAGTATTGCCGGATTTAACAAAACCGTTGATCCCGCTACTGCCAGAGCTATGTCCATCCCCAAAAGCTTCATTGAGGCAATTATTGCCCCTGGGTTTGAGAAAGACAGCCTGGAAATCATTCGGGAGGGACCAACTTGGGGAAAAAGAGTAATAATTATGCAAACCGGTCCTTTTACTCAAGAAATTACCAGGAAAAATATCAGAAGTATTCCCGGAGGACTTCTGGTTCAAGAAGAAGATCAAGAAGATAACATCCCTAAGAGTTTAAAGGTGGTCAGCCACCAAGAGCCATCAAAGGAAGAACTAAAAGATCTCTTATTTGCCTGGACCATTTGCAAACACGTAAAATCAAATGCCATTGTCCTAGTTAGGAATGGAGCGGTAGTGGGGGTAGGAGCTGGACAAATGAGTCGGGTAGATTCCACCCTGATTGCTTTGCGCAAAGCGGGAGAGCGACGAAAGAATTCTGTTCTGGCATCTGATGCCTTTTTCCCTTTCGCTGATGCCATTGAGGAAGCGGGAAAAGCCGGAGTATCAGCTATCATTCAACCCGGGGGATCTAAACGAGATGCGGAAGTCATTGAAGCAGTTAATCATCTGGGAATAGCTATGGTATTCACCGGCAAAAGACATTTCCGGCATTGAGTTCCACCAAGCTCTCTATTCAGGTAGATTATTCGAAAAAGAGAGAGTTAAAAGGAAGTTATATGAATGAATCATTGAAAAATTCAGATCCTAAAATCTATGAAATTCTTAAAAAAGAAATTGGTCGCCAGCGGAATTCTCTCATGCTTATCCCCTCAGAAAACTATGCCAGCCGTGCTGTTCTGGAGACTCAGGCTTCAGTATTTACCAATAAATATGCTGAAGGATATTCAAATAAACGATATTATCAAGGTTGTCAGTATGTTGAGGAGATCGAAGAATTAGCCATCAGGAGAGCCAAGCAGTTATTTAAGGCCGAACACGTAAATGTGCAAGCTCATTCTGGAACCCAGGCTAACATTGCTGTATACCACGCTTTCTTGAAGCCGGGGGATACCATTCTTTCTTTAAGCTTGCCCCAGGGAGGTCACTTATCCCACGGAAAGAAGGGAACCCTACCTTATTCCTACTACCGAATTGTCCATTACGGCCTGAGTCAGGAATCAGAAAGATTTGACTATCAGGAAATTGCCCGATTAGCTCATCAGTACCACCCTCGGCTAATTGTAGTGGGTACCAGTGCTTATCCTCGGGCTATTGATTTTCATCCCTGGAAGGAGATTGCCCAAGAAGTGGGAGCCTACCTGATGGTAGACGCAGCCCATATAATCGGCCTGATAGCCGCTGGATGGCATCCGGATCCTGTTCCCTTGGCTGATGTAGTTACCGCCACTACCCAGAAAACTCTCAGAGGACCTCGAGGGGGTTTTATTATATGCTCACAAAAGTATGCTTCTCGAATAGATAAAGCCGTATTTCCGGGAACACAGGGTGGACCGTTTGTCCATATAATTGCTGCTAAAGCTGTTTGTTTTGGAGAAGCAAGCCAACCGGAGTTTAAAAAATACCAACATCAAATTATCCTCAATGCTCAGGCTTTAGCCAAATGTCTTAATAAAGAGGGTTTTCGCTTAATTACCGGGGGCACCGATAATCACTTACTTTTAATAGATCTTTCGGATAAAGGTCTTACTGGCCAAGAAGCAGCCCTTATTCTGGAGCAAGCTGGAATAGTGGTCAATAAAAACTGTATTCCCTTTGAGCACCAAGGACCATCGATTACCTCGGGTATTAGAATGGGGACACCTGCTCTCACTTCACGGGGAATGAAGGAGTCTCAGATGAACATAATCGGCCAATGGATTACCCAATTATTAACCAACCCTGAAGATAAGCACCTTCCAGCAAAAATTCTCCAGAAAGTCCATCAACTATGTCAAGAATTCCCTATTTATCAAGACAGCGAGTGTTAAATGTTTTCCTTTAAAGAAGCCTTGGATTATCTAAACTCGTTGGTTAATTATGAAAAATGTCCTATTTTATCCTACGACTCCAGATTACTAAAGCCACAAAGAGTAAGCAAGCTTTTCGATTTACTGGGAAATCCTCACCAGGGTATTAAGGTCATCCACATCGCCGGAACCAAGGGAAAGGGTTCTACAGCGGTGATGATTACATCAATTCTGGAGAGTAACGGCTTTGAGGTTGGCTTATTTACCTCCCCCCACCTGGTCAATCCTCGCGAAAGAATCAGAATCGGGGAGGAATTGATTAAGGAGGAGGAGCTTGCTTGGTTCCTGTTTAAAATAAAGTCCAGACTGGAGAGTTCTGAGGGAAAGACTTTACTTCCCCCAACTTTTTTTGAGATTTATACGGCTCTGGCCTTTCTTTATTTTCGCTATTACCAGGTAAACTTTGCCGTTATGGAAGTGGGAATGGGGGGACGATTGGATGCCACCAATATCTCCCATTCTCTGATTGGGGTAATTACCCAGATCAGTCTGGATCATACTCGGGAGCTGGGAAACAGTCTTGTTTCTATTGCCCGGGAAAAAGCCGGCATTATCAAGAACAAAACTCCGGTGATAAGTGCCCCTCAGAAGAAATCTGTTTCAATGGTGATAAGAAAAATCTGCCAGGAAAAAAAAGCCCATTTGATAGAGGTTGGCAAGGATATTCAATTTGAGGCGGGAAAAATGAACAAAAAGGGCCAGATTTTCACAATAAAAGGTCTTAGAGGAGTATATCCAGATCTTTTTGTTCCTCTCCTGGGATCTCATCAAATTATTAACGCCGCTACCGCCATAGGAACGATAGAAACTCTCCAAGAAATGGGCTTTTCTATTTCCCGAGATTCTATCTTTAACGGATTAAGGAAAGTTGAATGGCCGGGCCGGGTTCAGTTTTTCGATACCGCTCCCCCCATCATTATTGATTCTGCTCATAACGGAGCTTCGGCAAATGCTTTGGCTAAATGCTTAAGAGAACTTTTTTCTGGAGAGGCAATCACCATTATCTTAGGAGTACTCAAGCACAAAAATGTCCAAGCTATAGCCAGACCGCTATTCCCTTTAGCCCGTAGAATCATTATTACCAGCGTTAATAGTCCTCGAAGCTTACCGGGCAAGGAATTATTTTCTATAATAAGAGAATACCGAGAAGATAAATTGATAGTGGAAAAAAATTTGGTTTTTGCCTTAAGACGGGCTCGGTCCCTGGCTGGGAAAGATAACCTAATTTGCATTACTGGATCAGTTTACTTAGCCGGCGAAGCTCTACAGTTGATTAGCCCAGAATTCAGAGCTTTGGCTTTAAAAGAATAAAGGAGGAAAACATGCCCAGAGGAATTGCCGCTTCTCCCGGGATAGCTATCGGGCGAGTTTATATCCTGGAAAAAGAAGATTTTTGTATCCTCAAATATAGAATAAAGAAAGATGCGATTGGGACCGAAATAAAGAGATTTGAAGACGCTGTTGGTCAATCAAAGAAACAATTAAGAGAAATAGAAAAGAAAGTCAGAGAAAAACTGGGCAAGGATCTAGCCTATATTTTCCAGGCTCACCTCCACATTCTGGAAGATCCCCTTCTCATCGGGGAAACTATTGATAGAATAAAAAGAGAAAGAGTAAATGTAGAAATGGCTCTCAGGGAGACCTACAGAAGCTTTCCTCAGAAATTCGCCCTTGTTCAGTCAGAACTTTTTCAAGAGAGATTCAGAGATGTGGAAGATCTGGGAGAGAGAATCCTGCGAAATCTTCTGGATTATCCCTCAACAAGCTTGTCCAATCTTAAAGAAGATATTATTGTCATCTCTTCCGATCTATCTCCCTCGGACACCGCTTCCTTACAAAAAGACCGGGTTTTGGGATTCGCCACCGATATCGGAGGACCAACTTCTCACACCGCCATAATGGCTCGTTCTTTAAAAATTCCTGCTGTGGTAGGTTTGGGTGACATAACCAAGAAAGTCAAGCCTGGTTCCTTGATAATATTGGATGGAAACCGCGGAATAGTAATAGTAAATCCTACGGCAGCCCAGATTAAAAAATACCAAAAACACCGGGAAGAATTTGTCCTTTACCGAAAAAAACTGGAAACCTTAAGGTCTCTCCCTCCCATAACTCTGGATGGACGAGAAGTAGAATTGGCCTCAAACATTGCTGGTCCTGAAGAAATAGACCTGGCCATTAAGGACAAAACCGAAGGAGTGGGTTTATACCGCACAGAATATCTATATATGAATAGAAAGAAACTTCCTGATGAAGAGGAACAACTTGAGGCTTACAAAAAGATAGCAGAAAAAATAGCCCCTTATTCAGCGATCATACGAACCCTGGATCTGGGTGGAGATAAATTCCTTTACCATTTTCCCGCACCCAAACAAATCAATCCCTTTATGGGATGGAGAGGCATCAGACTTTCTCTAGAGAAAGTGAATATCTTTAAAACCCAACTCCGAGCTATACTCAGAGCAGGTTCTTACGGAAAGGTCAAACTGATGTATCCTCTTATCTCTGGAGTGGAAGAGTTAAAAAAGGCTAACCGAATCCTCTCTCAGGTTAAGCAAGAATTGAGGCAGGAGAGAATTCCTTTTGATAACAAAATAGAAGTGGGAGCTATGGTTGAAGTCCCTTCTGCAGCAACAATGGCTGATCTTCTGGCTAAGGAGGTTGATTTTTTCAGCCTGGGAACCAATGATCTGATACAATATACTCTGGCCGTGGACCGGATAAATGAAAAAGTAGCTTATCTGTATCAACCCCTCCATCCTGCTATTCTTCGCGTAATCCACCACACAATCAGAGCTGCTCACCGTGAAGATATCTGGATAGGAGCTTGTGGGGAGATGGCCAGTGACCCTCTCTGTATGGCTATACTCTTAGGATTGGGTATTGATGAGCTTAGTGTAACTCCAAGGAGCCTTCTGGAAATAAAGAAGGTAATCCGAGGTATCACCTGGGAAGAAACGCAAAAGGTAGCTTCTCACCTACTTAATTTGAGTACGGCCAATCAGGTAAAAAGACATGCCCATAACCGTTTGGGCAAAAAAATAAGAAGAATTCTCCAGGAGGAATAGAATGCTCAATGATAGAACATTAATAACTAAAATTGATTTAGAGAAAATGCAAGATATTCTTTATGATTTCCCTGGACAGTGTGCCCGGGCTGTTAAAAACAGTGAGAATCTCCAGATACCGGATGAATTTCTGAAAAAGCTAAAGGCAATTATTGCTTGCGGACAGGGAGGATCGGCTATAGGAGGAGAAATACTTCAAACCCTGCTGGAAAAGACCTCTTCTATTCCCGTCCTTCTCAATCGTAAATATACTCTTCCTCATCTGGCCAATGAGAGAACTCTCATTCTCTTGATCAGTTATTCGGGGAATACAGAAGAGACAATATCTGCCTATCAGGAAGCCCGAAAAAGAGACTGTTTGCTTTGGTGCATTAGTAGTGGAGGAGAACTAAGTAAACTTTCTAAAAATGATGGGGTTCCCTGGACAAAGATCCCTGGAGGGATGCCTCCCCGTACCTGCTTGGGTTATCTTTTTATTCCTTTGGTACGGATAGGGGAAAAAATTGGATTAATCGAAGAACAAAATTACCGTGAACTTGAGGACAAGTTGAGAGACTTGAGAAAAAATTGCTCTCTTACCGTTGCTATAGAAAACAATCCAGCTAAATCACTTGCCCGCCGGCTTAAGGGAAAAATACCCCTGATTTATGGCATAGAGACAGTAACTGGTGTTGTGGCCCATAGATGGAAAACCCAGTTCAATGAAAACAGTAAAATGTTTGCATTTTGGGACGTTTTACCTGAACTGGACCATAACGAGGTGGTCCCCTGGGGAGAACGGAATAAATTTGATCCCAAACTTTTCCATGTTATTATTATTGGAGAAAAAGATGGTGACCCTAAAATAAGCAAGAGAATTCAGGTAACCAGCTCTTTAATTGAAAGGAGAGGAAATGAAGTTACCCAGATATGGGCAGAAGGCAAAAGTCTCCTGAGCAAAATCCTCTCCACCATCTACCTGGGAGATTGGGTAAGCTTTTATCTAGCTATTCTCAACCAGGTTGACCCTACTCCAATTGCCGGTATTGATCTTTTAAAAAGGGAGTTAGCCAAACTTTGAATATCTGCATTTAAATTGAGAGCGCCTACTAATGAACTTGTTTCCAAGAGAGCCAAAAGCAGAAGAAAGATTCCGTCCTTTAGCCGATAAAATGAGACCTACTCGCCTGGAGAATTTTCTAGGTCAAGAGGAAATTATTGGTTTAGGTAAGCCACTTCGCCGGGCTATTGAAAGTGATAATCTTATCTCCATAATTCTATGGGGTCCTCCCGGCTCAGGAAAAACTACCTTAGCCCGCATTGTCTCTCAAGTAACCCGTAGTCATTTTGTGTCTTTTAGTGCGGTTACTTCAGGTATTCCCACTCTCAGAAAAGTAATCACCGCTGCAGAGCAGCGTAGAAAAATTACACTTCAGCGAACTATCCTTTTTGTTGATGAGATTCATCGCTTTAATAAAACACAACAGGATGCTTTCTTGCCCTACGTGGAAAATGGTACCATTGTTCTTATCGGTGCCACAACCGAAAATCCCTCCTTTGAAATTAACTCTCCTCTTCTTTCTCGCTCCAAAGTTTATGTACTGAAACCACTGTCAATAACTAATTTAATGAAAGTAATACAAAGAGCTCTTGGTGATGCAGAAAATGGACTGGGTATGTACCGGGTAAAGCTTGCTCCGGGAATACTTAGTTTTATAGCTCAGCAGGCCTACGGAGATGCTCGCACTGCTCTAAACATACTAGAACTGGCTGTCATTACCACTGAATCTAAAAAAGGAATTAGAGAAGTTACTTGGCAGATAGTCAAAGATGTAGTTCAGAAACAACTACTTCGGTACGATAAGTCTGGAGAAGAACATTATAATATCATCTCGGCCGTACACAAAAGTATGAGGGATTCCGATCCTGACGCGGCTCTTTACTGGGTAACCAGGATGCTGGAAGGAGGTGAGAACCCTCTCTATATAGCTCGGCGGCTAGTCCGCTTTGCTTCGGAAGACGTGGGAAATGCTGACCCTCAAGCTCTTCAAGTGGCTGTCTCAGCTATGCAAGCAGTCCAGTTTGTAGGAATGCCTGAGGCTAACCTATTTGTGGTTCAAGCGGCTACTTATCTGGCCTGTGCTCCTAAAAGCAATGCTCTCCTCAAGGGATATCTTAAAGCTAAAGAAGATATCGAAAGAACCGGACCTCTACCTGTCCCTCTGGTTATTCGGAATGCTCCTACTCAGTTAATGAAGGAACTGGGGTATGGCAGAGGATACAAATATGCTCACAATTTCAAAAGGGCCTATATAAAACAGCCTCACCTACCACCGGAACTGGCCGGAAGCAAATACTACCAGCCTACCGAAAGAGGTTACGAAAAAGTGATAAAAGAAAAAATGAATCGGCTAAGCAAGAATTCCTAAAATTCAAAGCCAGCGAACCTCTGAGGAGCTTCAAGGTAGCTTTTTGAGTTTCACTATTTCTTCCAGAGCGCGATCAGCCCATTCAGTGTTCATATATTGCCTGACTACCTGTTGAAGAAGAGCAATTCTCCTATCTTTATCTTTCTCTTCCAAAGCTTCTAAATAAGCCTTTTGAGCCCGATCTACAGACTCCTTCTTAGCAGGAATAGATACTCTCTTTGTCTCCGGTACGCTTATTTCTTTCTCCATCTTCTGCGGAACTGCTTTTTTGGGCTTTTCAATGAACTTATGTCCACAAAAACAACAAATCTTGACCTCATCTTTGATTATCTCAGCACATTCCGGGCACCTTTTGGTTACTCCCTCTCTTTCCTTTAAAGGTAAAAGACAAACCATAATTATTCCAATAAGACTGAGCCAGGCCCAGAAAAATCCATTTCGACCTCTCCAATGAGCAATCCTCATCCCTCCTATCATGAAGATTATCCAGATAGAAAAGAAGCTCAAAACCAGGGCTGAAGCCTGAATTTTCTTCAGATAGGAAAATCCTTCAACATTAGACAGGTAATCCCGAATCACCGGAATGACAACACCTAAAAGACTCCAACCAATTATGATGAGGACAACTACAAGTATCCAGCTAAGAACTTGTTCTGCCCAATTAACCGTTTTCATTAATTTCTTCCTTTCTTCGCCCTGGCGTAAGGAAAAAACTCAGGGGCCTCCCCGACCTAAATCTCCTCCACTTCGATCCCCCGAAATGGGGTTATACCAATACTGGCCTCCCGCATTACTATATCCGTAACCTTCGTAAGCACCGTATTTACCACCCAAAACTCCACTAATCAAAGGGACCCAGGTGGTTACGGTAGTAATGCTGGGAGTATTATCCGGCCCATTAGAAAGAAGAAGCCAGCAACTATCACCCGTCAAAGCGTAGCCATAGCCTTTTTTGATCACAGCATCACAATTATCGACTCCCGCCCCCCTGGAAGCATTAGTATTGAAACGATCCCTGGGCCAATCGCTGAGGTAATCTGGACAAAGTTTGGTAGTGGCCATAGAAACCGCTGGATAACCATTCGTATCGAGATAATATAATTCGAGAGCCTGGGCCAGATGATTCATATCAGCCAAAGAGGAGGTAACTAAAGATTTAGTTCGGGCTCCCATAAAGGTGGAGATAGCAATTCCGCTCATTATACTCAAAATAGCCACCACCACCAGTAGTTCAATCAAGGTAAATCCTTTATTCTTAAACAAGATACTCCCTCAAGAAATTCAACAGAAAACTAAATCTTCCGGACCTCTTCTACTTTATGGTTCTGCATCTTTTCTATGTTTTCTATAAATTCATCGGTTAGTGATTGGATACTCTTTTGAGCCCGATGTTTGTCATCCTCAGATATTTCCTTGTCTTTTTCCATCTCTTCTATCTTTTCTCGGGCTTCTCTTCGTAGATTTCTCAGAGAAATCCGAGCCTCTTCCCCCCACTGTCTTACTAATTTGGCCAGCTCTTCTCTTCTTTCCTCAGTCAAAGGGGGCACAGACAAACGAATGAAGCTCCCGTCATCAATGGGATTAATCCCTAAATCTGACACCAGAATAGCTTTTTTTATATTTTCAATTAGAGATTTGTCCCAGGGTTCGATAACTATAAGACGAGGCTCAGGAACCGATATATTAGCTAATTGCTGAACAGTCATCTTAGACCCGTAACAATTAATCTTTATCCCATTAACCAATTCGGCGCGGGCACGCCCTCCCCTCATAGTAGAGTATCTTCGACTCAGAGCCTCTTCCACCTGTTGCATCTTTTCTTTAGTCTGTTCAACAATCTGCTTAATCATTATCCCACCTCCCTCCTAATCAAGAGCATCTCGCTTGACCAGGAACAACTCAATCGCGAACAATGGTCCCTACCTTCTCCCCCATAATAATTCGCCTTATATTTCCTCTCTCTTCCAGACTAAAAACAATAATAGGAAGTCCATTCTCCATACATAAGGAAACAGCGGTAGCATCCATCGCTTCCAAGCGGCTTTTGAGAACCTCCACATAGTTTATCTCATCAAACTTCCGGGCATTTGTATCTTTCAAGGGGTCTGAAGAATAAATCCCTTCCACCTTAGTGGCCTTTAGAATTACCTTTGCTCCAATCTCCAAAGCACGGAGTGCCGCTGCCGTATCAGTAGTAAAATAAGGATTTCCCGTTCCCCCGGCAAATATGACAATTCGATCTTTTTCCAGGTGCCGAAGAGCTTTCCTGCGAATGTAGGGCTCGGCAATTTCCTGCATCTCTATGGCCGTTTGTACTCTGGTAACCAATCCCCGTTTCTCCAGAGCATCCTGGAGAACCAAAGCATTAATGATCGTAGCCAGCATACCTATGTAATCAGCCGTAGCTCTGTCTACGCCTTCTTTACTCGCCTGCTCTCCCCTCCAAAAGTTTCCCCCGCCCACCATAATACCCATCTTCACCCCAAGATTCTGTACCTCCTCAATTTCTCGGGCTACCCAGGCTACTCGAGAGGAGGAAATTCCAAAACAATCCTTGCCCGAGAAGGCTTCCCCGCCCATCTTAAGAATAATCCGTTTCCACTTAATAGAAACAACTCCCATTAGTTTTCTCCAGAAGAGGCCTCCAATTCATATCGGATAAAACGATGAATTTTCATATTTTCCCCTAATCGAGCAATTAGTTCCTGAAGAACATCCTGTACAGTTTTGTCCTCCTCTTTGAGAAAAATCTGATTTAATAAGCAGTGTCGATCGTAAAATTTTTTTAGTCTCCCCTGGATGATTTTCTCGACAATACGCTCGGGTTTTCTCTCGCTCTCGGCCTGGACTCGCAAGATAGATTCTTCCTCTTTTATTACTGTCTCAGGAACATCCTTAGGAGAAATCCAATCAGGACTAAAAGCAACTATATGCATAGCCACATTTCGACAAAAATCGACAAAATCCCGATTTCGAGCCACAAAATCCGACTGACAATGAATCTCTACCAAAGCTCCCATTCGCCCATCGTGATGAATATAAGAAGTAATAATCCCTTGATTAGTTTGAATTCCACTTTTTTTTTCGGCGATCTCCAGACCTTTTTTTCTTAGGATTTTCTTAGCCTCTTTCAGATCACCGTTGGTTTCTTCCAACGCTTTCTTACATTCTATAATCTTCGCTTGTGTTTCCTCTCGTAACTTCTTAACATTCTCCAAAGAAACAGTCATTCATAATCCTCCTCACTTAATCTTTGTGAAACTGTCAAGTCTGTTTACTCTCTAGACCTCTCTCTCCATTTTCACCTTTTCATCTTTAGCTTCTTCACTTGCCTCTTTTTCTTCTGTTTCTGATTCTTTAGTCGGAGTTTTCACTCCATCAACTAGAGCTTTGGATTCCATCACCGGAGCTTTGGATTCCATCACTTTCTCCAAGACTTCTTCCGATTTCTGCTTTTCCTCCAATTGCCGTTTACTTTCAAGTATTTGCTTACCCATTATTACCGCATCGGCAATTTTACTAGTAATTAGCCTGATGCTCTTTATCGCATCGTCATTGGCCGGAATAGGATAATCTATAAAAGTGGGGTCCACATTCGAATCAACTATACCTACTATAGGGATGCCTAATTTCTTGGCTTCCTTCACGGCGATTTCCTCCACTTTTACATCGGTAATAAAAAGAGCATCGGGGAGCCCATTTAGTTCCTTAACTCCCGATAAATTTCTTCGCAGCCGCTCCAGTTCTTTCCGTAGAACTGTTTGTTCCTTCTCCGGTAATACCTCCCATAACCCCTCTACCTCATCTTTTTCCAAATGCCTCAACTTTATTATTCTCGTTTTAATGGTGAAAAAATTGGTAAGGAATCCTCCCCACCAGCGGTAATTGATATAGGGTACAGCACATCTGTTGGCTTCTTCCTCAATACACTTTTTGGCCTGCTGCTTGGTACCCACAAATAAAATCTGTTTCCCCTGAGAAATGAGCTCCCTAACAAAAATATAGGATTTCTCCATTAATCTTACGGTTTTAGTAAGATCAATGATATGCATATGATTACGTTCTTGATAAATGAACTGTTTCATCCTCGGATTCCAGGCACTTTTCCGATGCCCAAAGTGTGAGCCTGCTTCTAATAAAGTCTTCATTGTGATAATTGGCACTTTCTTCGCCTCCTATATACTTTTTTTACTCTCTATTTTATCTATTTTATATACCTATCACCATAACTCGTCGGTTAACCAGCCTTTCTTATTTTAAAAAGTTTCTTTTTCAACTCTGATTAAAAGTGGACTTTCCTGGACTGCAGAAAGCATTCCAATTTCACTAAGAGCAACTTGAACATTTCCCTCGCGGGCTTTATGAGTTAACAGTATGATAGGCACGTAGCCTCCTTCCTTCCTTTCCCCCTTCTGCAGCACAGCCTGAATACTGATATTGTGACTCCCCAGAATACCTGATATTTTAGACAATACCCCCGCCTGATCAAAGGCATTCAACCTCAAATAATATTTTGTCTCAATATCCTCCATTTTTTTTAAGGTCAAAGGTTCTTTTTCCGAAAGAAAAAGTAACTTTCTATCTTCAGCTATACAAATGAGGTCTTCAAGAATAGCCGTGGCCGCAGGATATTTTCCCGCTCCAGGAGCTTGCATACTAATATCAAGTCCCATCTCATCCCTCAATTCCACACCGTTTTCCACTCCCTCCAATCGGGCCAGTCCCCTACCCTGGGGTAAAAGAACGGGATGCACCCGGGCCTCCACCACTCGTCCGGCCATTCGAGCAATAGCCAGATGCTTTATGCGATACCCCAGTTCCCGGGCAAACTTAACATCTTGAAGAGTTATCCTCCGAATTCCCTCTACATATAGGGATTTTAAAGGCAAAAAAGTACCCGATACCAGTCCCAATAAAACAATTAGTTTATGGGCAGTGTCATATCCGTCAATATCATCCGAAGGATCCGACTCTGCATACCCGATCGCTTGAGCTCGCTTAAGAATAACAGAAAAAAACTCCTCCTTTCTCTCCATCTCAGTGAGCAAGTAATTGCAGGTTCCGTTAAGGACACCCTGTAAAGTGGAAATTTGAGAAGGAGAACTGACTAAACTGTCAATTAGTCGATAGCTGGCAATATGGGAGGCGCGAATACCCAGATAGCATCCATTTTCCACTGACTTTTGAAAAATTTCACTCCCAGCACGAGCCAGTAAAGCTTTGTTAGCCGTAACTACATTCTTACCCATTTTAAGAGATTGCATAATTATTTCCTGGGCCGGGTGTATACCTCCAATCACTTCTATTACGGTATCAATTTCTGGATCATTCAGTATCCAATCAGGATCACTCCTCACCAACTTCCAAGAAATAGAAGCCCCTTTTTTCCTGGAGAGATCATTTTCCACAATTTTTCTAAGGACAAATCTATTGTCTCCAATTCGCTTTCCTTTTTTCATCAAGAGTTCTACGATACCACTGCCAACTGTTCCCAATCCAAAAAGTCCTATCTTAAGAGTTTTTTTTTCCAATCCAAACCCCTTTCTCTGACCAAGACATTCTCTTATCTGCTTATCTAAGGCTAATTAGAAATATCCTACTAACTCTTTATTTTTCTCTCCAGAGTCTCGATTTTCTTTTCCAACCGGTTGATATCCTCTTTAGTAGCTATCTTTGTGTGGGCAAGAAGTGCTTCCAGTTTTTCTCCCATTTTTCTTTCCCACTCAGCCTTTTCCTCCTCACCCTTCTTAAGTAACTGAGCTAAAAGATCTCCTTTTTCCTTTGAAGCAACCCCACCGCATTTGACCAGTTCATTCACCATCTCTTCAATTTTCTCCCGAGTAAAGAAAAGTGTCCCCACACCTAAGAGCAAAAATTTTCTAAATAGTTCTTCCATCTGCTCTCCTTTCGTTGTTCTCATAACATAGGAACAAATTTTGTTTGGCTAACTTGGCTCTCAATTAAGTTTAAAGACCGGTAACTTAACCACTACATTATAACAGAAAAAACGAAATGGTCAAAGCCTGGACAGAATATATGGTAGCCGCAGCTTTCAAGCTGCGCAAACAAACGCAGGCTAAAGCCTGCGGCTACCCTGGATATACTTTGGCGAGTGTCAAATAGCTTTTTCTCAGTCTCATCCATCTCTTCAAGTTGGAGAGCAACCCGGGGTCTGCCTCTTTTTCCGGTGAAGAATATGGTGGTTGACTCTCTTATGTTTTCTAAATGATAGAGAATATCCTCCAGACTCATCTTCATCCCGGCCTCAATGATCCTCTCCTTCTTTCTCTCATCAATCTGGTAGTCTATCTCAAATCTACTTCTCCTTCCTTGATTCTCATTTATGGTGACCATAGAGGGATTAATCAGCAGCTGCTGCTGCCAAAAGGGAGTAAAGAAAATATCGAAAAAGACGTAAAAAATAAAATATCAATCTTGGGAAAAAATGGTGGGTATATGATTGCTCCAGCACATATAATTCAAGCTGACACTTCAGTAGAAAATGTTGAAGAATTTTTAAACGCAGTTAATAAATATGGTGCATATTAGCTGTATTTGGATAAAAATTTTGAGTAAAACCAGATTTTTTACTTATACATACAGCGAGACTCTTTCTGGAGAAAAATTTCAAGAATCTGGGAGAAGAAAAGTCATTATCGGAACTTACATTACATTTTACCCTTTACATATAGTTTGATTTTGAGAGCAAATTTGCGGCCTCGTGAGAGAAGTTTTTAATTATTCCGAGGAGAGAATTAATCTGGCGGGGTTTACTAAGAAAGTGAGATTATTCAGGAGATCAAAACGAGGTAATCTGGTGATAGCGAGACATTGGGAAACCGAAACCCATTATTCTTGAGTACCTGGAAACGGAGGAGTTAAAATCAAGGTTAAAGCCAGCCTGATCCTTACAAATCTTATAGATGTAAACATTTTTTCACCTCATAGCGTATTTACTCAAGATTGGTATGTCTCATCATTATTTCTTCAGAATTCATCTTGATTTTAGTGCGTAATTGCTTGTTACATTTTTGAATGTACATCCCCACTCATCTGTAAAATTGCCAACTTTCCACCGTTGCTCTTGAGCAGGATCTCCTGCGGTAGAAAGCCCTGTAGCAAACCTTATATCTAAAGGAAATTCTTTTAAAATAGCATCTATTTGTTTCTGATACCTCTCAGAAGCTATGGGAAGAATCCACAGATCCCGTGGTGGCCTATCAGGATAACTAAAAGTTAAAGTTCTCTTTACACGCTCACGGAAACTCATCTAACCTCCTCCTTTTATCTTCTTTCCCATCTAAAAAAAGCCTCTTTTGCCCTATTACGCAAGTTCCAAATTTTATCTCTTTTTAATAGACCTTTCATCAAATATGGCTGAACCTACGATAAATGTATTAACACCTACATTGGTCATATCCGTAATGAACTTCTCATTCACGCTTCCATCTAGCTCCCTCATCCAGCATAGTTAAGTAGTTTTCCACAGATACATAGTTAGCTATAGAATTCCCTGAGCCTAAGGCATAACCCCCACCAGGCATACATTTATCCAAGATATCTCTCACGTACTTACGTAATTCGCTTTCCTTTAGCCTGCACAGTTTATCCATATCTACTCCACCCAACGCAGCTATCCTATCTCCGTATTTTTTCTTGAATTGGGTAACTGGTGTTACCAAATCTTCAAAGGAATGTTTAGCATCTATTTTTACATCTTGAATTAAATCCTCTATTATGGGCTCTATATAACCACAAGTATGGAGGAAATATAGAATATTGTGGGTGTGAGCTAATTGAGCGATTTTCTTATGCCAGGGCAGAACATATTTCCTCAAAAACTCTGGAGAAAAAAGGGTAGCAGTTTTAAAACCCATATCATCTCCCTGAAAAAAACCGATTAATTTTTCCAACCCGATAATTTTTTCATACCATCCATAAATTAACTCTCCCACTTTATTAAATGTTGCTTTAACTAACCCAGGATTATCGTATAGAAGATAGCAAAGATTTTCATATCCCAAAAGTTCATTTTCGACAACCTCTAAAATACCCATACAAGGACAACCAAAAATTCCCATTCCTTCCGGCAAATTTTTAGAAATAAATTCAAAGGACCACAAGTTTATTTTATCAAGGGAAGGCCAGGGATATTTTTCAAAATCTTCCCAGGAACTTATCATTCCCTTGCCTTCCTCAGCCCAGTTTCTCTCCTGAGAAAGAGAATCTCTATCTTTTCCTTTCCTCACTTTCTTTTTGAAAACTAAACCTGCTGAAAGGCGGAAGTCTCCACTAACCCGAATTCCATCATAACCTAAACGATACCAGTACTCAATATAATTTTTTAGATACTCCTCTTCAGCTTTTCTATCGCCAAGAGAAGGTTCTATCCATTTCTTTCTTAGTTTCCTCTCTGTTATATACCTAATAACTTCCTTATCAATGTGAATTTCTATAAAGGGAACCCGTCGAGAAGCTTTCCTTCTTAGAATAACTTCTTTAAAGTCTTTTATATTTGGCTCAGGATGTTTCAGTGGAATTTTCATTGCCATAATCACTTCCTTCTATATTTTGCGGTAAAAATGAGTTCAAATTCTTGTAGGGTTCCATTTAGAAAAAGCTTTTTCTGCCCTATTACGTAAGTTACAGATTTTATCCCTCTTAAGACCCTTTTCATCAAATATAGCTGAACCTATGACAAATATATTAACGCCTGCATTGGCCATATCAACAATAGATTTCTCGTTTACACTCCCATCTGCTTCAATATCTATATTAAGTCTCCTTTTCTGAATTATTTTTCTAAGACAAAGGGCTTTGTCCAGTACTGCTGGAATATAATCAGCACTTTTTACTCCGGGAGTCTTGCCACCGGGGTTCACCATCATCAGTAAAACTATATCTAAATCCGTTAGTATATTTTCAATCGCACATATAGGAGTAGCTGGATTTAAAGCAACTCCCGCCCTTCCACCTTCTTCTTTAATTTCCTGGATTACCTCATAGATATTTGTGCATGATTCAGGGTGAACACAGATAATATTCCCCCCTGCTTTGATAAATACTTCCACGTATTTTATAGGATCAATCATCATCATGTGAACTTCAAAAGGAATAGAAGTCAAAGATCGCAAGGCCTTAATTTCTAAGTAGTTTAGCCCAATACTGGGTACAAAATTTCCATCCATTATGTCAAAATGCATTCGATCTACGCCAGCCTTTGTCAAAACTTGAACCTCTTCCCCAAGTCTGGTTAAATCAGCACACATCATTGAGGGAGAAATCTTTATTAAACCCATAAACGAACCTCCTATTTTACTCCAAATTGGCGTGAGCTTTCCACATCTCCCCTTCACTAAGGTTAAGTTTTTTTTGAAGAATCATACTTAGGCAATCACCAAATATAAGAAGAGCTTGTTCGAAAAGACTAGTCATAGGCTGCACAGAGGTAGGCTCATCAGGGGTCTTTAATTTCATAAGTCTTCGCTTGGTAGTAGATGGAATCCTTACCGAAATATCCGCTATTTTCTTTAGAGTTGAATCTTTTGCTGCGGTAATTAGGGCAACTTTAGCCCCAAATTTCTTAGCCAATTGAGCAACCGTCACAGAAGTAATAGTTTCTCCTGAGCCTGACCCAGCCAACAGCACATCTTTATTTGATATGGCTGGTATCACTGTTTCCCCTACCACGTAGGAATCTATTCCCATGTGCTTTATTCTTTTAGCAAAGGATTGCATCATAAGCATAACCCGACCTACTCCCATCACAAACACTTTTTCTGCTGAGAGAAGAACATCAATAAGTTCATTGATCTCCTCATCTCTTACTTTAGATAAAGCTGATGTTATCTCCTGACAAACCTGGTTTTGCAAAGTTTGAAAATCCATAAGACACCTCCTTAAGGAAATAATTTAAATGTTAATTTTTTGTTAAAATCCACCCACCTTTGTTTATTCACAACTATAGGAGAGAGGTGAAAAAGTGTTTTTTTGTAGAGGTTTCATTTATGAAACCCGCTTTATTAACGGGTCCGGTAAATCGGACCGCTACAACATATGGGTTTTTCACCTCTCTCCTGTGATTTAGAGTATTTTCTCAGAAATTGCTGAAGTTCAACATATGTAGGCAAAGAGGGAATAACCCCTTTTTTTGTAGCAGTTAAAGCTCCAGCAGTATTGGCAAACATTAGAATATTATCAATTTCATCAATGTTAAGATCCCAAATGCATTTGCCTTTCTTTTTCCAATGGACAACCCTTGATAAAATTGCTGCAGTAAAACCATCTCCACATCCCGTAGTGTCCACTACCCGAACCTTAGGAGCTTTCACAAACCTAAATAGTCGGCCCGTATTTGCAAAACTACTATGTTCTCCATCTGTAATTATTACTACTCTGGGACCAAAACTTAAAATTTTATTACTTCCCTTCCTGACATCATTTGTTCCAGTCACAAATTCAAGCTCTTCAGTATTCATTCTTACTAAGTCAGATTTCCTTATTCCTTCTTTGATCTTCTCTTTAGCCTGCTTGAGATCTGTCCATACCTGAGGACGAAGATTTGGATCAAAAGATATCAGGAGATGGTGCTTATGGGAATATTCAAGGCAGCAAATCGTAGCAGATAAAGATAGGTCGCCACTCATACTTACTGACCCAAAATGAAATATACTTGCCTTTGAGATTAGCGATTCATCTATATCTTCCGGGGCTAATTTCATATCAGCTCCAGGATGACGGGAAAATACGAAATT
>DAOVGF010000034.1 GCA_030672545.1 Candidatus Aerophobota bacterium
TAATGCTGCCACCGCTGCCGCTTCCTTAACCTTAGATTGTTCTGCTCCTACAGCCAAGATTATTAAACCTCTCTCCGGCTCTACCATTAGCGGCCCTCTCTTTGTCATTGAAGATACCGGAGCCGCTGACCCTGATGTGGAGAGCATTTCCTTAGAATACCAGCCTTCAGGTGAGATAACCTGGACTACCTGTGAGAATCAGAGTCCTGACACCTGGATACCGGGAGCTACCTGTGCCATTGACTGGGATTCTTCCCAGCTAAGTGATGGTCTTTACTCCTTCAGAGTGAGCTTAACTGACTGGGCCGGTAATAGCTCTTATACTGGTCCGGTGAACGAGCTCAGGCTGGACAACGAGAAGGTCAGGGTAGCAACACTGAATGAGGGGGGAGAGGTCCGCGGCGATATTTCGGCCTCAAGGGACAAGTTTGATCCCCAGGCCTTTGTGGGTGGGGTAATAGACAACGTCCGGGTAGAGGTAGATATTGCGGGAGCGTTTGCTGTGGATGGGGGTCTAACCACATTGACAGTACTGAAAGTGAAGGACGGTTCAGCCCAGGGTGGCGCCACGAGCGTTGTTGCTTCCGGAAAATCAGTGCAGTTGAGGTTTGATCTGGATCCTATTCTTGATCCGGAGGAAGATGGACACACCAGGGACGGAGAATATGAAGTTAGAGTGCAAATCCGGGATGTCGGTGGAATCAGCCATGAATTCAGTTTCTTCTTTGTCTATGACACCACGCCTCCTTCTCCACCCGACTTTCACATTGAAGACTATGATTCTGGTGCCGGCACGGTGACCATTAGTGGAACCACTCAGCCTGATGCCTCAGAACCACAGGAGGTGGAAGTGTTCATCAACGGTGAGTCCAAAGGGGTAACCACGGCTGACGACACCGGAGAGTTTGAGATCGAGGTAGCCTTGGTTAGTGGTAATAATGGCATTCAGGTTCGAGCCATTGACCGAGCCGGCAACAAGAGCGACAAGTCCTCCTCGATCAGTCTGGAACACCAGCCGGAACGCCTCCTGGCCATTGTTTTTCGGTCTTCCAAAGTTATGAAGCGGGGTTCAGGCATTGTCCCGGTCAAGGTAGTCTACTATCTCAGCCAGGCCGCCACGGTGAAAATCAGGATATATAATCTGGTGGGAGATTTGGTTTTTGACTGGGAGGAACAGGTAGCACCTGGCGAAGAGGAGGAATGGAGCTGGCCGGGCAAGAATATGTACGGAGAGACAGTAAACAACGGAGTATACATCCTGAGAATTTCTGCTCAGGCTTCCTCGGAAAATGATACAGTAACCAAACTGGTAGGAGTGCTCCGTTAGTCCATCTCGAAGGGGTTGATGTCTATCTGGGAGGGAGATGTTGACGGGCAGGTGGCCGGCGTTTATTTGCGCAGCTTAAAAGCTGCGACTACCATAACCTTTTGGGCAACCTAAATCAATGACATTATTCCCAGGTACATTGTCCGCCAACTCAGCCTCTTGATTTCCATCTTGAATTACTCCTTTTTTGGATTCTCCCGTAATAGTTTCCGGGCCGGCACTGAAATAGCACTAGTCCGGGAATTCTGGAAAAGTCTAAATCTGTTTATAATCTACTTGGGTCAAAAATTTTGTCGAGTTTAGGTTTTTCCAGTATCACCGGAGTGGAGGAGAATCTGCCGAGCGGCGGCTTGACTTTTTCCTTGACTCGAACATAATTAGTATTAGTATATGACAAGTAAGTTTCTCTAAAAAGTGAGGTTCAGGGAGCTTTGGTGTCCCGAAGGAAATCTTTTTTGGCCAAAATAGAATGGTAGCCGCAGGCTTTAGCCGGCGGTTATTTGCGCAGCTTTGTCTTGCGCAAGTTAAAACTTGCGACTACCATAACCTCTTTGCGCAACCCAAAGGTTGCGTCTACCTTTAGGAAATCTAAACTATTACGTGAGGATGAAGATGCTCCGGATAATGTGTAAATCGAAGATTCACCGGGCTACCGTGGTGACCACTCGGTTGGATTATGAAGGCAGTATAACTATTGATGGCGAGCTTCTCCGTCAGGCAGATATTCTTCCCGGGGAAAAGGTGGCGGTGTACAATCTTAACAACGGATTGCGGTTTGAGACTTATGTTATTGAAGGACCAACTAACTCAGGAGAAGTTTGTATCAATGGTGCCGCTGCCAGGATGGCTCAGAGGGGTGACCAGATTATTATTGTTTCTTACGTTCTGGTGACTGAAGAAGAAGCGAAAAATTGGCAACCCATAGTTTTGATGGTGGACAATAACAATAAGCCAGTAAAGTAATAAGATAATGTCAATCCTTCCTCTATTCCCGATTAGAAAATATGGTGATCCTATACTCAGGACAAAGTGCCGGCAAATAGAGAAGATAACTTTAGGAACAGAGATAACTATGCAGCGGATGGCCCGGACTATGTATCAAGCTGGGGGGGTTGGCCTGGCTGCTCCTCAGGTGGGAAGAGCTCATCAGTTTTTGGTGGCTGATGCTGGAGACGGCTTGATAAAGATGGTTAATCCGCGAGTTATCTGGAAAGAAGGCCGAAGTGTGTTAGAAGAAGGCTGTCTTTCCCTGCCGGGAATTTTGATTAGAGTCCCCCGAGCCAGGCGGGTGCGGATTAAGGCCCTTGACGAAAAAGGAGAAGAAATAGAGATTGAGGGGGATGGTCTCTTGGCTCACGTTCTTCAACATGAGATAGATCATCTTTGGGGAATTTTGATTCTTGACTATGCTTCTCCAATAGAGAGAAGCTATGCTGAGAACAAATTGAGGGGATTGAGTTGAGAAGAGAGGTGAGAAAAATGGCCCGGGCTTATCTAAGAATCAAGGTAGAGATGGGCAGGGAAAGAGCAGTACGGGATGCTCTTTTGAGATTTGACGAAATAAAATCTGCTGATCTAACCACGGGCGATCAGGACATTCTGGCTTTGGTTGAGGCAGACAGTTATGAGGACATTCTCTTAGCGGTGGTGGACCGATTGAGAACTCTCAAAGGCATTGAGCATACAGTAACGGACTTAGTTCTGGAATAAATACCCGGTTTTATTTTTAAGTGAATGGGGCGTAGCCAAGTGGTAAAGGCACAGGACTTTGGATCCTGCACTCGGAGGTTCGAATCCTCCCGCCCCAGCCAGTTTTTTTATGGAGAGGGCCCTTATTAAAAAGTGGTTGCCGAGAGAATTATATGGATCTAAGAGAGCTGGGGGAAGGCGGACTCATCAGGTATCTCCGAAAGAAAATTACCCACCTGCCCCAAAAGGCGTTGGTGGGTATAGGTGATGATGCGGCTGTTTTACCTTTGTCTGCTGAGAAAGTTCTCTTATTTACCACGGATACCCTGGTAGAAGGGGTCCATTTTCAATGGAAATATACTCCGGCTTATCATCTGGGTTGGAAATCTCTGGCAGTTAATCTCTCCGATATAGCGGCTATGGGAGGAAGACCCACTTATGCTCTGATTAATCTTGGTATACCTATCCAGAGTTCTCTATCCTTAATTGAGGAACTGTATAGGGGTCTGGAAGACGCGGCCTCTTTGGGAGAGGTGGAAATAGTAGGAGGAGATACGGTTGGCTCCCAGCATTTTTTTATTAATATATCCTTATTGGGAGAATCAGAGAAAGATAAATTTCTTCTTCGCAAGGGGGCAAAAGAAGGTGATTCTATTTATGTTACCGGAACTCTGGGTGACTCAGCGGCAGGATTACTTTGTCTTAAAGGTAAGACCGGTCAAGTAGAGAGTAAGTTAAAAGATGAACTTTCCCTTAGACATCTTCTGCCTACTCCTCGAATTAGAGAAGGCCGAAAGATCGCCGGGTTAGCGTCGGCCACAGCAATGATTGATGTAAGTGATGGTCTGGCTTCCGACCTGGGGTGGATTATTGAAGAGAGTGGAGTGGGGGCAGCCATTTACCAGGATAAAATTCCCCTTTCCCCGACGGTGGTCCAGCTCTCTGAGCAGTTGAAGATTTCTCCTTGGAAATGGGCTCTCTCGGGAGGGGAGGATTACGAACTTCTATTTACTGTTTCTGAGGGAAGAAATCAGATACCGGAGGATGTTCTGGATTTTCCAGTTACCCGAATTGGTGTAATCCTTCCCCGGCAAGAGGGCTTGGTAATAATTGGCCCGGAAGGCAAGAAAAAGAGGTTAAGAAGAGAAGGGTACGACCATTTTCGTCGCCGGCCCTACGCAAAAGTCACAGAATCAACGGAAGGAACCAGAAGAACCATAGGAACTAAAGGAACCAGATGAACGGAATAAACGAGATGAACGGAATAAACGAGATGAACGGAAAGAACGGCTTCAATGGAATAAACGAGATGAACGGAATCAACGGACGCACGGAAAGGAGCGGTTTCAACGGAGAAGAATTTGACAGGGAAAAAGGTCATGCTATACTATCTCGGTAGGTTTGTAGTTTAAGGCCCAGTAGAAAACTCAATGAATAAAAGTAACAGGTAAGCTTTACTAAAAAGCGAGGTTCAGGAAGCGTGGGGTACCCATAAGTAAGTTGTTTAAAATTTTGGTCTGGATAGTGGTAGCCGCAGGCTTTAGCCCCTTTATTATGATCCGGTAGCCGCAGGCTTTAGCCTGCGTTTATTTGCGCAAGTTAAAACTTGCGGGCTACCTTTGAGAGATTGCCACGCCTGCCTTCAGCAGACTCGCAATGACGAAAAAGAGGGTGGTTTTATGAAATCTAAACTATTACAATAAAAAAAGGAGAATTGAATGAGTAGAGTAGCTATTAACGGGTTCGGAAGAATTGGCCGTCTGACTCTGAGGGCGGGCTTGGAAAAGAAGACTGATCTTGAGTTTGTAGCCGTCAATGATTTGGTTGATGCTAAGACTTTGGCTCATTTGTTTAAGTATGACTCGGTTCATGGAATATATCCGGGAGAGATTAGGGCGAATGAAGATGAACTGATCATTGATGGTCGAAAGATAAAGGTCTGTTCGGAAAAAAACCCCGCTAATCTTCCCTGGAGTGAGCTGGGAGTTGACCTGGTGGTTGAGTCTACCGGCCTTTTCCGCAGCCGAGAAAAAGCTTCTACCCATCTTGAGGCCGGAGCTAAGAAAGTTATTATTACCGCGCCGGCTAAGGGTAAAGAACCTATTTTAACTATAGTAATGGGGGTTAATGAGAAAATGTACGATTCATCTCGGGATGATGTGGTCAGTAATGCTTCCTGTACTACCAATTGCCTCGCCCCCATAGTCAAAGTGTTGATGGATTCATTTGGGTTTAGAAGGGGTCTTATGACTACTATTCACGCTTATACCAGCGATCAAGTTATTCAAGATGGTCCCCATACAGATTTACGAAGGGGAAGAGCGGCCGCTCTTTCTATGATTCCTACGACCACGGGAGCAGCAGAAGCGGTGGGAAAAGTTATCCCTGAATTAAGTGGTAAGTTAAGTGGTCTGGCTATTAGAGTACCCACTCCGGATGTTTCCATCGTAGACCTGGTAGCAGAAGTAAATCAGGACGTTACGGCAGAAAAGGTAAATCAAGCTCTTAAAAAAGCATCCGAGACCGAATTGAAAGAAATTCTCAAATATTGCGAGGAACCTTTAGTCTCGGTTGACTTTACCACTGAGCCGGCCTCGGGAATTGTAGATGCTGGTTCCACTCGGGTAGTGGGAGACAGAATGGTTAAGATTCTGGGATGGTATGATAACGAATGGGGTTATTCCTGCCGGGTGATAGATTTAGCTGAATATATGTTGAAAAAATAGGGGATTAAATAGTGGCTAAGATGTCGGTTGAGGATCTGGAATTAAAGGGGAAAAGGGTCTTGATGCGGGTAGATTTTAATGTCTCTCTGGATAAAGAGGGCAACATTACAGATGATACTCGTATCCGGGCCGCTCTGCCTACCATTAGATATGTCCTCGATCAGAGAGCAAGTCTTGTTTTGATGTCCCACTTGGGAAGACCCAAAGGCAAAGTAATAGAAAATTTAATGATGGACAAAGTGGCCCGCCGTTTAGAGAAGCTTCTGGGTCAAAAAGTACTTAAGTTAAATGATTGTGTGGGGCCCTCGGTAAGCGAAGCTGTCCACAAATTGAAGGCCGGTGAGGTTGCTCTCTTGGAGAATACCCGGTTTTATCAAGAAGAAACCAGTAATGATCCTGAGTTTTCCCGGCAACTGGCTGAGCTGGGTGATGTTTTTGTTAATGATGCCTTCGGGACCGCTCATCGTGCTCATGCTTCTACGGTGGGAGTAGCTAATTATCTTCCGGCGGTAGCTGGACTTTTGATGATGAGAGAATTAGAGATATTGGGGGGTCTTTTAGCTCACCCGAAAGTTCCTTTTTTGGCTATTCTGGGAGGGGCCAAAGTCTCGGATAAACTGGGAGTTTTGAAAAGTCTCATCCACAAGTGTCAGTTTATTATTATTGGTGGAGCCATGGCCTATACTTTTCTTGAGGCCCGGAAAATACCCGTAGGCAAGTCTTTGGTGGAACCGGAGTGGCTGGAGGAGGCGCAAAGGTTGCTTGAGGAATCGACGAAAAAAGGTTGTCAAATATACTTGCCTTCTGACCACGTAATTGCCCAGGAAGCCAGGGAGGGCCTAAAAACAAAGATAGTGGGCGAGAGAGACATTCCCTCTGACTATATGGCTTTGGATATTGGACCCCGGACAATTCAGATGTTCAATCAGGTCATTGATAAGGCGGCCACCATTTTTTGGAACGGTCCTCTGGGAATGTTTGAAATTGAAGCTTTTGCCGGAGGAACCAGAGCTATTGCCAAGAAACTGGCTTCCGGTAAGGCTACGGTAGTAGTTGGGGGCGGGGATTCTGTGGCCGCTCTTAAGAGAGAAAAACTTGCTGAGAAGATGACTCATATTTCTACGGGAGGAGGAGCCAGTCTTGAGTTTCTGGAAGGTAAGGAACTTCCAGGAGTTGCTGTATTTAAGGAGAAAAGTATCTAATTAGTGAGGTGAAAATTTCATCCGGGGAGGATTGATGTGCGTACGCCTATCATTGGTGGAAATTGGAAAATGTATAAAAACCGGGAGGAAGCGACCAAAACAGTTGTTGAGCTAAGAGATCAGATTGAGGATGTAAAAGATGTAGAGATAGTCGTTTTTCCTCCTTTTACTCTTTTAGAAACAGTAGGAGAAATACTTCAAGGAAGTAAGGTTGGCCTGGGTGCTCAGAATATGTTTTGGAAGGAAGAAGGCGCCTACACGGGAGAAATATCACCCCGTATGCTTATAGATTTGGGCTGTCAATATGTCATTTTGGGTCATTCTGAAAGAAGAGGTTATTTTACTGAGAGTAGTGAGATGGTCAACAAAAAGCTCCAAGCTGCTCTAAAATTTAATCTTACTCCTCTAATTTGCGTGGGAGAAAAATTGGAAGAACGAAAGAAAGGTAGAGCTAAGGAAGTAGTCGAAACTCAAATCAGGGAATCTCTGTTAGGAATCGAGGCTTGGGAGGGTAAGAAAGTAATTGTTGCCTATGAGCCTGTGTGGGCTATCGGAACAGGAGAAACGGCTACTCCTGAACAGGCTGAGGAGATGCATAGTTACATCAGGGAAATTTTGGAAGAGATATGGGGTGCATCGGTGGCTAATCTTATTCGAATTCAATATGGAGGAAGTGTCAAGCCGGAAAATATTAAAGAACTTATGGCCAAGAAAAATATTGATGGTGCTCTGGTGGGAGGAGCGAGTTTAGACTCAGCCTCTTTTACCAGAATAATCAAATTAGGGAGAGACTAAATGGGATTTTTGTTAGTTATCCATGTGATTGTCTGTATTTTTCTTATTGGAGCTATTCTTCTGCAGGTTGGGAGAGGAGCCAGTACTGGAGCTTCTTTTGGCGGTGGAGTAGGAACTTTCTTTGGTCCAACGGGAGCAATGGGCTTTCTGGGAAAACTTATCGTTACCCTAACGGTGATTTTTGTGGTTACCACTATTCTTCTTTACTTTATTTCTCTAAAAAGACCACCTAGAATGCATAGTAGTCGGGCAGTCTCAGTGGCCAGTGAGATGAAGGCATAATAGCTACTATCGGTCGAGAAAGCCGTTAGAGGAGGAAAAAGTGCAGGAGGATTCTTTCCGGTTTTTTAAAAAAGTTGTGGAAGCTCCCAGCCCCTCGGGGTTTGAACAGCCAGCCCAAAGTGTAGTCAGGGAGGAACTGGCTAAGTTTGCTGATGAGGTTAAAACAGATATTCACGGTAACGTTATCGGGATAAAAAATCCCGGAGGTAATCCTCGTTTAATGCTGGCTGGGCATTGTGATGAAATTGGATTTATGATTAAATACATAGACAGAAATGGATTTATCTTTTTTTCTTCAATTGGTGGGATAGATGCTCACATTGTTCCTGGTCAAAGAGTTAAGATTCATGCCTCCGGAGGACCCATTCTGGGAGTGGTAGGGAAAAAACCTATTCACATTATGGAAGAGGAAGAACGAAAGAAAGTAGTCAAACTATCTGAGCAGTGGATAGATATTGGCGTGACTAGTAAGAAGGAGGCGGAGAAGCTGGTTTCAGTAGGGGATGCTATTACTTTTTCCACCGGGCTGGAAAGACTTCAAAAAGACCTGGTGGTATCCAGGGGACTGGACGATAAAGCTGGAGTTTTTATTATCTGCGAGGTTCTGCGGGCCGTATCTGATAAATCTCCTTCAGCAGCCGTCTTCGCTACTTTCACTGTCCAAGAGGAAATAGGTTTGAGAGGCGCTCGAACAGCCGCTTACTCCATTAATCCCAAAATTGGAATTGCTGTAGATGTAGATGTAGCCACGGACTATCCCAGTATGGACAGGAGAAAAGAAGGGGATATTCGCCTGGGTCGGGGAGCAGTTATTTGCCGTGGGCCAAATATTAACCCGTTTGTAGAAAAAAAGCTTATTGAAATAGCCAAAAAAGAGAATATTCCTCATCAGCTTTCCGGAGAGAGCCGAGCTACCCCCACGGATGCTAATGTTATCCAAATAAGTCGCTCCGGAGTGGCTTCAGCTTTGGTATCCGTACCCCTACGTTATCTGCACACGCCGGGAGAGGTTCTCTGTTTGAAGGATGTGGAGGCAGTCATAAAGCTTCTTACCTTATTTGTACTAACTGTGGATAATGGAATGAATTTGGTTCCTGGTGGCTCTTCATAAGCGATTTTACCTTAGAAGATTATTGATAGGGAGAAGCGGTGGGTATCATTCATTGATTCATCATAGGAAAAAGCGTAATCGAATTTGGCGGCTTTTTTAGTTTCCTTATCCAAGGGGAAGCTAAACCCAATTCCTGTAGATAGCGCCAGGGAAGAGGTTTGTTGAGGTTTAGTTGTTGCTCCGATACGAAGTTTAAAAGTAGGACTTATTTGCCACTCCCCACCTACCATAACATCTTTAATTAAGTCTTTTCCCGAGGAATTTAGGTCCAAAGCGGCCAGGAGATCCGAATTAAATCGATAAGCCCCCCCTATTCTAATGTTCAAAGGTAAGGACTCATTTTTTCCGGTCTCCCAATTTATCTGGGAGAACAAATCTTGCAGGCTAAGTCCCCAAGAAAACTTACCATTTCGGCCGAGGTATCCTAAATCCATACTGTAACCAGAGGCATTTTCCCATTCAGTTTCCTGAGTGAGATATTTGAGGGTAACTCCCCAGGCAGATAACTTGTTCTGCTGGAAAAAGATTTCTTCATCGGCAGAAAGAGAGCGCGCGTAAGAATAGGAAAATAAGTTGTAAGTCCATTTTTCTGGTTCAAGATCTGCCGAGAGTTGGGCCCAACTAAAAGCTCCGGCTCCCATACCGGTGTTGGGCACAGCGTAGGATAAAAAGTGATACTGGAGGAGACCTAAGCCATAGAGGTCAGCCAGCAATGAGCCAAATTCCTTTTCGGTCAACTGAACCAGACCAGCCGGGTTAAAATAAGATGCTCCATAGTCGTCAGATATAGCCACGAAAGCTCCTCCCATTCCCATAGCTCGGGCACTATTAGGTAGGAGAGTAAATCCGCTATCCGATACATGAGGGTAATCAGCGCGGCAAACAGAAGATTTCCCAGCCACAAAAATAACTAAACTACTAAGAATTACTACTACCAATATCCCTCTTTTTGTGATCATCTGTCTCTCCCGGGATAAGTATCTTTTCCTTATTTGTACTGGCAGTTAAGGTTTCCTCCTCACCATATCACACTCTCTTTCTTTTGTCAATTTTGATACCGCGGTCCTCATAGTTGAGTTGGATGCCTGGTGTCTAAGTATTCTTGGCCACCGAGCTTGTCTAAATACTTCCCCGCCATAAAGCCGGCCAGGGCTCCTTCTCCGCAAGCAACCACTACTTGCTTGAGTAAATTTTCCCTTACATCTCCACAGGCAAAAATTCCTGGAATATTAGTCTCCAGATTTTGACCAGTCTTTATGAATCCCTGCCGGTTTAATTTCAACTGACCAGGGAGAAATTGTGTGTTTGGCTCCAGACCAACGAACATAAATACTCCTTTACAATTAAGTTGAGTAGTTTCTCCTGTCTCTTTGTTTAACAGTCGGATTCCCTCAACACTTTCTTCTCCATATATTTCACTTATTACCGATTTAAGAATCAAGTCGATTTTTGGGTGGCTTAAGGCTCTTTTCTGAAGGATTCTCTCTGCTCGGAGCATTCGTCTGCGATGAATCAGATAAACTTTCCGGGCAAAGCGAGTTAGATACAGCGTTTCCTCTACGGCCGTATTTCCTCCCCCGATTACGGCTACCGTTTCATTCTTAAAAAAGGGAGCATCGCAGGTCGCGCAATAGGATACCCCCCGGCCCAGGAATTTCTTTTCTCCTTTTATCCCCAGACTTCTTGGTCGAGTGCCACTGGCTATTATTACCGCCGAAGCCCGGTATACTTTGCCCGAAGCAGTAGAAATCACCTTTTTTTCTATTCCTATTGCCTCTTCCTGAACCAACTGCATTCCCACTGCTTCAGCCTGTTTCTGCATTTCTGCCATCAAATCTCTGGTAGAAATTTGCTGAGAGAACCCGGGGAAGTTCTCTATCTTATCTGAGAGAACAATTTGTCCTCCAGGAACAAGTTTTTCCATTATTAGCGGGGTAAAACCAGCTCTTCCAGCATAAATGGCTGCGGTGAGTCCGGCAGGACCAGCACCAATGATGATTAACTGAGGTGAGTTTTCCATTTTCTTCTCCTAAAGTAGTTTTTTATTATTCTCAAAAACAGGTTACTTCTTTTCATAATTGGTAGCCGCAGACTTTAGCCTGGGTTTTTATGTGTTAAGCTTCTTGTGCGCAAGTTAAAACTTGCGGCTACCGTAACCCCTTCCAGAAATTAGTGACTGTTCCCAATTAAAAGTTATTTGACAGGAAGATAATGGGGAATATAATTGATTTGGTTCTCTCGGGAAACAGGTATCTTAGGCCAAGGTGTAATTTAATTCCCTTAGCCTAAGAGAGCTTTTCTCAATTTTTCTGCTGTATTCTTGGTATTGATCCCATTTCTCTCTCTTTAAAAAACCGCCCATTAGTATTTGGCATTTTTTGATCAGTTCCAGCAAGGTAAGCACCTCCAGCCGGGGGGAAAGGATTTGCTGATGGAGGATTTTCTCCAGGGCAATTACTCTAAACCTATCCAGACCCCAGTATTTCCTGGAAAGTTGGTCTGGGTGGCCACCTCGTTTGATAATTAGTCTCTCATTGATTAGGTGAAGCGGATGTCGAGCGCAAATGCGCAGCCACAAATCATAGTCCTCGCAGACAGGAAGAGAGGAGTCAAAATAACCTACTTCATGGAAAATTGAACGATGAATTATCACCGATGATGGTGAAATGATGCAGAGAGGAAGGCATTTTTCATAAATCCATCCCGAGAATTTAAGGTGTTTTCTCTTGGGGTTAAGCCATTTTCCTTGACGGAGCCAGGCCTCCTGGGTATAACAGACTTTTAGAGAAGGATATTTCTGGAAAATGGTCATTTGTTTTTCTAATTTTCTTTTATCCCAAAGATCGTCAGAGTCAAGAAAAGCCATATATTTTCCCCGGGCCAAGTGGATTCCTTTGTTTCTGGCACTGGCTGCTCCCTTATTAGATTGGAAGTGATACTTTATCCTGCTGCCGTACCTGTTTATCAACTGTCTGGTGTTATCTGAAGAGCCATCATCTACCAGGATTAGTTCAAAATATGAATAGGTTTGCTTAAGAATTGATTCCACGGCCTGGGCCAAGAAAGAAGACCGATTAAAAGTGGGGATAATTACACTAATGAGCGGAGACATTTTTCCTTTTTACCCCAAGATAAAAACAAAGTATATATTTACTTCTCTGAAGCTGGACCAAATAGACAAGCGAGATGAGACTTTTCGTTTTACCGATGAGGAAAATTATTCTCGTCTCCAGAAGTCCATCAGTCAAGTGGGAATTATTCATCCCCTTATGGTACAAAAAAAAAGAGATACTCATTGTATCATCTTGGGATTTAAACGTTTTCAGATAGCTAAAGCTTTAGGTTTATCCCAGGTTCCGGTGAGAATATTGGATGAGAAAATTAGTCCGGAACTCACCTTTGAAATTGCTCTTCTTTCCCATTTCCGGGAGTATCGACTTCTGGAAAAAGTTAGGGCTCTTCTGATTCTGAAGAAGCTAAGAATTCCTCGACCTTGTATAGTTCAGTATTACTTACCCCTTCTGGATCTCCCGGCTAATGAATATTACCTCGAGTCTTATTTAGAGATACTGAATTTTTCTTCTTCTACCCTAAATTACTTTTCCAGACATCAACTTTCCCTTAAACAAATTCAGATGTTCAAGGGTCTCTCGCACCAGGAGCAGAACCTTCTGGTAGATGTGGCCGAGGAGTTTAGACTACGAGGTCTTGAGTTGCAAAATATAATAGCAGATTTAAGGGAAATTTCAAGAAGAGATAATCAATTTGTTTATCAAATCTTTAAGGAAATGAACTGGTCGCAGTTCCTTCAGGGTGATACCAATTCCCGAGGTAATAGATTGTCTCAACTAAAAAAATTGATCAAGGAGAAAAGATATCCGGAACTAATGAAAATTAATCAAGAGCTCAAGATTATCAAAAAGGGGTTAAAGATAAGCTGTCCCCATTATTTGAGTTGGGATGAATCTCTGGAGCGGCCAGGCTTGAAACTTCTTCTGAATATTACCACCCCGGAGGAAATCCAGGGCTTAATTAAGGATTTATCCAATGGTAGAAACATTTTTATTCTGACAAGACTTCTGGAGAAACTATGAAAAGAAAGTTTGTTGAGAAGATATATATTGACCCAGAGACAGTAGATTATCCGCTCACTCAGCAAATAATTGCCTCTGTCTCATCGGATATCCTCGAGTTTATTCCGGCTTCAAAACTTCTTTGGGAGAAGTCAGGCCATGTTTCTCTTGGGCAAGGCAAAAAGATTATCTTGGTAAGCAGATTTGAGGGAGATTTTCTTAAACCCTGCCCGGGGACGAGCCGGGACTATCTATGCTGTCAATATCACATTCTAAATCCAGTGATGGGTTGTCCTCTTGATTGTAGTTATTGTATTCTTCAGACATATTTGAACAATCCTTTCTTGAGAGTATATGCTAATCTTGAGGATATGTTTGATCAAGTTAACGATTATCTGGGCCATTTTCCTGGACGGCTTTTCCGGATTGGTACAGGTGAACTGACAGATAGTCTGGCCTTGGAGTCTCTGGTTCCCCTGTCTGGGTGGCTAATAGAATACTTTGCTGACAGAAAAGATGTGATTTTTGAGTTCAAAACCAAAACCGACGATATTGATCATCTACTGGATGTGGAGCCTCCTCCAAATTTGGTGGTATCTTGGTCGCTAAATCCTCAAAAGATTATCCAAAAGGAAGAAGGGGGGACAGTTAGTCTGGAAAGAAGGATTAGAGCAGCCCAGCGGGTTCAGAGCAAAGGATATAAGGTGGGATTCCATTTCGACCCTCTTCTTATATTTCCTGGGTGGGAGAAAGAGTATCGGCGTCTCTTGGATATGCTCTTTTCCCGGGTATCTACCCAGGGAATTGTCTGGATAAGCCTGGGTTCTCTTCGCTTTCCTCCTTCTCTTAAAGAGATTATCCAGAAAAGGTTTCCCTCCAGCCGCTTAATCTATGAGGAAATGATCAGAGGTCTTGACGGAAAGATGCGTTATCTTAGACCCATACGCCTTCACCTGTATAAAAAGATAATTAATCAGATAAAGCAGGTCGATGATAAAGTTTTTTGCTATCTATGTATGGAAAGTCCTGATGTCTGGAGGCGATCGATGGGTTTTTCTCCTCAATCCAACGCCCACTTGGATTTTCTTTTTGCCCAAAGTATCGAGAAGAGATTCCAGGATATTCAGCTCAGCCCACCAGATTCATCCCGTTATTCGCTAATTCATAGTTCTTTTTTTCTTAAGAATAAATAACCGAGAAGAATTGCCGCCCAGGAGTAAATAAAACAATAAAGAGTAGCTTTCCCAATATATCCTATTTCTATAGGAAGTCCTCTGCTTATTTGCTCCCTTACATTAAAGTATTCCAGATTAGGCAGGATCCAGCTCATAAATTGAAAAAGCCATTTTAGAGGAATATCCTCCATTTTTTGTCCCAGATACTTAAGTTGGGGATGGAAGTGACCCAGCAGATAGACTAAGAAGCAAAAAAGAGTACTGGTAGAAGTAGAAGAAGAAAAGCTGGAAAACATTAGCGCTAGGGAGATGATCACGTTGCTCTCCAAAAAGATGAAAAAGAAAGCTATTAGCAGTTCTTTTTCTACCGAGTAATGCTTAAAAAACAGAAGCAAAAAAAGAGTTGTACCCGTAACAACCAAGCTTAGAAGGATACTCCATGTCACTCCCAAAAAACTGCCCAGGATAAAGCTGATTCTACTTATCGGTTTAGAAAAAAGGGTGTAAGTAGTTTTCTTTTCAATTTCTCCGCTAATGGCTCCTGATCCAAGTAAGATAGCCAGGAGAGCAGAAACAAGAGCAATGCTGGCCAGTCCTATGTCCTTAATCAGTTTTGTTTCAGCAGTAAAGGTCAAAAATTCAAATAGTTTAGAGAATAAGATTAGGCCCAGGGAAAAAAACAGAAGGACAACAAAAATCTTACTTCTAATGGCCTGGCGAAAAGAATTTTGAGAAATGGCTATAATTAAGTTCATTTTCGGCCGCCTTTATAACTAATTCCTCTCCATCCCAGTTTAGTACGCAAAACCTTGAAGAAAGGACTTTCTTGTAGTCTAATCAGTCGAGTCTCAAAGGGAGCCTGGTGAATTCTTATGATATCCATCTCCAAAAGAGGGAAGCCCACTTGACCGTCTATGGTGAGCAGTGCTTCGGGAGCCGGGGGTTGCAAGACAACTTTTATCTCATCATTCTGGCAGACAATTAAGGGACGGACGGCCAGAGTGTGAGCACAAATGGGGGAAAGGATCACCACTTTGAGACCGGGATGGACCACCGGTCCGCCCGCTGAAAGTGAATAAGCGGTTGAGCCAGTGGGTGTAGAAACAATCAAGCCATCAGCGGAATAGGTGGTCACCAGTTCGTTATTGACAAAGGTTTTCAAGTTGATAATGCGAGGTAGAGAAGATTTCCCAATGACCACATCATTTAGACAGATGAAATTCTCCACGGGCACACCTTCTCTAAATACAGAGGTCCAAAGCATCAGTCGGTTCTCTATGGTGTATTTACCTTCCAGGACATTGGATAACCCTCTCTCGAAATTGGCTAAGGTAATTTCGGTAAGAAATCCCAACCCACCGAGATTAATACCGATGAGAGGAATCTGATAGGAAGCAAATTCACGGGCTGCCCGGAAAATAGTACCATCTCCTCCCAGAGTAATAACAAAATCAACTTTTTCTCTCATTTCTTCCAGACTGAGACTCTGGCAGGAGGGAAGTTTTTGAGCTAACCGGGGAAGAACAAAAACCTTTATTTTTCTTTTTTTCAGCCATTGGATTATCCGGGAAGCATTTCGGTAAATATCTTTTTTTTCCTGGTTTAATATTATACCCACTTTTTCCCACATATTTTCTCCTTCAGGTCATCCAGATAAGGCTAATGATAAAGCCTATAACTATTCCCACTCCCACTTCAAGAGGAGTATGCCCTAAGGACTTTTTCAGCTTACTCCGGACAAAATTCTTGGGTGGATTTTTTCTAATTATTATATCCAGTAATTCCGCCTGTTCCTGGACTGTTTTTCTTACCCCAATGGCTTCATAAATGGTAACCAGGGCAAAAATGAGAGCAAGGATAAAGATGGTCGAGCCGCATCCTTCCAGTATTCCCACTCCTGCAAGGAGGGCAATCACGGCCGCGGCATGGGAGGATGGCATTCCTCCGGGTTCAACAAATCTATACCACTTTAACTTTTTTTCCTTTATCAGGGGTATTATCACTTTGATTGCCTGAACTATTGTCCAGGAAGAGAGAACAGAAAGGAATAGTCTATGTCCAAAAACCGCTCCTAAAACTCCTAACATTTTCCACCTTTATGTTTTTAGTCTCAAAGTCATCAAAAAGGTTTTTTGATTTAACTCATCAAAAAAGAAGGTTTCTCTCTTCTTCATCTTCTGATGGCAAAGAATTAGGTTTCTTTTCCTTTTCTTGCCACTCCTCCAGTTTAAATTTACCGTCTTCCTTGGTCAAAACTTGAATTTTCTTTTCTACCTCATCGAGTTTCTTTTCACAAAAATCGATTAACTTTATTCCTTCTTCAAACTTTTGAAGGGATTCTTCCAAAGGGAGGTTCCCAGCTTCCAGATGATGAACTATTTCCTGAAGCTTTTCCATAGCCTCCTCAAATTTCACTTTCTTCCTCCTCTATTTTGGATACTCGTGAATAAATTTGTCCCTGGTATAGCTTTATCTTTACGGAATTTCCTGGTCTGACTTGAGCAGCTTTTCTTATTATGAGCTCTTCGGGGTAGCTAAAGCAAATGCTGTAACCTCTCTCAAGAATAGATAAAGGGGATAAATCCTTCATTCTGTGGTGAAGGGAGATAATCCTTTGCTTTTCTCTATCGAAAGTTATCTTTACCCAAGCAGATAATTTCTCGGACAATCTCCTCAGCCTTTCCTGGGACAACATAATCCTCTTCTCCGGAGAAGCTTGCCAGAGGTTCTGGATCGAACTGCTAAGACGTGCCTGATCCAGTCTCACTCTTTGTTTCAAAAGGTGAGAAAATCTACTTCTAAGCTCGTCCAAAGTTAGCTTAGTCTCCCGGGTTCTTTTTTCAGGATGCCTCAAGAAAAGAGATCTTTTTAGTTTTTTTAGTTCTTTATTCTCTCGGCTAATTTGTCTTTCCAGAACCCTTACCAATTTAATCTTTGCCTCATTGAGGATAGAGGAAAGATTATCTTTTTTGGGAACTACTCGTTCCGCGGCTGCCGTGGGTGTAGGAGCTCGTTCATCAGCGACAAGATCTGATATAGTTAAATCTATTTCGTGACCCACCGCCGAAATAATAGGAATTTTAGAGTTATATATCGCCTCCGCTACTATCTTTTGGTTAAAAGCCAAAAGATCTTCCATAGATCCTCCGCCCCGCCCTACAATAATTATATCCACTTTTCCGTACTCATTTAGCTCATTTATAGCTCGGGTAATTTCTTCGGCGGCTTCTTTTCCTTGAACTCGGCAAGGAGCTAAAGTGATTTCCAGATTAGGGAATCTTGAATTTAGAGTGGTAAGGATATCCCTGAGGGCCGCTCCGTCAAGGGAGGTAACTATTCCTATTCTGCGAGGCAGGAAGGGCAAGAGAATTTTATGCTCGAGAGAAAAATAGCCCTTTTCTTTAAGTTCTTTTTTCAGTTTCTCAAGCTGTGAATAAAGAAGTCCTCGCCCCACTGGAAATACTTCCTCAACGTAAAGTTGGTACCTTCCTTGAGGTTTGTAGACACCAATATTCCCCCGGATAATTACCTCCAGGCCATTTTCCAGGGGAAACTCCAACTTCTGCTTCTTATCCTGAAACATCACGCAGGAAAGGAGACTTATCTTATCTTTAAGAGAAAAATATAGGTGACGCGAGGGAATCTTGAAACTGGAGATTTCTCCTCTTACCCAGATGTTTTGAAGAGTAAAGTCACCTTCCAGAGTGTTCTTGATATAGGCAGTAATCTCATCAACGCTATAGACCTGCATCGGTTCATTAGCTCCAATTTCCCAAAAGTCGCTCAGACATTTCAGGGTCACTCCCATTGGGTGTAGGGGAGGCTTTAGCCTCCCATTTTCTTAAAGGATTTTTTGATAAATATTCATTATATCCTGGAGATTTGGCAAGCGCGGGTTATTGGCCAGTTTTCGCTGGTTTTTCATCATTTCTTGAGAAAACCTTTTTAGAGTTTCCTCTTTCATCAAGCCAGGACTTAGCCTTTTAGGAATCCCGAGTTTATCCAGAAGTCGAGAAAGAGCCTCAACCGATTTTTCCCCGGCCTGCTCTATGGTTAGATGTTCTGTTCGTTCACCCAGGGCCTGGGCCAGTTGAGCAAATTTCTTCGGTGCGCTCTTGAGGTTAAACTGGCAGACCCAGGGAAGGAGCAATCCGTTAGCTCTCCCGTGGGTTAGTCCTAACTCTGAGGTCAGGGGATATCCCATCCCGTGCACCAGGATAGTTCCAGTCTGGGCAATACATAGACCGGCCAGGAGAGAAGCATAGAGAATTGAGGATCTGAGTTGTAGGTTCTCAGGATTTTTCCTGATGGAGGGAAGATTCTTAGATAGTAGGGTAATGGACTCTTTAGCCAGTCCTTCTACCAAAGTAAAGGCACGATTGGATGTATAGCTTTCCACGGCATGAGAGAGGGCATCTATACCAGTGTCAGTGGTGATATCGGGAGGAAGAGATAAAGTCAATTCCGGGTCTATCAGGGCCTTACGGGGGAAAATGGAGTCCTCAGCAATGATCTGTTTTTGATGAGGTTCTTTTTCAGTATTGGTAAGGACTGCGTACGGAGTCACTTCACTTCCTGTTCCGGCAGTGGTGGGAATTGCTATTAGAGGAAGAGCCGGATGGGGAGCTTTGTTTTTTCCAAAGTATTGGGTTAAGGGAGGTGGATTGGTGCAAAGGAGAGCAATGGCTTTGGCGGCATCCAGAGCACTACCTCCACCCAGTCCTATTATAGCCTGGCAGTTTTCCTTTTTGGCTACCTCGGTCCCCCGCTCTACGGTTTTTAAAGAAGGATTTGGCTCAACTTCCTCGAAGAGGACGGTAGTAACTCCCGCGGCCGCACAGGAGTTTTCTACTTTTTGCAGAAAACCCATTTTTCTGGCCGATGTCCTTCCCGTAACTATGATTACCTTATGGACAAGTTCGGCCACTTCCTTACCAGTTTTCTCAATAGCTCCCGACCCGAAAATAATCCGGGTAGGTAAATAGAAGATAAAATCCAACAATTTAGGCTCCTTTCCATTCAGGAAATGATTTTCAAGTATTTCCCTTCTCGGCGCAGAGGTGAAAACTCCTTACCTCCGCCCTCATAGAATTTGGTAAAGAACTCCACGAACTGCAAACGAGAAGTATGAATAAATCCTGACAGGCAGTTAATTACCAGGTTAGCTAAATGACCCAAAATGAGAATAATAACCATAAGTATGGGGCCAATAATGGGAGTACCGGACATCATTCTTGCTATGGTATTCACTACGGTGGCGATAACACTGGTGGCCAATCCCAAAGCTAAAAGTCGGGAATAAGACAGGATATCTCCAAGTAATTGAAGAAGGCCATAAAGTTCGTAGGCCCCCTTGGCCAGTCTCATAAAAGGATTTTTACTTTTTCTTCCGGCAAAAAAGAAAAGTACTACTATTCCCCAAAGAAACATTATGGCCCCAGCTTTTGAATATACTGGTAGAAATGACCATACTGAACTAAGGTTTTCCCAGGAGAAAGACAAACTCATGCTGGCAGGAGAAGGATTTCCTGAGGGCCCTTGAGGGGAGGAGAAGAAAAAGTTCTTAGCAGTAGGTCCAAGCATTAAGACCAGACCAATAATGACAATTATCCAGGGAAAAGGGTCTAAGAAAGCCGAGACTAAATCTCTTTTTTTGAGCTTTTCTGTGAAATTCAGGGTTATGCCAAAAAGAAGATGGATAATTCCTATTCCCAGTGCTACTGCCAGAAATATCATGGGTTGCTCCATCGGATTGAAAAGTTGGAGATGCTGAGCAGCTTGCAAAAAGCCGGGAAGATTAGAAAACTGAAAACCAAATATTCCTCCGGTAATTAATCCTACCCCAATAGTCAGCAAGCCGCTTAAGAAAAGTATGGAAAAAAGTTTTCTTCCTTCTTTTCCTACTTCCATTTTCCGGGGGATAATGTAAGCCAGAAGAGCCAGGATAATTCCATATCCCCCATCTGTTAGACAGAGGGCCATAAAGAGAGCAAAGAAAGGAGCTAGAAAGGATGTAGGGTCTATTTCCAGGTAACGGGGTAAGCCATAAAGGTGAGTAACCAGCTCGAAGGGTTGAAAGAGTCTGCGGTTAGTCAAAGCCACGGGGATATGCTTCTCTTCTTTTTTACCGGGTTTCTCAATTATTACTTCCAGGGAGCTATCGGCCAGCTCACTCTTCAGGTGAGGTACATCTTCTTTTTTAATCCATCCCTCCAGGGCAAAAGTGTATCGACTAAAGCCCAGGCAAGAGGAGGCTTTCCTTTCCTGGAGGACATTGTAGAAATGGTCAAAGAGAGCCATTATTTTGACCACATTTTCTGCTGCTCTTCGGGATTCTTTTAGAATATTACTTGTTTCCTCTTCAATTTTACTGATTCGGCTATTAATCTGCCTTATCTCAACTGGGGGGGTATCCCTGAGGATTAGTCCGGCTTTTTCTACTTTGTATTCCTGAAAAACAGAATCTACTCTCTTCTGAAATTCCTTCAGATAAATCAAAAGGAAGTATGATTTACTCCCGATTTCTCCCAGAGGATAAATTTCCATCTCCTTTTCTTTTCTTATCTGTTTCTCAAGCTTTTCTCCTTTTTCCCGAGGAACAATCATTAGTTGATAACTGAGATATTTGCTTTTCTCCAGGTGAGTCAGAGAAAAAGGTAGCTTACACCAGGGCTCGAGAGAGGATTTTCTATCTGTCAGCTTATTCTTATCTTCAGCTAGGTCTTGAATCCCCTTTTCCC
The DNA here is from genome assembly GCA_030672545.1 of Candidatus Aerophobota bacterium. Lineage (GTDB taxonomy): Bacteria > Aerophobota > Aerophobia > Aerophobales > Aerophobaceae > Aerophobus. The sequence goes on from DAOVGF010000034.1 coordinate 21,121, forward strand.
AGACCCTGCATTTATGGTAGAGATTTTTCCAGTCAAATTTGTCTATCCAGATCCGGTAATCCTTTTCGGATACAACTACCCGAGAAGGGAAGAAACTCAATCCCCACCCCTTTTTTTCAAACTTTCCCAGAAAATTTATGATGGATTGCAGTTTACTAAGAATTTCCTCTACCTCTCTGGTAGATACCTCATTTTTCTGGTATAAAGAGAGAGTAGGATTTTCCTTCAGAGGTCTGGGTTGAACAACTCCCAAGCGACTTAGCTTAGTCATTATCTGACGATGATTCTCTTTTTGCCCAATTATGGTTATCTTTTTTATTTCAGCTATAGCCATTCTACCACCTTGAGTTGAGGGACTGAGGTTTTTCCCAGGTTTCCCGAGCTTTTTCCAAGATAAATCTTATGGCTTTTTCTCGGACATATTTTTTGTTAGGGTTTTTTAACTCTGCTTCCTTTTCGTTGAATTGAGTTTTGATTTTTCCGGTCTCTTGCTTGATTTCTTCCGAAACTTTTTCTCTTATGCGGGCACCTTTTTCCCTAGCTTCTGCTTTAGCCCTGGAAATAATGTTCTCTCCTTCCTGGTGGGCTCTTTCCCTGATCTCTTGACACTTTTTCTTGGTAATGGCCAGTAGTTTCTCTCCTTCCTGCTCGGCTTTTTCTATTCTCTTAAGGGTTTGTTCAGCCATTTTTATCTCCGTATTTAAAAAGTTCTATTTTTGCCTCACTGAGCATCTCTGCGGCCAATTTGTCTGGGTAGTCTCCCTGGAAAAAAACCCTTTTGATTCCAGCATTAATGATCATTTTGCTACAAGTAAGGCAGGGTTGATGAGTACAATAAAGAGTAGAGGCATCGGTATTAATTCCGTATAAAGCTGCTTGAATGATAACATTTTGTTCAGCATGCAAACCTCGGCAAATTTCCTGGCGTTGACCCGAAGGAATACCTAATTTATCTCGCAGACATCCTGTTTGAATGCAATGAGGAAGATGACGCGGTGCCCCATTATAACCAGTGGCTAAAATCCTTTTGTTCTTTACCAGTAACGCCCCTACTTTGCGCCTGAGACAAGTGGAGCGAGTGGCTACCAGATGGGTAATTTGCATGAAGTACTCATTCCAATCTGGGCGCTTATCAGACGAGGAGGTATCATTATTTAATCTCATCTTAATTTTTCCTCGATCTTTCTGAGTTCATCTTCGATATCTTTTAGAACTTTTTGGTAACTGCTAATATCACCATCAATAGGATCTGGTATGTCCTCATTCTCCGCTGAGGCAAAATTCTTGAGCAGATAAACCTTTTTCTTGGCCCAGGGAGAGAGCTGGACTATTCTTTTTAGGTGTTTCTTTTCCATCACCAGAATAAGGTCAAAGATCTCTATTGTTTGTGGATTTAATCGGTGGCTTCGGTGGCCGGATAAATTAATTCCCCGTCTCCTCATTAGTTCTATAGTCAGAGATGAGGCTCTTTGACCTTCTAGGGCATCGGTTCCGGCGGAAGCAATATGGAGTTTCTTATCCGGGTACATGTTCTTAAAGGTAACCTCAGCTATGGCACTGCGGCAGGTGTTCCCCGTGCAAACAAAGAGAAGGCTACTTTTCTTTCTAGATATCTTGTATATTTCCTCAGAAGATATATATCCTTCCCGAAGTGAATGGCAAGGTGAGGTGGTAACATCTACTACAGTGGATTCTAATCCTAACAAGGCTGGTCCACTATCAATTAAAAGATCAATTTTCTCTCCCAACTGGGAGGAAATCTCATGGGCATTGGTAACAGCAGAGCTCCCCGAAATGTTGGCACTGGTGGTGCCCATAAGAAAACTATTTTGTTCCAGGATTTGCCTGGGAATGGGATGGGATGGAATTCTCATTCCTATTTTTCCCTCCGGACTAATTAAGCATTTAGAAACTCTATTATGAGCGGCTTCGAATACTATGGTTAAAGGACCAGGCCAGTATTGATTAATCAATTTCTGGGCTGACAGAGGTATCCGACGGGCAAAAGCAGGTAGTCTTTGCTGGTCCTTTAAGAAGAGAATTAAGGGTTTTAATCTATTTCTCTTCTTAATTCTGTAAAGTCGGCTAACCGCCTCTGGGTTTTCTGCATTGACAGCCAGGCCGTAAACGGTATCCGTAGGTAGAGCTACAATGCCTCCCTCTTTAATTAAGTAAACGGCTTCTCTAATTTTTGTTTCTTCCATTCGATAAGGATTGATCTTAATTATCTTCAATTTTACTACTTATTTCCTTGTTTGTCCTTGGCCAAATATGATGAACTTCCGGCTGGTAAGTTCGGCTGCTCCCATAGGTCCTCGAGCGTGTAATTTCTGTGTGCTTATACCTATCTCCGCTCCTAACCCGAACTCCCCTCCGTCGGTGAATCTGGTAGAGGCATTTACATAAACAGCCGCAGAATCAACTTCATTCAAGAATTTACCGGCCTGCGAGTAACTTTCGGTAACTATAGCGTCAGAGTGGCCTGATCCATAATGGTTAATGTGTTCAATAGCCTCCTCAATTCCCCGGACAACTTTTAGGGAAAGAATCAAGTCCAGGTATTCAGTGTACCAGTCTTCCTCGGAGGCTAAGGTGATTTCCGGAACTATCCTCTGGGACATTTCATCACCTCTGATTTCTACTCCCGCTTCTGTAAATCTTTTAATCATCAGGGGAAGGAATTCTCCAGCTATTTTTTCGTTAACCAGTAATGTCTCCATAGCGTTACAGACTCCCGGCCGTTGAACTTTGGCATTGAAGCATATTTCTTCCGCCATTCTCAAATTAGCATTACTGTCTACATAGATGTGACAAACTCCTTGGTAGTGCTTTATTACCGGGATAGTAGAGTTTTCGGTTACTGTTCTGATCAAGCCTTCCCCTCCTCTCGGGATAATCACGTCGATATACTCATTTAATTTGAGCATTTCCATAACTGTCTGATGGTCGGTAGTTCTTATTAGTTGGATACTTGCCTGTGGGAGATCGCTTTGGTAAAGAGCTTCTTGCAAAAGATCGGTTAGCGCGATATTAGAATTCAGAGCCTCAGAGCCTCCTCTCAAAATGACGGAATTACCGGATTTTAGACACAGAGCCGCGGCATCTGCGGTGACGTTAGGTCTGGCCTCGTAAATAATGCCTATTACTCCCAGAGGAACGGTCATCTTTCCGATTAAGAGGCCATTTGGCCGTCTCCCCATTTTCTCAATTTTTCCAATGGGATCCTCCATTTGAGCTATCTCTCTTAGACTGATGGATATTTTGCTTATCCTTGAATTACTTAAAGTGAGTCGGTCAATGAGGGCAGGAGACAATTTTTTTTCTTTGGCCTCTTTTAGATCCCTCTCATTTTCCTCTCTAATTTTCTCTCCATTTTCCTTGATGAGATGGGCCATTAAGAGTAGAACCTCCTCCTTTTTTTGCGAGGAGAGATGGGCAAGTATTCGGCTGGCCTTTTTAGCCTCCTGGGCCATTTTTACTATATTGTTTTTCAAAAAACTCCCCCTATCTTTTCTTAGTATTCCAACCTAAACTGATTGTAAATTATTCTATTCTCTCTGCTCAAATAGTCAAGCGTAGGTTTTTTTTGCTTGCTATTTCAATCTCATCTGATATACTTAGAATTACTGCTACCTTTATGAAAGCTAAACTATTTTAAGGAGAACTTGAAGAGACAAAATAGGAGGATAAAATGGAATATGAAGAAGAGGTAAAGGTTAATCCCGCTTTTCCAGTAAAGAAAAAATGGGTGGCCCTGGCCGTGATAGGAATAATTATCTTGATAGTGTTGTTTTCAACTTTTTACACGGTTGGTCCGGATGAAATTGTGGTGATAAAGCGGTTCGGCCGTTATGTTAGAATGACCGACCCCGGACTCCATGTGAAGATACCCTTTGCCGAGACCGCCACCCCAGTAAGAGTGAAACACGTATTCAAGGAAGAGTTTGGTTTTCGTACCCTGCAGGCCGGGATAAAGACTATCTATTCTCCCAGGAGCTTTGACGAGGAATCCTTGATGCTTACCGGAGACCTTAATGTAGGGGTGGTGGAATGGATAATTCAATACCGAATAAACAATCCTCTGGAATACCTTTTCCAGGTAAAAGATGTGAATAGTACGGTCCGGGATGTATCGGAGGTAGTTATGCGCGAGGTAGTGGGAGATCACTCCGTAGATGAGGTGTTAACGGTAGGAAGAGTGGAAGTAACCGAGGTAGCCCAGAGAAAGCTCCAGGAGATTCTGGATTCTTACCAGTCCGGAATTAGAATTACTGCCGTTAAGCTCAAGGATGTGAATCCGCCTGATCTAGTTAAGCCTTCCTTTAACGAGGTTAACGAGTCCCGACAGGAAAAGGAGGAGACTATCAATCAGGCCTGGCAGAAATATAATGAGGTAATTCCCCGAGCTAAGGGGGAAGCTGATAGAACTATCAGCCAGGCGGAGGGTTATGCCATTGGTCTGGTCAATACGGCCGCCGGAGATACCAATAGATTTATGGCTTTATGGGAAGAGTACCGCAAAGCCAAGGATGTGACCAAAAGAAGACTTTATCTGGAAACTCTCAGGCAAATTCTTCCCCAGGTTGGCCGTAAGTACATTATCGATATCGAGCAAAAGGGGATTTTACCTTTGCTCTCTCTAGATGAGGAAGGAGGCGCTAAATGAGACCGGAAAAATGGATTGCAATCGCGGTGGTGGTGATAATCGGTCTGATTATTCTAAGTGGCTCACTTTATACTATCAATGAAGGCTGGCAGGTGGTTATTACTCAGTTTGGGGAACCCATTGGTGAGCCTATAACCCAGGCGGGCCTGTATTTGAAGAAGCCTCTTATTCAAAAAGTAAACTACTTCGAAAAGCGCCTGCTTACCTGGGATGGTAGTCCCACCCAGATTCCTACTCAAGACAAGAAATATATCTGGGTGGACACGACTGCTCGCTGGAAGATAGTAGATGCTTTGAAATTCCTTGAGTCAGTAGGCAACGAACGGACCGCTCTGGCTAGATTAGACGATATTATTGACTCGGTTACGCGGGATCAAATCACCAGTCATCTTCTCTACGAAATTGTTCGGGACTCTAACCGTGAGTTTGTCACCACCGAGTTGGGAATACAGGCCGGTGAGGAGATGAGTGAGGTAAAACTGGGACGAGACCAAATAACCCGCTTCATCCTGGAAGACGCGGCCAAAATTGCTCCTCGCTACGGAATGGAATTAGTAGATGTGAGAATAAAGAGGCTTAATTATGTGGAACAGGTTCGGCAAAAGGTTTATGCTCGGATGATTTCTGAGAGGAAGCGAGTAGCGGCTCAGTACCGCTCCGAGGGTCAGGGGAAAAAAGCAGAAATCGAAGGAAGACGAGAAAAGGAGTTAGAGAAGATTACCTCGCAAGCCTACAGGCAAGCTCAGGAGATCAAGGGAAAGGCGGATGCTGAGGCCACCAAGATTTACGCTCAGGCCTATTCCAAAGATCCGGAGTTTTATTCTTTTTCCAAGACTCTGGAGACTTATGGGGAAGCCTTGGATAAAGAAACCACTTTGGTTCTCACTTCGGAGACTGATTTCTTCAAATACCTTAAGGGAATCTCCGCTAAATAAGCAGTTCTGGCAATCCGTAGGTAAGAAAGTTTGAAGTCGAAGGGATGGTTGTTTCAAATTTAAATCTATGAGGAGATCTAAGATGAGAAAAGAATCGATAAAACCGTTTGTGTGGGGTATAGTGGTTGGCGCAATTGTGCTGGCTATTGTCATTTTCTCGGCAGGATGGGTAGTGACCAGCAGCTCTGCCAGAGCTACAGCCGAGGAAATGGCTGAAAAGGCTGTTGTAGACCGTCTGGCGGCGATTTGTGTCGTACAGTTTCAGCAGGATCCAAACAGGGAAGAGCGACTCAAGGAGTTGAAAGAAACAAGCTCCTGGAAGAGAACCGGTTATGTGGAAGAAAGAGGTTGGGCGACAATGCCCGGTGATGAATCGCCTGATCGTAAAGTCGCCAACGAATGTGCCAGACGGCTTATGGAACTTAACCAGTAAGTACCCCTTCGGCGGGGCAGTATCAACATAGTCCGTCTTCTTTTTGATAACAGGTAAGTTTCCCTAAAAAGTAAGGTTCAGGGAGCCTTGGGTGTTCCCGAGGAAACATTTTTTTTGGCCAAGATAGAGGGGTAGCCGCAGGCTTCAGCCTGCGTTTATTTGCGCAGCTTGAAAGCTGCGGCTACCATAACCCCTTTGCGCAAGTTAAGACTTGCGGCTACCTTTATGAACTCTAAACTAGTACTCTTTTTGATATAAAGGGGAGTCAGTCGCCTGTAATTCCAAGATACAACCTGGTTCCTCCCACTAGGTCGATGACGATAGCCACAATTCACCAGGGGAAGGAATCTATTAAGGTATTCAATGAGGTGTAGAGAGATTAATGTTGGGAATTTTGATTCGTGTCTGAATTTAATGCGGGGCTCTTGACTCTTCTTTGAAGTTTATTATAATGTATGGCATCAGCCGGGGCGCAAAGTGCCTGCTTTCCGGTTGGGGTGAGTTGTTCTTCGAACGTAACTTGAGGAGTTAACCAACACAGATAGTATATTAAGATAAAGAATTTTTGGAGCAGATTTAAGGAGAAAAGAATGGGTGGGTATGTCTATTTTTTTGCAAAAGGGTGTGCTGACGGCTCGGCTCAAATGAAAAATATTCTTGGGGGAAAAGGAGCTAATCTTGCTGAAATGGCTAATTTGGGAATACGAGTCCCCCCGGGTCTTACCATAAGCACCCAAGTATGCATTTTTTATAGCGATAAAGGGAGTTATCCGGAAGGTCTCGATGAAGAAATAAGAGACAATTTAAGAAAAATTGAGCAAGCTGTGGGTAAGAAGTTTGGTGATAGTGAAAATCCTCTTTTGCTTTCTGTCCGTTCCGGTGCCCGAATATCTATGCCGGGAATGATGGATACAGTTTTGAATTTAGGTTTGAATGATGATACTGTTAAAGGGTTGATCAAACAAACTGCCAACGAACGGTTTGCTTATGATGCCTATCGCAGACTTATTCAGATGTTTGGTGACGTAGTGCTGGGAATTGAGAGAGAAAAGTTTGAGAAATTGATAGAGGAGAAGAAAAAATCTCGGCAAGTCAAAGAAGATGTACAATTGGGTACTCAGGATCTAAAGGAACTGGTAGGGGATTTTAAGGAATTGGTGAAACAAGAGACAGGCCAAGTATTTCCTGAAGATCCTTTTCGACAATTGGAGATGGCCAGAGATGCAGTATTTGCTTCCTGGAATAATAAAAGAGCTATAAGTTATCGTCAGATAAACAAAATTCCTGATCACTGGGGTACCGCAGTTAATGTTCAGGCTATGGTTTTTGGAAACATGGGAAAGGATTCCTACACGGGTGTAGGGTTCACCCGAAACCCAGCTACCGGAGTTAAGGAATTATACGGTGAATATCTGGTTAATGCTCAAGGGGAGGATGTGGTAGCTGGAATCAGAACTCCCCAGTCTCTTTCTCAATTAAGAAGGGATAATTCACGGGTCTACCAAGAGCTTAAAGAAATTACCGAGCGTCTGGAAAAACATTACCGAGATGTTCAGGATTTTGAATTTACCGTGGAAAAAAATATACTTTATCTTCTACAGACAAGAACGGGGAAAAGGACAGCTCAGGCCGCGGTAAAGGTTGGTTATGACCTGGTGAAAGAAAATTTAATCAACCGCCAGGAAGCCCTTCTTAGATTGGATCCTGCCCAACTTACCCAACTTCTTCATCCCAGAATTGATCCACAAGCCAAAGTCGAAGTTTTAGCCCGGGGTTTACCTGCTTCACCAGGGGCAGCAACAGGAATAATTGTCTTCACGGCCGATCGGGCCGTGGAAGTGGCTGGTGATGGCAAGAAGGTTATTCTAGTCCGGGCGGAGACTTCTCCGGAAGATATTCACGGCATGGCGGTTTCTCAAGGAATACTTACCTCCCGAGGAGGAATGACTTCTCACGCGGCGGTAGTAGCCAGAGGGATGGGAAAATCCTGTGTGGCAGGATGTGAAGCTATTAAAGTTGATGAAAAAGAAGAGGAATTTGCTGTTGACGGCCAGGTTTTCCGGGAGGGAGACTATATTACTCTTGATGGTACCGAAGGAAAGGTACTTAAAGGAAAGGTTCCTACCCTAAAACCTGAGTTAACTGATGAGTTTCGTCAGATTATGAAATGGGCAAACGAGGTGAGGACTCTGGGAGTAAGAGCCAATGCTGATACACCTCAAGATGCCACATTAGCCAGGCAATTGGGGGCCGAGGGAATTGGTCTTTGTCGAACGGAACACATGTTTTTTGGTGAAGAAAGACTTCCCTTTGTGCAAAAAGTGATTTTAGCCGAGGACGAAGGTGAAAGAACTAAAGCTTTGGAAAAGCTGAAACCTATGCAAAAGGAAGATTTCAAAGGAATCTTAAAGGAAATGGAAGGTTTGCCGGTTATTATCCGTCTTCTTGATCCTCCTCTCCACGAGTTTTTGCCCAATAGGGAAGAGTTGTTAGTAGAGATTACCAAGTTGAAAATTCTGGGAGGTAATCCGGAGGAAATTAAGGCGAAAGAGAAGCTCTTGCAGCGAGTAAGTGATTTACGAGAAATGAATCCGATGTTGGGACACCGAGGATGCCGTCTGGGCATTACCTATCCTGATGTTTACCGGATGCAGACCAGGGCGGTATTTGAAGCTGCTGCAGAATTAACTATTCAAGGAATAAAAGTAATTCCTGAAATTATGATTCCTTTAGTGGTTGAAGAAAAGGAACTAGCTATTCTAAGAAAAGATGTGGAGCAAATAATTAGTGAAGTTATGGAGGAAAATAGTATTGACTTTTCCTATAAGATAGGTACAATGATAGAACTTCCGCGGGCTGCTCTCTGCGCCGATGAAATCAGCAGAGTAGCTGATTTTTTCTCTTTTGGTACCAATGATCTAACCCAGACTACTTTTGGTTTTAGCCGAGATGACGCCGAAGGAAAATTTCTTCCAGCCTATATTGAAAGGAAAATCTTTAATGATGATCCTTTTCAAGTATTAGACCAGAAAGGTGTTGGCCAGTTGATAAAGATGGGGACGGTGAAAGGACGAGCGTCCAACCCGAATCTTGAAATAGGGATTTGCGGTGAACACGGGGGTGAACCTTCCTCGGTTAAGTTCTGTCATCGAATAGGACTGGACTATGTTAGTTGTTCTCCCTACCGGATTCCCATTGCTTGCCTGGCAGCAGCTCAGGCTAAACTGGAAGAGGCCGAGTAGTTTTGGGGAGGTGCCAGAGTGGTCAAATGGGGCGGGCTGTAAACCCGTTGGCGTTGCCTACGATGGTTCAAATCCATCCCTCCCCACCATTTGTGAGGCTAAAGGGAAATTATTTAGGTCGGTCTTAGAGGAACTAAAGGGCCCACGTGGCTCAGGGGGAAGAGCGCATCCTTGGTAAGGATGAGGTCACCGGTTCGAATCCGGTCGTGGGCTCCCTGAGAGGACAGGGGCGAGATTTACCTGTGATGACGTGCGCTCAAGATTTATGAAGAGAAAGGAATCGGGAATTGTTTTTCGGGGAAGAAATAAGTTTTTCAAGGTTAGTTATTTGTTAAGTAAGGAGGAGCAAATATGGCGCGAGAGAAATTTGTCAGAACTAAACCCCATGTTAACATCGGGACAATAGGCCATGTTGATCATGGAAAGACCACTCTGACAGCGGCTATAACTCAACTATTGGCTAAAAAGAACCTGGCGACTCCTAAAACTCTGGACGAAATTGATAATGCCCCAGAGGAAAAGGAAAGAGGTTTGACTATCGCTATTGCTCACATAGAGTACCAAACTGATAAGAGACACTACGCCCATATAGACTGTCCGGGACATGCTGACTATATCAAAAATATGATAACCGGGGCAGCCCAAATGGATGGCGCTATTTTGGTGGTCTCGGCCGCTGACGGTGCTATGCCGCAAACTCGGGAACATATTCTTTTGGCCCGCCAGGTTAACGTACCGGCTATTGTGGTATTCTTGAATAAGACAGATCAGTTAGATGACCCGGAGCTTCTCGAACTGGTGGAATTAGAGATAAGGGAACTACTTTCCAATTATGAATTTCCCGGAGATGAAATTCCTGTAGTTGCTGGTTCCGCCCTGCAGTGTCTTCAGTGCCTCTGTGGGAAAGAGGACTGTCCCAAGTGTGGTCCAATTTGGAAATTACTGGAGGCTGTAGATAACCATATTCCTATTCCAGTAAGAGATGTTGATAAGCCATTTCTCCTGGCTATTGAGGATATTTTTTCCATAACCGGAAGAGGTACTGTGGTTACAGGAAGAGTAGAGAGAGGGAAGATTAAGATAGGCGACCCCGTAGAGATAGTAGGGATGAATTCTGATACTAGGAAAACAGTGGCTACCGGACTGGAGATGTTTCGCAAGACCCTTGATGAAGTGCAGGCCGGAGACAACATTGGGGTTCTCTTGCGGGGTGTGGATAAAACTGAGGTGGAGAGAGGCCAGGTGCTGGCGGTTCCCGGAAGTATTACTCCCCATACTAAGTTTGA
>DAOVGF010000004.1 GCA_030672545.1 Candidatus Aerophobota bacterium
CATTATTGGCAGTCATCTTAGCGTCAACTGCTGCCTCGACAGTTTCAGCGGTCGCGGCTTTCACACTGAGGGTGTACGGGCAGTTGGCACTCACCGCTGCCGCACCACTCTCGACCTCGTTCGTACCCACACTCAGTGTAAAACTACCAATGTTACCCGGTGCTGTGAACTCTATTGCCTCGGTCACGTCACTAGTGATCGTCTGATCACCATTGCCAGAGGTGGCTGCCAATGCCATACCCGCCAGGGCCAGGCACAGCCCTACGGCCAGGATTCCTACGATTAACTTTTTCATTTTATTTTCCTTTTTTGGTTTTTCTGGTTGACTCATTTTTGTTTTCTCTCTTTATTCTCTTACTTTCCCCTCTGCTCGGGAAGTCTTCCGGACAGAGAACTTGAGGCCGCTGATTCAACTTGTTTACCTCCCTTGTTTCGGTGGCTCGGCTGCCTTTCCGGCTCGGTGCCGGGGAGGGCCCTCTGGCTTTGCGTCCCACCGTTTCCGGTGGTTTGCCTTTGTCGATCTATTAGGCATTATAGCCATGAATGTAAAATGTTTGTTAAAGAAATGTAAAAATCTTGTAAAGGGATTTTTGTGGATAAGGGGAGTAATTTCCTGGTAGGGTTTAGTGAACAGAAAAATTATTTAAAGCGGTATCCAATTCCCCGCACCGTCTCAATTCGATCGAGGCCGATCTTCTCTCTTAATCGGGCGATGTAAACATCTACGATTCGGGTGGTAAAGGAATAATCTTCTTCCCAGACTTCATCTAGGAGAGAGATGCGGGAAAGGGCTAATCCTTTGTTCTCCATTAAGAATTGCAAGAGCCGAAATTCGGTATAAGTTAAGGAGAGAAGCTTTTCTTCCCGGAAAGCCTGATGTCTGGCGGTATCCAGTTTGAGGTTTCCATTTTCTATTATCAGTTTTTCCCGGGGCATCTGAGAACGCCGGAGGACAGCTTTGATTCTGGCCACCAATTCTCGCATACTGAAGGGTTTGGTCAGATAATCATCGGCTCCCATTCCCAGACCCAGGAGTTTGTCCACTTCCTGGTCCAACGCCGTAAGCATAATAATAGGAAGCCTTTCCGTTGGGGGATGGGACCGTGTTTTCTGACAAACAGTGAGTCCATCTATCCCCGGAAGCACCCGATCAAGAATAACCAGATCCGGTGGATTTTTTCTTATCTCTAAGAGGGCGTCCTCTCCGGTATATACCGGGGTAGCTCTGAATCCCTCCCGGACAAGGGCAATTCTTATCAGTCGGACAATCTCTTTCTCATCATCAACTACCAGAATTCTCGCGGCCATAGTTCATTCCTTCAAACTTTCTCAGGACAAATTCCTTTTTTTTTAGAGAATCCATCCGGCGAATTTCTACCCCATCGTGCCCTACGCAAATAATCTTGTCCCGACCGTCTAAAACATTATTCCCGTTGTCTTGATAAAGAAGTTGAGTGTGAAAAGTGGGGGAGATCTTAAAAATAGGGTCTCCAATGTTTAGCTCATTCTCGGCGGTGCCAATCTTGATCCTTACTTCCCTTCTCTCTTTATCCAGGATTTTCTCACTGAAATCCCGTAAGAAGTGCCCCTCTAAGTCATAGACTACGGCTCTCAGGGGGAAGGGATGAATAATTATCAGGTTCCCTTCTTTAATCTCTAAGGCTAAGACAGGTTCCTCAAAGTTAATTGTTCTCAGCAACTTACCCTGAAAATTATAGATTAGTATCTCCTGATCATATACAGGAAGATAGATAAGTCCCTGGTAAAGCCTCAGTGTTCCCACGGGAACCTGACCAGAGGAAAGTTCTGTGAGAGAAATTGAGCCTACCTCCTTACCCTCCTGGGTAAAAGCATAAACAGTATCGGAAACCAGTAGATAAATAAGCTGCCGCTCATTTTCAGTAAGATAGTCTCTGCCCACATCAATCCCGCTGGGGTGGATTTTTACCTGGGAGAAGTATTCTGTCTTGCCCAGAAAGATACTTTGCTGGACTGCCGGCTCAATACAGTTTTTGACTCTACCTTCTGAATCAAGAAGATATACGGCTACTTTATTCTCATCCCGACCGATTACATATATCTCTTTTTCCGCAGAAATAGTCAGGTCAAGAATCTCCAGAGAATCAATTCCAAACTCTCTGATGGTCTGGAAATTATTATCTCTTATCTGGATTTTTTGCCCTCCGCTAAGATAGAAATTTTCCTGAAAAGTCAAACTCCGGGGAACCAGGTCTTCAAATAAATTAACTTTTTGGTAAGTGAGGACTCTCTCGTCCAGAACCCGAGTATATAGACCCTTTACCATATTCTCTACTGAGGTATACATAACATTCTTGTTCCCCATAGTCCTGAGAGAAGCAATGATTACCTCAGAGCACTCGGTACAAACCGGATTGGAAAAATCAGATTGGTGCTCAGAAGGAGTATTTTTGGGCGGGTCCCGGAAGTCAGGACCCCAGCACCAGGGAACTCCCCGGAGAGCCTCTAAATATCTGATGAGCTTATTCGGATGATCAGAAAGACGACTAATCCGACAAACTGTGGCCTTTATCCCCCGGTAATAATCCTCAGGCAATAAGCCGCTGAGCTGGGAAGAATCAGGTCGACCGGGAGAGGAAATTTTCTTTCCCTGGAAGGTGACTTCAGCCCGGAAACGCACTGTCCCCGGTTTTTTAGTCGTAGCTAGGCACCATCCCTGCCGGAATAGAGGTATCTGCTTATACTCAATAATATCAAACCCTCTCCACTGACCTTCCGCTTCTCCCTCAGTAATCACATTAGAATACCAGGGGTAATTAGTAGAAGGCTGAGAAGGCTTCATTTTGGGCATTACCTGATACCAGTTTATCTCAGGCTCGCCCCAGCGATTTCTCGGCCATCTTTTCAGGGAACTTTTCTTTATGGAGTAGAGCTTACCTTTGATTTTCACCTCTTCGGGAAAAGAGTCATCCCCGCCCAGGTAGTAACTCTGGCCGCTTTTTATTATTGCCCAGATTTTGATCTTCTGCTCAAAAGGAACGGTCTTGTTGATATCGTCAGGAAGGACTTCAGATCCCGACACCAAGATTACCTCCTCAATCTGCGGCGCTTCTTGAGCTAGAGAGGAAAAAGTTGGGAGTACGCTCACCATTAGAAAAATGGAAAATGTACTCAAGGCTAATTTTTGGAATAACCCTCTTTTCTTTCTGCTCATAATCCACTTTCCTCCTTTTTGTCAATCAAGTTTTGCCCAAAAGAATTGTGGTAGCCACAACCTTTAGGTTGCGCTTGTTTTTCGCAGGCTGAAGCCTGCGGCTACCCTAACCTCTTTGCGCAAGTTAAAACTTGTGGCTACCCAATAGTGCCGGGATTGTTCCTAATTTATCTGAAATGGAGTAAAAATCAAGAAAAAAAGAATCATATTTCTTCAATTCTTAACTCAGGGAAGGGATAATGTTTAACATTTTTGGTAAGAAGTATTAAACGATACCTCATAGCTGTAGCCGCGATAACTACGTCAGTGGTAGCTAATATTATACCTTTTTTAATATATTTTCGCCGGAGTTCTCCCGCCAACTGGGCAATCTCTTTGGTCACTTCAAAATAATAGAGGGTTTCAATAAATCTATCTGTTTTGTCTTTTTCTTTTTCTTTCATACCAGCGTAAGTTTCAGCAAGGTTGATACAGCAACAACCAGCGTTGTCACCTCGCCGGCCAATTTCTTCTAAAC
>DAOVGF010000045.1 GCA_030672545.1 Candidatus Aerophobota bacterium
CTGAGTGATATGGATAGAAAATATCTTTCCTTTGCTAACGAATTTGAGCGTCGATTTGTAACCCAGAGAAGAGATGAGGACAGGAGTGTAATGCAAACTCTTGATTTAGGCTGGGAACTTTTGAAAATGATGCCTAAAACCGAGTTAAAGAGAATTAGAGAGGAATACTTAAGTAAATACCTGAGAGAAAAGGAGTAGTTATCCCATGGCTCAGGCCCTGCAGATTAATCCCACCCGAATGGAGCTGCTCAAGCAGAAACAGAGACTGCAGGCAGCCAGAAGAGCTTATGATCTTCTGGAAGACAAGAGGGACAAACTTATCCAGCAGTTTTTTCCATTAATCAAGGAGATTCATCAACTTAGAAGGAAGGTTGAGGCAGATTTAAGTAAGATCTATCTTGACTTTGAGGGAGCCAAGGCTATTAATTCCGAGAAGGAGATAGAAGCTGCTCTCTGGTGGCCTGAAGCTGAAGTTAGTCTAAAGATAACTAATTTTACTTCTTTGAGGACTCCCCAGTTTAAGCCCTCTTTGAAAGGGGATATCTTTTGTTATGGATTTCTGGGAACTAACTGGAGACTGGATAAAGGGCTGAGGGATTTTTGGCGGGTTTTCCCCCGTTTGCTGAAATTGGCTCAAAAAGAGGATGAAGTTAGAAGACTGGCTCAGGATATTGAACGCACCCGCAGAAGAGTAAATGCCCTGGAATACATTCTTATTCCCCAAATTAAGCAGGCAGTGAAGTATATCACTATGAAGCTGGAGGAAAGAGAAAGGGCCCACATTATTAATTTGATGAAGATTAAGGAGATGATAAAGGGATAACTTCTGAAGTTTAATGTTGAATTACTTTTTATCATTTTTTTACGGATAATTCTTTTACGGATATAGGTTGCGTGTTGTGAAGATTTAGCCAGGCGCAACTTTATTTTTTGAAAAAGGAGATGGAAAATGGTATTCTGGAGAAAAAAGGAATATACCCAAGAAGAGATGACCGAGATAATCAAAGACTTTACTGTAAATTTAAGAGTTGTTCTCAGGAATCATCTTCCCCGTAAGATGCGCCGGGCCATGCAAAAAGATGAAAAGAAGCAACTAAAAATGCTTCAAGGCGAAAATACCGGACACTTTGAAGAAATAAAGAAAAAAGGATTAAGTTCCTGGTTAAGTGGATCTTTGGAGGAAGCTTATCAGGAGCTTTCTTCTTTTGTAGTAGATCCCGGGCAACTTCAAGAGGACCTTCAGTCATATCTAAGAGGATTTAAGAAAAGGTGGAAAATCAAATAAGTCTTCTGATTATCTTTACAAATATCAAAGTCATACTAAAATTATGAAGGGACCGGGTAGAGGCGACTTCAGTCGCCCTCTTCTGCCATTGCGAGTCTGCCAAGAGCAGGCGTGGCAATCCGCGAAGCGTCACGAGGTTGCCAAAGGCAACCGTGGTGATCTTGTTTTTGAAATGGAATACAGAATGAGGAATTTTTTTGGCGAAGACAGAGTGGTAGCCGCAGGCTTTAGCCTGCGTTTATTTGCCCAAGTTAAAACTTGTGGCTACCTTTAAGAAACCCAAACTTATTACGTTGAGAATAAGAAGAGTAGATCCATGGGAACAGTGCGCCGCATTTTTGGCTATTTTAAGCCTTATGGACTCCCCCTGACTTTAGCTATTTTCTGTACCCTGGGTGCTTCCTTCTCCACCCTGGCTATTCCCTGGATTATTGGAAAAAATCTAATAGATTCAGCTCTTCTCAAAGAAAAAAATCTCGATCTCTTAAATCTTATTGCTCTTGGACTGGTTGGTCTTTTGGGAATAAAGGCTCTTTTTTCTTTTGGACAGAGTTATCTAACTCATTTAGTCTCTACCAAAGTAATCACCGACCTACGTAATGTTCTTTATCGTCACCTCCAATATCTTTCCCTGGGATTTTATAAAAAAAAGCACACCGGCGAGATAATCTCCCGAGTGGTCAACGATGTTGAAGTAATCCAAAACGCCGTTACCACGTTCCTTAGCAGTTTCTTTGCCAATATTCTGGTTTTTATCGGGGTTCTAGGATTCATATTTTATATGAATTGGCGACTTTCTTTGTGTGTCCTGGCGATTTTTCCTCTTCTCGCCTTGGCTATGGGCAAATTTGGCACCTGGATAAAAAAATTCAGTGGTTCCGTTCAAACCAAAATGGCCGATATCTCCTCCAGACTCGAGGAAACAATAAGTGGAATTGAAGTGGTCAAATCTTTTACCATGGAAAAGCACGAGATTGAAAGGTTTCGGAGGATTAATCTAAAAATGCTCCAGTTAATTATTAGAAGAGCTCGAGTAATTGCGGCTCTTACGCCACTGATGGAAACTCTAGCCTTTGTCGGGTTAATCGTCATTCTATGGTATGGAGGAAGAGAGGTGGTTCAGGGTAAATTAACCATGGGAGAGTTGATCACCTTCCTGGGTTACATTGGTATAGCGGTCAATCCTCTTTCTCAAATCAGCCAGGCTTATGGTTTTTTCCAGCAAGCTATTGCCTCCGCCGAAAGAGTTTTTGAGATACTGGATACCCCACCAGAGATAACGGAAATACCTGAGGCTAAAGAAATGCTTTGTATGAAGGGTCAGATTAAATTTGAAAATGTCTCTTTTGGGTATAATGAGAGAGATTTAGTTTTGGAAGATATTAGTTTGACCGTGGAGCCGGGGGAAAAAGTTGCCCTGGTAGGAGCCAGTGGAGTGGGGAAAACTACCTTAGTTAGTCTGGTACCCCGTTTTTATGATCCGGCGTCGGGACGCATCACCATTGATGGATGTGATATCAAGAAAGTCAAAATAGCTTCTCTTAGAGAGCAGATAAGTATTGTACCTCAGGAAACCATTCTTTTTAGCGGTACCATCAGGGATAATATTACCTATGGAAGCAGGGAAGCCAACCAGGAAGAAATAATTGCTGCGGCCAGTCAGGCTAATATCCATGATTTTATTCTTTCTCTACCCCAAGGATATGACACTGAAATTGGGGAGAGAGGAGTCAAATTGTCGGGGGGGGAACGCCAGCGAATGGCCATTGCTCGGGCTATCCTGAGAAATCCTCGTATACTCATCCTCGATGAGGCTACTTCAGCCCTGGATACCCAGACCGAAGCCCAGGTTAAGGAAGCCCTGGATAAGCTACTGGAAAATCGGACTTCCTTTATCATTGCTCACCGGCTTTCCACCATTACGGGAGCTGATAGAGTGGTGGTACTCAATAATAAAAAAATTGACCAGATTGGTTCCCATAAGGAGCTCTTGGCTCAAGGGGGAATCTATACCCAACTTTATCAAGCGCAATTTAGGGAATAAAAAGGATTTAAGTATTGAACCTTCAAGCAAGTGTCATAATTCCTACGTATAACCGCCAGAGAATTCTTGAGAAGGCTCTGGGCTCACTTTTTGATCAGAGCTGCTCCTCCGAGACCTACGAAGTCATAGTGGTGGATGATGGCTCTACCGATGGCACCGCTAGAATGATAAAATCTCTGAGTTCCGCCGGCCCGCTGAGATATTTCTGGAAAAATAGGGAAGGCCCGGCCGCGGCTAGAAACTATGGAATTGCCCGGGCTAAAGGAGAGATTATCATTTTTACTGATAGCGACCTGGTAGTCAATCACCGTTTTGTGGAAGAACATATTGCTTCTCAACGGAATTATTCCGGGATAGTAGTGAGGGGTCTGGTGATAAACACGGACGATCCTGACCCCCGAGTACAGACCAGGGTGAAGTTGTCCGATATCTCCACGGCTTTTTTTGCTACCGGCAACGTTTCGGTGAAAAAGAAATTTTTGGTCCAGGCGGGTCTTTTTGATACGGATTTCAATGAGTACGGTTGGGAGGATCTGGAGTTGGGCGAGAGATTGAAAAAGATCGGCTTGAGAGTGATGACTAATAAGAGAGCCGTTGGGTATCACCTTCGGAAGAGAGTTACTCCGGCTCAACTTCCCCGGGTATGTGCCCGAGAAAAAGAGAGAGGCCGAATGGCCGTGGTCTTCTACCGAAAACAACCTACTTTCCAGGTGAAATTGATGACTCACTTTCACCCTCTCTTTTTTCTTATGGACAGCTTGCTCAACTTGGGTGGGTGGAGCGAGAAAAAAGGGATCAGAAAATTGCTTTCTTATCTGGAAAAAAATAACCATCACTTTCTTTCGGATATTATTCTGGGAATAATCTCTCATCACGCTTACATGCAAGGAATTAGGGAAGCTCTGAAAAGGGTGTCTTAGAAAAAGGGAGTATGTTTATGGCTGGTTCTCCGGATAGTATTCTCTTTCTCTCTAATGGTCATGCTGAGGACACTATTGCTGCCAAGATTGCCGAAAAATTCCAAGAGCAGGCTACTCACTGGAAGATAATAGCTTTGCCTCTAATAGGTCAAGGCCTGGCCTGGGATCATTTAAGTGGGACTCAGACTATCGGACCCAAGAAGATTTTGCCCAGTGGTGGTTTTGCTGGTTTCAATCTCTTTTATCTAACTAAGGATATATTTGCCGGTTGGCTCAAAGTATTTAAGGAGCAGCTTAGAGTACTGCGCGGCCTGAAAAGAAAAGTCCGGATAACTGTGTGCGTGGGAGATGTTCTTTTGATTGTTCTTGCTTCTCTTTTTGTCCGACGTCCCATCATTTTTTTTCCTACAGCTAAATCAGTCTATGCCGGAGCATTCAAGAACCATTATTTGATGGAAAAGTGGCTAATTAAACGTCTTTGCTGCCTGGTTTTTCCCCGGGACGAAAGAACTACTGTCTCATTACAAAAATGGGGAATAAAAGCTTACTGGGTGGGTAATCCGATGCTTGACTGTTTGGAGATAACTCATCGATCTCTTAATGCGGAAAGAAATCCCTATGTGGTGGGGATTCTTCCCGGTAGTCGTCAGGAGGCTTACCACAATCTTTCCACCATCCTGGCGGCGGTCAGCTTAATTGATAGGGAAGCTAATTTTTCTGGAAAGATAACTTACCTTTTAGCCCTGGCTCCTTCCCTGAAGCTGGCAGAGATAAAAAGAAAGTTAGCCCGGGGAAAGGGCTGGTCTCTCACGAGCACCAAAGGGGATGTTCAGACAGCGGGGATAGTAGGTTATCTAACTGATTCCCAGGGTACTAAAATAAAAGTTATCAAAGGCAAATTCGGTGATATCCTTGACCAATCGCGGGTAGTTATAGGAGTCTCAGGAATGGCCAATGAGCAGGTGGTAGGACTGGGCAAACCTCTGGTTAGCTTCCCGGGGAAAGGACCCCAGATAACCAGGAGGTTTTTGCAAATCCAACAGCGACTAATAGGAGGAGCAGTTTTCCTGGTAAAACCTGAGGCTGAAGCGATAGCCGAAAAAGTCTGTTCAATTCTGGCTAACCCGGGTAGATTTGAAAAACTAATTAAAGAGGGTCGGAGAAGAATGGGAAAGCCGGGAGCCACTGAGCGAATCACCAATGTAATCGGAAGAACCGTTGATAAATTAAGTAATTAGACGGTTATATATTTCTTGATAGCGAGGGAAGATGTTTTCCCAGAGAAAGGAGTGAGCAAACTTCTGAAGTTTGACCGGATCAAAGTTAGATTGCTCTATCCGGGTTTTGATTTCTTCTGCCCGGCGGTAAACAATAATTCCGGGCAAAGAAGCCCACAATTTCCTCAATCCAGGTAACCAAGAAGGGATAAGGACCGGCACACCGGCAGCCAAGGACTCCAGAATAACCAGACCAAAAGCTTCATTGTGAGAGCAAAGTAAGAGATGAGTAAGGGAAGGATAAATTTCTTCCGGTTTTTCCTGGTAGCCCAGGAATTCTACCTCATTTTCCAGATGTAATTTCTTCACCAGTCTCTCCAGGCTAAATCTTAGAGGCCCTTCTCCGATGAGAAGGAGACGGCAGGCGAACTTATACTTAGCCTGGGCCTTAATGGCCCAGGCGGGCCTTTTTTGTTTGACCAGTCTTCCCACCAGACCCACCAGTCGATGAGAGGGTCTTTTAGGCGGAGCAGAGGCAAAGAATTTCCTCTCCACTCCATTGGGAATAACAACCAATTTTTCTTTCTCGATGCCTGCTTTAATGAAATAGCTCTCATCCTGGGGATTTAAGATAATTATTTGTTCCACTTTTCCCAAGAAACGAGAGGCTATCCAATAATTGAAGAAATTGTCATACCCATGACAGGTGAATATTAGCGGCTTGGTGGGGAGAAATCTCTTGCTCAGATAAGCCATCTCGGCAGCAGCATGAACTTGAATAAGATCAGCTTGCTCAGCTACTTTTAGCAATATGGTCTTGAGACAATCAATGGACCGAAAAGGTTTTGAAGCACTCCAGTTTTCTATTAGGTGGATTTTTACCTGAGCAGGCAGTCGCCTTAAACCGGGCCCGGGAGGAGAAATTAGACTGAGTTGATACCCCTTGTTTAGTCCCTGACTAATCAAATTAATGATACATCTTTCTGTTCCTCCCAGACCCATATAAGGAGTAAGGTGAACAATATGCATAAATTAACCTTGGATGAAGTTAGGATCGGGAAAGCAAAATAACCCCGACGCAGATTAATAGAAGACTAAAGATTCTCAAGGAAGAAATCTGTTCTCGCCATAGAACCCAGGAAAAGAAGACTACCAGCACATATCCTAAGCTGAGCATGGGATAAGCATAGCTCAATTCTACGCGGGAGAGAACCATTAACCAGAATATTGTGCTGACGGCATAAAAAAATAGTCCCAGCAGGACAAAGGGGCGGCTAAATACCAATAAAAGGGTAGGAAGTATTTTTTCTGGTCTGATTAAAATCTCCCCTTCCTCCATCATACCTTGTTTCAAAGACAATTGTCCCAAGGCGCCCAAAATTATACTCAGTAAGATGAGTACTCCCGCTTTCAATTTTTTTCTCCCCCAATTTTCTTGTCTTTCAATCTTTTTTTGAACTTCATTAGTTCCGTAAAAGCTCGCCAAATAACCAAAAGTCTTGCCCCGGTTTCTTTCCCCTTAGTTCTTGGGTAATGACTTATGCCCACTTCTCGGATTTGATAGCCTTTTTTCTTGGCCAGGATAAGGAGTTCAGCATTAATCAAGGCTCCTCTTGACTCCAGATCAATGTTTTTGATTACCTGGTGTCTCAGCAATTTGAAGGCACAGTCAATATCTCTGACTTTGAGATTAAACAAAAATTTAATTAACCAGTTATAAAGTTGGGCATTGATCTTTCTTCTTAGAGAGTCAGCCCGTTTAATTCGGTATCCACAAACCAGATCTGTCTCTTCGATAAAATTTAAAAGCAGAGAAAGTTCCTTGATATCAAACTGCCCGTCTCCATCCATAAAAAAAATCAGGTCATTCTTGGCCTGGTCAAAACCGGTCCGCAGGGTTGCACCGTAACCTTGGTTACCGGGATGGTGTAGAGAAATGACTTCTTGATAGCGCCGGGCTAAGGAGTCTACTATTTGAGGTGTTCTGTCCCTGCTTCCATCGTCCACTACGATAATCTCATAATGGGAGGCCACGGAGGGTAGAAATTCCAGGGCCGATTTAATGACCAGTTCAATATTATCCTGCTCATTAAAAGCAGGAAGTATAACTGAAAGACTTCTTTTCATTGATTTCCTCCTCCATAAGAGGATGGTTTATTGGAAAGAAGAATATTATCTTCCCTCTTCTCCAGAACATAATAAGGAATTTTTCCTAACTTCTCTCTGACTTGTAAATAAGCGTTTTTATTCATTAGACAGTAAACTCGTTCTTTAGAGGTAAGAAATTGAATAAGTTTATGGTCAGATTCAATAGCTATTACCGGGTGGTCAGCATAGAATATCAAATTACAGTCAAAGGATATGGGTGCTTCCGCCCGAACTGGATAGTTACCGATCTTTTCTCCGGGTCTAATTAAGGAGGCAACTTTTTGAGCTAAAGGTTTGCTCGTTTGGAAAAGTTGTACCCGGGGAAGAACATACTGGACCAAGAGGACCAATAAGAGAAGGGTAGTTGCGGTCATTACCACCGGAATGAAAGGGATTTTCTTGTCTTGAAGGGAAAAAATTAGGCCGAGAAAGCTACCACCCATTAATGTCAGAATTAGCCCTATTACGGCGAATCCGTAGCGGGCATACTCAAGGGAAAATTGTTCTTTGAGAACAGTGATAGTTAGAACCAATACGGTTATCTCTATTAGGAGGAAAACGAGTAAAGACCAGAATATTCCCTTTTTCTGAGATGAGTAGTCCTCCAAGCCGGACCAGAAGCTTCCCATCAGGATAGCCAGGGGTGGATAAGCGGGCAAGATGTAACCGGGCAGTTTACTCTTTCCCGCGGAGAAAAACAAGAATATTACCCCAAACCAGATAAGAAGAAAAGCTATTTTGTTAGAGTTCTCTGAACCCCATTTCTTTCTGATTAGACTAATACAGTGTTTAAAGGTAATCGGGATAAAACAACTCCAGGGAAGAAAACCCAGAAAAAGAACTATCACAAAATAGTAAAAGGGAGCTCCGTGTCCCTGAAAGGAAGTAAGGTATCTATTTAAATGACGGAGGAGAAAAAAAGAAGAGATAAATTCTCTTCCATGTAAAACTGTCTGGATAATGAACCAGGGAGAAGCCACGGCCAAATAGATTAAAGTTCCTTCCCACAATCTCATTTCTTTTAATTGACGCAATTGTTTGGTAAAAACTAAGTAAAGGCCGATAATCAGCAAAGGCAGTAAGAGGCCTATTGGTCCCTTGGTGAGAGTAGCCAGAGCCATAGAGAGAAAAAAGAGCCGACCATAAAGTTGTCTCCTGGTGCCTTGGATAGTTAGATAGAAAAACAAGAGTGATGAACTGATAAAAAGACTCAGAGTAATATCCAGTACGGCCAATCGAGACTGGATAACGTATTGCAAACTGGTAGCCAGTATCATAGCGGAAAGAAAGGCCGTTCTTCGTCCCAGGATACTTTTGCCTAAGAAGTAGAGTACCAATACTCCGGTCAGGCCGAACAAAGCCGAGGGAAGCCGGACAGCTAATTCATTATAGCCAAGGAGTTGATAGAACAGAGCAATAGTCCACATATAAAGAGGAGGTTTATCGAACCACTCCTGGTAATTAAAATGAAGGGTAAGCCAGTCTCCCAGTTTTACCATTTCCCTGGCTACCTCAGCGTAAATTGGTTCATCAGTATTATAAAGAGAGCCTTCCCCCAGGTTAAAGAAGTATAGGAAACAACTTGTTAGGATGAGGATAAGAAGGGGAAACCAACTATTATTAAGAAGATTCCTCCGGAAATTAGAGTTCACCTAGTATCCTTCCTTGCTATTTCTTATTTGTCTATCTTCTTTGATAGATTTACCTTTTTTTCCGTAAAGCAAATCAGACCGACCAACATCCAGAAAAGAGGACCCATATGAAGGGAATAGAGGGTGCAGTCAAATTGATTTTGAATCAGGATAGCTACCAAAGCAACAGTACTGGCCAGGCCGATCTTTTGCGGGAATCCCTGGGAATACTTTATTATCCGGATACCTTTGAGAAGAGTCAGAATTATAATGGCAGTAAAGGACAAAAGAGTCAATATACCACCTTCAGCCAGAATCTGGAGAAAGATATTATGGGCAAAAGGAAAAGCTCTGTTCTGGAAATCGGGAGGGGCATAGTCTCTAAAAACAACCATAAAGTTTCCCATCCCAATACCTAAATAGGGATGATGCTTGATCATATTCCAGGTGGTCTTCCAGATTTGAAATCGTAGTAAATTAGAAGAAAAAGACAAATTGGTGATACTGGCAAATCTATTAGAAACTGGAGAATAACCAATAATGAGACCAACCAGGATTAAGGTCATAATTACGAATATCCAGAGAGCTTTTCTTTCCGCCAGGGCGTAGATAATCATTGCGGCTATCAATCCCAGCCAGGCACCCCGGGAAAAGGAAAAAATTATGGCTAAATAAAGGGGGAAAAGAGAAACTTCCACTATCCACTTCCATTTTCCAGAGAGAAAGGTGGAGTAGGCCACTACCCAGATAAGCGAAAAAACCATCATAGTGGCAAAACCGTTTTCCCCGGCGAAAATGCCTTTGGCTCGTCCGTTAACTCCATTAAAATAACCAAAGAGAGCCCAAAGACTGGAGATAATCGCACAAATCAGTAAGATTTTCATTAGTAGACGAGAAAAACCTTTGTCAGTAACCAGAATCTCAGCGCCCAGATAAGCCGAGTAAATCATTAGCGCCAATCCAACTACGGAACCCAGAGCAAGAATCTTGTTCCGGGCATTTATCAGGGAAAAAAAGAAAGCCGCCAGAAAGATTCCCGCTATTACTAATATCAGGTCATCCCAGCTACCTTTTCTGCCCTCTTTTATTCCACCAGCCAGGAGTAAGGGGAGAGAGGCTATGGCCGAACCAAAAGGTATCCCGATAAAAGCCAGTATCCAGCCTACTTTTGATAAGAAGGAAGTAGAGGTTTTTCTTCCCCCAGAATTCTTTTCTCTCTTAAGCTGGGTCATTTACCTCTCCTGCCTATCTTCATAATTATCTGGGCTACTTTGTCGGCAGCACCCTTAGAGCAAAAAGTCTTCCTCAGTTGATGAGAGATCTCGGCCCTTTGGGAGAAATTTTTTAGGAGGCGGAGGGCTGGTTGGGTAACATCTTTGGGTTCAATTACTCCGGTTACTTCCGGAACTACTCTTTTTTTAAGCATTTGGTTAGGCAGGGAAGTAAAAGAAAATTTCTTCAAATATCTTTTGCTGGCCCATTTCTTAAGAAGACAGCCCAGCCAGGGAAAACTCCCCACCAGTCCCAATATTCCCTCGATCGGAATAAGGGTTGGCTTGTTTAAGGGGAGTACTACGATCATGGGAATGCCCAAGAATCCTAGTTCAGCCGTTACTGTACCGGGAAGAGTCAGAACTAAATCGGAGATACTCATTATCTCATAACGATCCGCCTCGATTAGTGTTGCTTCTGTTCCGGACTGGGAAACTACTTTCCACCCCAGACTATCTCTTTGCAGATTAACTGGTCGGGCAAGAAATACTTTCCTCAACTTCTTTTCCGAAATTTGGGTTAGTTTTTCCCGGGAAACGAAGGGTGAAAGAATCAAAAAAAAGCGTACTTCGGGGACTTTCTCTTTTATTGCTTCGGCCACAGACAGGAAAAAAGGGGTCATAAAGCTTACTTCCTTATTTCGGCTTCCCGGCATAAAGGTGACAATCTTGTCCGAAGGTCTTATTTTCCAGGTCTCTTTAATCTCCTGGGAAGAACCTTTTACTGGTAGTGAGTCTCCCACTAAATTGCCTACTACCGTAATTTGCTCAGGGCTAATTCCCTTTTCTTCGAGTTTGCTTTTGAGCCAAGAATCTTTTACCATAAATTCAGCAAAAGATCTTTTTCGGCTTGGCCTGTCCAGGTAGGCCACTGCTGGAAGTCCCATTCGTCGGGAGATTAATAAGGTGTGGAAGGGATCACCTCCCAAGAAAACCACTACCCCTTTTTTCACCGAGGTGAAAGATGGTGGCTTTATTCTCAACAACAGATACTGGAGATATTGACCAGGAGTAATAACTTCCTTTACTCCAGAAAAACTTTCCAGTACCTGACTTTCCCTTCCACTGGCATACTGACAAGGAGGTAAAATCACTATAATCTCAATATTTTCAGAGCATTTCTTCAGACTGTTTATCACTGGTTTCACCCAACCTATTAGTTCCCCGGGGCTGTTTGATACTATGAAGATGTGCATAGTAGTCCTAAATCTTTAGCTTTTGGCTTAGCCAGCTACGTTGAATACTTATGGCTCTTTGAGGACAGAATTCCTGGCAGCAGAGACATTTAATGCATTTTTGATAGTTTATCTTGGGATAATCCCGGTTTGTTTGACTGATAGCACCGGTTGGACAGTGTTTCACGCATATGCCGCACCCGGCGCATTTTTCTTTATTGATAAGAGGTCTCACTTTTAGAACCAGGGGAGCCAGATGTCTCACTGTTGAGATTAGAAAATTAGGTAGTCTATTCAGAAGAACGTTGATACTGGAAGCAAGTTTAAAATCAGGTATTTTTACTTTCTCAAGGGAGGCGCCCACAATTTCTATCTCCTCCAATTTTCCCACTCCTAAATTTCTTTGATGAGCTATTCGGGTGGAGTCAATTTGTCTGGGATTGTACCCAATAATGCTTGAGGAGACAGCATCAAGAGCTACCAAATCTTCACTGGCGAGAACAACTCCGATCTGGCGAGGTGGTCCGGCGGCGGGGCCATCACCTTCCATTCCTACAATACCGTCCATAATCGCCAGACCTGGTTTAATTAGAGAAAAAATATCCACCATCAATTGAGCAAAATCAACGGGACGAGGAGCCAGAGCATGGAGTTCTTTCTTTTGAAAGCCGGGAATAGTACCGTATAGATTCTTAATAGCTCCGGTGAAAAGAGTAAAATTGTGAGTCTTCAGCTTGGGTAAAGAAATTACTAAATCCGCTTCCATAACTTCCTGGGCAATATAGAGGGTAGAAACTTGTTTATTATGGGGAAAGTTGACCTGCCGGCCCCGGCGAAAACTAACTACTTGAGCTCCCTCTTCCACTGCCGCTTGCTTGAGTCCGGAAATCTTCCAGGCTTTCTCCGGATCACCATAGGCGATTCCGGGGTCTTCTCCCACCAGAACTTCAGCTTTAGCTTCCTTGAGCAGTTTAATGGTTGCCCTCAGAACAGCCGGATGGGTAGTTACCGCCTTTTCTGGCGGATCAGCATTTAAGATGTTCACTTTAAGGAGAACTCTATCTTTGGGCTTGACTATCTTCTCAATTCCTCCAATCAAATTAAGGCTTTTTCTGATAGCTTGATCTACTTTTTCTTGTTCATAATTCGGGCACCTGACAATGGAGACTTTAGGGGGAATCTTCTTCACTGACAATTCTCATTGACGGAAAAGTAATGGCTATTCATCATTTCTTTAATTACTCCGGCTGCTCTTTGAACTGCTCCTGGGCTGCCTAATTTTTGAGTAACTTCATCGAGCTGTTTTTTCATTTCCCTTAATTTCTGCTCATCCGGTAAAAATTCAAGAACCTTCCTGGCTAAGGAAGTGGGGGTAAACTGGAACTGAATTAACTCCGGCACAATCTGTTGCCCGGAGATTATATTAGGCAAACTAATATAGGGAAGTTTCACCATGATTTTGCCAATTATCCAGGTGAGCAAAGATAATTTGTAGACAACAATCATAGGTGTCTTCAAGAAACTTGCCTCCAGGGTAACCGTTCCTGAGGCGGTGACAATCAAGCGAGAAATACTCATAAGATTATAAAGACCATTATCAACTATCCTAATGGGTATTTTGCTTTTGGATACCAGGTAGGAGATTCTTTTCTTAAAGGCCGGGTCAGCTACCGGTACGTAAAATTGAGGCTCATTTTTCTTCTGGTGAACTATTTCGGCTGCCTGAATCATCAAGGGGAGATGAGCATTGATTTCATGGCCCCGACTACCGGGGAGAAGGCCAATTACAGGTTTATTCTTTACCAGATTAAATTGCCGGTAGATCTCCTCTTTTTTAAGAGTAGGTTTAATTAAGTCCACCAGAGGGTAGCCCACAAAAGAAACATTTGCTCCGGCCTTTTTGTAAATCTCTGCTTCAAAGGAGAAAACGGCAATAATTTTTGTTACCTCCCGGGCAATCCATTTAGCTCGCCAGTCTGGCCAGGCCCAAATAGGCGGAGCAATATAATAAACAGTAGGAATATCCAATTTTTTGGCTAAAGCAGCTATTCTCAGATTAAAGTCCCGACAGTCAACCAGAATTATCAAATCGGGCGGATTTCTTCTCAAGAATTGGCTAATCTTCGATTTTATTTTTAAAAAAGCCGGATAGAATCTGAAACCTTCCGTGAATCCCACGGTTCCCATGTGCATAGTATAGGCTAACATCTTTACTCCGGCCGCTTCCATTTTTCGTCCACCCACTCCGATGAATTCAAGCTGGGGAGCTATTTGTTGGAGGTTTTCCACTAAAAGTGAAGCCTGCAGATCTCCCGAGATCTCTCCAGCTATGATTAGGATTCTTGATTTGGACATTCTTTTTCTATCTTTAGGTTTTTTGGCTACCGGAAAATAAATTATTAAAAATGACCTTAATATTGTCAATTAGTCGCACTGGGCCTATTTTAATGGCTCCCACTAAGAGCACCTCACCTTGGACATTATCTACTTCTTCAAGAGAGGTGGGGTCCACCACTTTTAAATATTCTACTTCGGCTAAGGATTCCCGATTAATTACCTGGTTCATCTCACCACGGATTACCGCTGATTTTTGCTCTCCGGAGTGAATTAAGTTCTCTCCTTTCCGCAGGCTTTGATAAAGTATGGGAGCAGTCTTTCTTTGTCTTTTGTCCAGGTAAGTATTTCGAGAACTTACAGCCAGTCCATCTTTTTCTCTTATGGTGGGAAGAACAATTATTTTAGTGTTTAAGTTTAAGTCTCTCACCACCTTCTGGACAATTATGGCCTGTTGGTAATCTTTTTGACCAAAATAACTAAAATGCGGGTCAATAATGTTGAATAACTTTATCAGGACGGTAGTTACTCCCCGGAAATGCCCGGGTCGACAATTTCCCTCCAGAACCGAAGTGAGGGGACCATTAACCTGAACATAGGTGGAAAAGGAAATAGAGTACATTTCCCGGACTGATGGGGAAAAGACTACATCTACTTTTTCTTTTTGACAAAAGAGTAAATCCCGGTTGAGGTTCCGGGGATAGGAACCCAAGTCCTCATCTTTTCCAAATTGAAGCGGATTTACGAAAATACTGACTACTACCCGAGCACACTCCTTTCGAGCTCGATTGATTAGAGAAAGGTGCCCTTGATGCAGGTAGCCCATAGTGGGAACAAAACCTACGGTACTTCCTTCTTGACGGACTTTCTTCCTCCAATTTATTAACTGAGAAGTCTTTTTTATTAGTTTCACCTTTGAGTTTCCTTCAAAATCTGGTATTCTTCCGGCATTTCTTTTCTCAGCCAGAGAAGGATATTTTTTCTTCCCTCTTTTTCAATTAATATATCCAAAAGGCGCTTCATATTATTCTGACAGATTTTTTCAATATGGGGATCGGTAGTTGAAAGAAAAACCTTCTTCCATTGTAATAGAGAAGCCTTGAGTTGCCCGTTTTTCTCATAGGCAAAAGCTAAAATTTTTTCTAAGATAGGTGGATGACCCGGTAGAGAAATAACTTTTTTGATTCCCTCAATGGCTTTCTCGTATTCAGCAGTCTTAAAAAGACGGAGCATAAAGTCTCGGTAGATAATCAGTTGGAAACAAGAAGGGTTGTTTTTGATTCCCTCATCCAGGTAAAGAATAGCCTCATTCACATGTCCGGTATCCTCCATAACTAAAGATCCCAAGGCATATCCGTCAATAAAATGAGGACTGATTTTAGCTATAGTCCATAACATTGGATAGGTACGATGAAATCGCACCTCACGAGTTTCTTTCCAGTCCCCAAAATATTGAATTATCTGCAGGAACAAAAGATCAGTTACTATTTCCTTGAATCCCAGACTTACGGCTAGGCCACCCAGAAAAGCTTCCTCAGGATGAGTTTCCGCTAGCCAGGAAACCACTTCTCGCGCCGACGCATTTGTCTGAGGCGATTCCATTTTTTTTTCCAGGCCCACCTTACTTAAGAGAAGAATTCCTACCACCACAAGCAACAAAACTGGAATAAACCTTTCTTTTTTTCTCATTTAAGAACTCCCGGTTAGACCGGGGGTTATCTCTCTTCTCCCGGGTAGTCCACCCAGAAGATTTTAGCCAGAGACAAGTGGCTGGAGAGTATCAAGAAATCCCGGGAAGGAAATAGAGATACATCCGGAATTAAGAATCCTGGTTTTCCCCTGAGCACAAAGAGCCGCAACAGTTAAAGCCATAGCTATCCGATGGTCTCCCCAGCTTCTACAAGTTGTCCCCTGGAGTCGTCCGGTACCCTGGATAATCATCCCATCCTCTTTTTCTTCAATCTGGGCACCCATTTTTCTAAGCTCACTACTTATGGCCCGGATACGGTCGGTTTCCTTAACTCGTAATTCCCGGGCATCTTTTATCAAAGTTTCTCCTTGAGCAAAACAACCAATTACTGCCAAGAGAGGGATTTCGTCAATTAGTTGAGGGATAAGCTCTCCGCTGATGACCAGACCTTTTAAGGGAGCACCTCCCCGTACTTCAATATTTCCCACCTCTTCTCCGCAAATTTCTCTTTTTTCTTTAATCTTTAGATCTGCTCCCATTTCTTTTAGGACCTCCAGAAATCCACAGCGAGTTGGATTCAACCCCACCTCTCTTACTCGCAAAAAAGAGCCATTTAAAAGAACTGCTCCGGTAATAAAGAAAGCGGCGGCAGAGATATCACCGGGGATGAGAATATCTTTTCCCTCCAGAATGTTTCCTCCTCTGATTTCTATTCGGGAACCCTCAGTTTTAACCGGACAGCCCATGAAGCACAACATTCGCTCAGTATGATCTCGGGAGGAATAGATTTCTTTGATGGAAGTTTTTCCTTCGGCCAAAAGAGCAGCTAAAAGCAAACAAGATTTCACCTGGGCCGAGGCTACCGGCAAGACATAATCAATTCCTCTTAGAGGGCCTCCCCAGATGGCCAGAGGGGGGAATTCATTTTGTTGACGGCCAAAAATTTTAGCTCCCATCCGGCTTAAAGGTTCAACGATCCGTCTCATAGGGCGATTTCTCAGAGAACTATCTCCGGAAAGAATGGAGTAAAAAGGTTGACCAGATAGGAGACCAGAGAGAATTCTCATGGTGGTTCCAGAATTCCGGCAGTTAAGAATATCGGTAGGTTCCTCAAGTCCTCGAAGTCCCCGGCCCTGGATGGAGAAATTCCCCTCTTTTCCCTCTATCTTTACTCCTAATTTTCTCATAATTTGGAGGGTAGCCTGACAATCTCTTCCGCCGGAGATTCTCTTAAGATGGGACTTGCCCCGGGCTACTGAGGCGAGAATGAGAGCCCGGTGAGAGATGGACTTATCCCCCGGAGGATAGGTCTGACCTCGTATATATTTAACTGGATTGAGAGAAATAGATTCCATCCTCAGGTTGTTCTCCCCAGCGTTTCGGCTATCAACTTTACGTCTTTCATCAGCAGAGAGAAACTTTCCGGAGTGATGGATTGAGGACCATCAGAGAGAGCCTCTTCCGGGTGATGATGCACCTCTACCATCAGGCCGTCAGCTCCTGCGGCAATAGCCGCCCGGGAAGTAGGAATGATTAAACTTCTCATCCCGGTGGCGTGACTGGGATCTACTATCACGGGAAGATGGGTCAAGATCTTAATTAGAGAAACACCGGCCAGGTCTAGAGTAAAGCGGGTGGAATTCTCAAATGTTCTTATTCCTCTTTCACAGAGAATGACATTGTAGTTGCCGCTGGACAAAATATATTCGGCTGACATCAGGAATTCCTTGATGGTACAAGCCATTCCTCGTTTTAGTAAGACGGGTAACTTGGCCTGCCCCACCTCTCGGAGTAAATCAAAATTCTGCATATTCCGGGCTCCGATTTGAATAATATCAGCATAGTTATGGAGCAGTTCCACCTGACGGACATCCATAGCTTCGGTGACTACGGGTAGTCCGGTAATTTCTCTAACTTCGGCTAAATATTTTAAACCTTCCTCTCCCAGACCTTGAAAAGAATAAGGAGAAGTTCTGGGTTTGAAAGCTCCTCCTCGAAGAATCTTTGCTCCTTCCCTTTTTACTGCCCTGGCCACCGAAATAAGCATCTCACGATTTTCCACGGCACAGGGACCAGCCATAACGGAGATTTCTTTTCCTCCTATGGTAACTTCTCTTACTTTGATGAGAGTATCTTCTTTTTTGAACTCCCGGCTTACCAGTTTATAAGGCCGGGAAATAGGAGTCACTGATTCTACTATAAACATAGCTTCAAAAAGGTGACGAAACCGGGAAGGATTCTCCCCGATAACTCCGATAATTGTTCTCCGGGAGCCACGAGAAATGTGAGGAGCAAAGTTGAGTTCTCTGATTTTCTCAATCACATCTTTGATTCCCTTTTCGGTTGTTCCCGGCTTTAGAGTAATGACCATTTATTTTTCTCCTTGGGGATAAGAGCCTAAAATTTTTAAGAAAAGGCATTGTTTTTCCAACTCAGTTAGAGCCATTTTGACCTTCTCGTCCTCCATGTGTCCAATAAAATCGACAAAAAAGACATACTCCCAGGGCTTCTTCTTGGTTGGTCGGGATTCTATTTTAGTCAGATTGATTTCGTATTTCCGGAAAGGAGTCAGCATATCGTATAGCGTTCCCACTTTGTCTTTAATGGAAAAAAGAATGGAGGTTTTATCCTGACGGCTCTTTTCTGCATATTCTCTACCTACCACCAGGAAACGGGTGTAATTGGCCGAAGTATCCTCAATACGCTGGGCAATTATAGGTAAGTGATATAGAGAGGCAGCAATTTCTGAAGCTACAGCGGCAGCATTGGGCTCACGGGCTGCCCTTTGGGCGGCTCGAGCGGTACTTTCCACTTCTTTCAATTCCACTCTGGGTAAGTTTTCCTCCAGCCAGGTTCGGCATTGAGCCAGAGCCTGAGGGTGGGAGTAAACTCTTTTGATCTTTTCTAATTTCCCTTTCCCCAAAAGATAATGGGCAATCTCCAAAATTACCTCGGTATATATTTTCAAGTCCGAATCCAGGAACATGTCCAGGGTATGATTGACCACCCCTTCGGTGGAGTTTTCCACCGGCACCACTCCGTAATCAGCTTGTTTCTTTTCTACCCGGCGAAAGATTTCCCCAATACTCCTGGCCGGCTGCAAATTTACTCTTCTGCCAAAACAACGAATAGCGGCCAGATGAGTAAAGGTAGCGGGAGGACCAAAATAAACAATCTTTAGTTTTTTCTCCAGCGACAGGGAGACTTGGAATATTAACTGCATGATTTCCGTCAGAGCGTCATCGGGAAGAGGACCCTTATTCTCAGCAAGAAGACGTTCCAGAATTCTTCTCTCCCGGGCGGGAGAATAACAACTTGTCTCTTGGGTCCTTTTGATTTTTCCTATTTTTAGTACTTCACTGGTTCTCTGATTAAGTAAATTTAACAGCCCAAGGTCAATTTGGTCAATTTGCTGCCGGACATCTCTTAAATTGATTTTCGGTTTGTTTTTTTGTTTCAACAAATTTACC
>DAOVGF010000084.1 GCA_030672545.1 Candidatus Aerophobota bacterium
TGATCCCCTTTGGAGATGAGCATTAACCCGGAAGCGTCCTACCCCGGGGAAGCTAAAGGAAAAATCGAGATAACCTTGTTTCTCGAAGGTTTTCCTTTGTTCCTCGGTGAAAACTTGGTAGATCAAATCACGAGTTATCTCGGGCATGAGTTTGGTCTTACCTTCAGGCCGAAGTTCCCCGCGAGTTCTAAATCCTGGCGGTACACCAGCTATGATGTGTAGATCTGAGGCATCTTTTTCTTTGGCCTTTTTCAGAAGTGCTCTCATATCCAGGGTATCCGTTTTGTCAGTACTTTCCTCTACGGTAGAAGTTGTTATCTCCATAAATTTTCCCTCACTGCTTAAATTAGCAGGTGAAAGGCGAATGTCAAGCCGGCGCTCGGCACACTTCGTTCATTTGGTTCCTCTCGTTCATTCCGTTGAAACCGTTGATTCCGTTGCCCCTTTTTTGGGCGACTGAAGTCGCCCCCACACGCTAAGTAGTCATAGGATTTTGCAGTTTATCCTTGTTGCAGTAGATTATCAAAGTCGCTTCACCGGAATATTCCTCGCTTAAAGTGATGCTTCAAGCCGGGGCTGGTTAAAAGTGGGAAATTAAGCGAGTTCGGCGGACACGGTTGACCTTTTTGTTTCTAAGAATAAAATAGAAGTATTGGCCGACGTAGCTCAAAGGTAGAGCAGCTGATTCGTAATCAGCAGGTTGTAGGTTCAAGTCCTATCGTCGGCTCCACTGAGGAGTTTTCCGGAATCAAATTTGGAGTTCTGGCAAGAAAAGCCAAGGGGTAAAAGGAGTAAGATGAAGGCCGAATATAGAGCCAGGAAGATTGAGAAAAAGTGGCAGAAATACTGGGAAGAAAACAAAATTTTCTCTTGTGAGAAGCAAGAAGGGAAAAAGAAGTATTATTTACTGGAGATGTTTCCCTATACCTCGGGAACTGTTCATATGGGACACGTGAGAAATTACACCATTGGCGACGTTTTAGCTCGCTACAAAAAGATGAAGGGTTATAACGTTCTCCATCCCATTGGATTTGACGCTTTTGGTCTACCCGGGGAAAATGCAGCTATGGGAAAAGCTACTCCTTCGGATGAATGGACGTATAGCAACGTTAAGATTCTTCGGCGCCAACTGAAGACTATGGGTTTTTCTTACGATTGGTCGAGAGAAGTAATTACCTGTGATAAGGAGTATTACCGCTGGAATCAGTGGTTTTTTCTCAAACTTTATCAGAAAAAACTGGCCTATCGTAAGCAAGCTCCGGCTAACTGGTGTCCCACTTGCGAGACTGTTCTGGCCAATGAACAAGTAGTAAATGGTGGCTGTTACCGTTGCGAAACGCCGGTGGTACAAAAGGATTTGACTCAGTGGTTTTTGAGGATAACCAGCTATACTGAGGAGCTTCTGGAGGGCATCAA
Organism: Candidatus Aerophobota bacterium; assembly: GCA_030672545.1. Taxonomy (GTDB): domain Bacteria; phylum Aerophobota; class Aerophobia; order Aerophobales; family Aerophobaceae; genus Aerophobus. The sequence goes on from DAOVGF010000084.1 coordinate 1,417, forward strand.
TAAGTTGGAGGACTGGCCCCCAACAGTAAAGAAAATGCAAATTAACTGGATTGGAAAAAGTGAAGGGGTGGAAATTAAGTTCAAACTTGAGAGAGATTCCCAGGAAATTCCCGTATTCACCACTCGTCCAGATACTATCTTTGGAGCTACCTATTTGGTTCTTTCTCCTGAGCATCCCTGGGTAAAGAAAATAGTCCAGGAAAATCCCTCTCTAAGAGAAAGAGTTGAGGTGATGAAGCGGCAGCAGTTGACCAGGGGGGAGGTGGAAAAAACTGGCCTGTCCAGCGGGTGGTGGGCGATAAATCCGATGAATGGAGAAAGGATACCTATCTGGATAGCTAACTATGTGCTTATGCAATACGGAACGGGTGCAATAATGGCTGTGCCCGCACACGACCAACGAGATTTTGACTTTGCTCAAAGATACGATTTGCCTATCCGAGTAGTTATTCGTCCACCGGACTTTAATGTTTCTTTAGGTAGGCTGGAGAAAGCTTACGTAGATGAGGGTGAGGTGATAAATTCCGGACAGTTTAATGGGATTTCCAGCCAAAAAGCCCGACAGGTGATCAGTCGGTGGATGGAGCGTCAGGGAATAGGTAGCCGGCGAATCAACTATAAATTACGTGATTGGTGTATTTCCCGACAACGTTACTGGGGGACGCCTATTCCCATTATTTATTGTGAAAACTGTGGAGTGGTTCCTGTTCCGGAGAAAGATTTACCGGTGGTACTGCCTTTGAATATAGAGATAACTGGGAAGGGGGGCTCTCCTCTGGCCAAAATTCCTTCTTTTGTCCAGTGCCAATGTCCCCAGTGCGGGGGAATGGCGCACAGAGAAACCGATACTATGGATACTTTCGTTGATTCTTCCTGGTATTTTATTCGTTTTACCAGCAGAAAAAATGAGTACCTTCCTTATTCCAGGGAAGAAGCTAATTACTGGATGCCGGTAGATCAGTATATTGGAGGAATTGAACATGCTATTCTCCATCTCTTATATTCGCGTTTCTTCACCAAAGCAATGCGGGATATGGGGCTTCTTTCTGTCGAGGAGCCTTTTCAGAGACTTCTCACCCAGGGAATGGTGATTAAAGATGGAGCTAAGATGTCCAAGTCCAAGGGCAATGTGGTGGATCCAGAGAAGATGATTGAGAAGTACGGAGTGGACACTCTGCGGGGATTTATTCTCTTTGCTGCTCCTCCTCAAATAGATCTGGAATGGCGGGAGGATGGTCTGGAAGGTATCAATCGCTTTTTAAGGCGAGTGTGGCGATTAGTTGATCAAAAATGGGAAAGGTCGGAGGGTTACCTTTTGGGAAAGAATGGTCCTCAGCTCACCAGTCTTTATTCATCAATCCAAGGTGAAGAGGAAAAGGAACTTCAACGCAGAGTGCATAGGGCCATAAAGAAAGTAAGTGGGGACATCGAAGAGAGTTTTCATTTCAATACCGCTCTGGCCTGTTTAATGGAACTGCTAAATTTTCTTTATCAGTTTCCCCAGCCTGTTGGTGGTGTTTTCCAGGAGGCTCTGATTGTGTTGGTTCTCCTCCTTTTCCCTTTTACTCCCCACATCTGTCAAGAACTATGGGAGCGAATGGGTTATTCCGGAGATCTCTCCAGTCAACCCTGGCCTCTCTGGCGAGATGAGTACCTCCAGAAAAAAGAAGTCATTCTGGTCATTCAAGTTAACGGAAAGGTTAGAGATAGAATAGTCGTTCGGATCGGGGAATCTTCTAAAGAAATAGAGCAAAAAGCTTTAGACCAACCAGGAGTGAACAGACATCTTAAGGGAAAAAGGATCCAGAGGATAATTCATGTCCCCGGAAGACTTCTCAATATTGTAGTAGAGTAGGGGAGATATGTGGCAACTTACCCGTGAAGAGCAAGTTGTCTTACTTTTTCTTTTGTTAGCTTTTGTTATAGGAATAGGAGTAAAGCTTTTAGGGGGTATTCCCCAAAAACTTCCCCTTATTCCAGAGCGATCGGTAAGGATTTATGTGGGGGGAGCGGTCAAGAAACCAGGATGGTATGAACTTCGGGAGGGAGCCACTCTCCGTCAAGCTCTGGAGAAGGCAAGCGGGGTGTTGCCCTGGGCGGACTTGAATCAGGTTAATCTAAATTATCTCCTCAACGAAAAGGAAGAGATTTCTATCCCTCCGGGGAAAATGAATTTGAACCTGGCATCTTTAAATGATCTTATTTGTCTTCCCGGGATTGGACCTTCCCTGGCCCAGGGGATCTTAGATTATCGGAAAAAGAAAGGGTGTTTTGAGAGTTTAACTGAGCTGAAGGACGTCCCAGGAATAGGTGAGAAGAAACTGGCCGGAATGGCCGATAAATTGATGATTTCTCCTTTAACTGAGTAAATAACCAAATTTTCATTCCACCCCACGACTCTGATGACTCCGTGGCTTTTTTATTAAATTAATGGTTGTTTTGGCTAAGATTAATTAAAAAGAGAATTCTGGATAACCAGTGAATTTCAAGTATAACGGCTTTTCAGGAATCGGAGCTTCCAGGAGAAGATGTATCTTGGTTAAAGAGGGTCTGGTGGGGTTTGCCAAAGCTTATCAGTGGCAAGAGAGAATTTTTCAAGCAAAATTGAGGGGAAATTTGCCGGCAGAGGTATTATTCCTTCTGGAGCATCCTCCCACCTTTACTCAAGGGACTCAAGCTGGAGAGGGCGAAATCTTGGTTTCTGCCCGACAACTAAAGGAGCGAAAAATTCCTGTTTTCAGGATTGGCCGGGGAGGAAAGGTAACTTATCACGGCCCTGGTCAGTTAGTAGGCTATCCTATTTTTGATCTAAATAACTTCGGTCGGGATTTACATCTTTATTTGAGGATGCTTGAGGAAGTGATCATTTGCGCCTTGAAGGATATGGGCATTGCTGCTGAGCGTCAACCTCAGCAAACCGGAGTCTGGATAAGAGGAGAAAAAATAGCCTCCATCGGAATCCAGGTTAAGAAATGGATTACCCGGCACGGATTTGCCCTTAATGTGAGTCCGGACCTTTCTTATTTTAATCTCATTGTTCCCTGTGGACTACCGGAGGTGACCATGACTTCTCTTGAGGAGGTTCTGAAGAAAGACCTGGGAAAAGAGGAAATAATAAAAAAAGTTGCTTCCCAATTTTCCCGCATATTTGGGCTGAGAATGGAAGAAATCCCCTGGGACGATTTGGTTCGGTTGCTGGGTGAGGAAAATAAATCCCGCCGGGAATGGAGAGTATAGAGAAAATGATTTCCTTGGTCTTTTGGATTGAGAAAGGATTTAAGGTTGAAGAGAATAGTGCTCATTAACCCTAACCAAATGAAGCCGGCTGTTTGTCCCATTGCCCTGGATTATCTGGCCTCTTTTTTGCATAAAAAGGGTCACCGGGTAGATATTCTTGATTTGTGTTTTTCTCCCGACTACCAGAAGGATATTGACAGTTATTTTGAGGAAAAAGAACTACAAGCTATAGGAATCTCGCTTCGTAATACTGATGATTCTTGCTATTCAAGCCGCAATTTTTTCCTTCCCCGCTTTAAGGAAATTATCAACTACTTAAGGCTGAAAACTGATATCCCCATCATTCTGGGAGGAGCAGGGTTTTCCATTATGCCGGAGAGAATCATGGAGTACTTAGGGGTGAGTCTGGGGATATGGGGGGAGGGAGAAGCCGCCCTTTCGGCTCTTCTGGATTGTCTTGGTGATGAGGGAAAATATGCAGAGGTACCGGGATTGATTTATCGCCGTGGGGAGAGGTTGGTTAGAAATCCCGGCAGGTTCATTCGCCCCGAGGAGCTGGGCTTTTCTGAGCGCTTGTTGGTGGACAATCCCAGGTACTTTCGGGAAGGAGGAATGGTGGCTCTGGAAACAAAAAGGGGATGTAATAAGGCTTGCATTTATTGTGTCGACCCTAGGGGAAAGGGCACAAAAGTGAGGGTTCGTTCCCCCAGGCATGTTATCGAGGAGATAGAGAGACTGATTGACCAAGGAGTTAATTATTTTCACCTTGGCGATAGCGAGTTCAACTTGCCAAAGTCCCATGCTGAGGAAGTATGCCGAGAGATTATCAGACGCGGTCTGGGTGAAAAGATTCACTGGTACACTTATGCCAGTCCCCATCCCTTTTCTCAAGGTTTGGCTTTTCTGATGAAAAAGGCTGGATGTGCTGGTATAGATTTTGGGGTAGATAGCGGAAACGACCAACTGCTAAAGAGGTTGGGTAGGGACTTTACCAAGCATGAAATTAGAGCTACCGCCCAGATTTGCCACCAGGTGAAGATCGCCTTTATGTACGATTTACTCTTGGGAGGTCCGGACGAGACCAGAGAGACTATCAAAGAGACGATTGAATTGATGCAAGAAGTCCAACCCACCTGCGTGGGGATATCGTTGGGAATAAGGATATACCCGGGAACCAGACTGGCAGACCTGGTTTTGCGTGAGGGTCCTCCGGAAAGGAATCAAAACCTGAAGGGAAAGACCAGAGGTAACCGGAATTTCTTTGAGCCCATCTTTTATCTCTCCAATGGCCTGGGAGAAGGAATAGAAGATTTTATCGAGGGACTGATTGGCGGTGATCCCAGCTTTTTTCTTCTGGGAGGGAAAAAGCAAGAGGGAAACTATAATTACAATGAAAATGTCCTCTTGGTAAAGGCAATCAAAGCAGGGTATCGAGGAGCTTTCTGGCATATACTAAGAAAGATAATTGATGACCAGCCTTGATTTTCGGGGAAGATAGAGTGATAGCCGCCGGCTTTAGCCTACGTTTATTGGCGCAGCTTGAAAGCTGCGGCTACCATGGCTCCTTGGCGCAAGTTAAAACTTGCAGCTAGCTTTATGAAATCTAAACTATTACTTAGATTATGATACTTCCTAAGTTCTGCCAAACAACACATTCCAGTTCCTTACTTAAGGAGTGGCCGGATTGCCGGGACCAAAATGTTTTAAGATGACCAAGTTTTC
>DAOVGF010000078.1 GCA_030672545.1 Candidatus Aerophobota bacterium
GGGATGGCTTATAAGGGATACGCCGCTCGTTTTCCGGTAAGGAAGCTGAATAGAAAGAAAGATTTTAAGAAGCGCCACGGACATCTTATTCCGCAAGTGAGGGTGGCCGGCCGCAAAAATAAAGGTATCTCCCGCCGGGGAGGATGAAAAACCCACTGGTTCAAGAGAAGGTAGAAAAATTGTTCATTAGTTTAGAAGGGATTGATAAAAGTGGTAAGACCACCCAGAGTTTGCATTTAAAGAATTTCCTCAAAGAGAAGGGTTACCGGGTTATTTATACTGCCGAGCCAGGAGGCACTTCCTTAGGGGAAGAAATTAAGAAAATTCTCCTGGAAGGTAGTCAAAGAGAGATGGATAAGATAACGGAAATGTGTCTTTATTTAGCCGATAGAGCGGAGCACATAAGGGAAGTGATTAAACCGGCCCTCCTGCGGGGAGAAATAGTCATTTCCGACCGCTATGCGGATGCCACAGTGGCCTACCAGGGATACGGGCGAGGAATAAAGGTTGCCTGGATAGAAAGTCTTAATCGAAAAATAATCGGGGGAGTTTTTCCTGAATTAACCTTTCTTTTAGATATAGATCCAGAGCTGGCCTCAAGAAGAGGCCCATCAACAGACAGAATGGAGGCGGAAAATCTCAGTTTTTATAAAAGGGTTAGAGAAGGATACCTCAAGATTGCCAGATCTAACCCCGAGAGAGTGAAAATCATTCGGGCGGAAGAAAAGCCGGAAGAAATCAGCCTTCGTATAGAGAAAATCATCCTTAAAGAACTGTCGAGGGAGGACTAATTATTTGGCTTTCAAAGATATATTAGGACAGGATCAGGCCATAAAAGCTCTCCAGAGTGATTTAGCCAGAGGCAGCATTTATGGGACTTATCTTTTTACCGGTCCCGAGGGAGTGGGAAAAAAACTGACTGCTCTTAACTTCGCCAAGGCACTGAATTGTAAAAATGGAAAGGGAGAAAGTTGTGATGTTTGTTCCTCCTGTCAGAAAATTGACCGCTTTGAGCATCCCGATGTTTACTTAGTACAACCGATAGGAAACGTCATTAAGATTGAGCAGAGCAGAGCTCTTCAGGAAAGGATTAAATACAAACCTTATCAGGGGGAGAAAAAAGTTATCATCATCGAGCAAGCAGAGAAGATGACTCCGCAGACAGCTAATTCACTACTTAAAACTCTGGAAGAGCCACCTTCTCATGCGGTAATAATCCTGCTTTCTACCCGGAGGCAAGAAGTTCTCTCTACCATTCTCTCCCGCAGCCGGATGGTTGAGTTTTTTCCTCTTGACTCTGCTCAGGTGGAATCTATTCTCCGGAAGGAATACCCGGATATCTCCCAAAAAGCTCCTCTTATTGCCAGACTGGCCCGAGGAAGACCGGGAGAAGCTCTGCGTCTGGCCAAGGACGATAAGTTTCTTCAGGAAAGAGAAGAGCTTCTCTTTCAGTTAACCCGGATGAGAACTCTGAAGGGTATACTTGATTTTTCTGCCCGGTGGGCTAACTATAGCCGAGATGATCTGGAGAAGATACTTGATCTTATTGAGGGCTGGTTCCGGGACATTATCATTTTCAAACTGGGTGACCAGAAAGAGATAATTAATCTGGATAAAAAGGAAGACTTGAGGAAATTGAAGGATAACTATTTCCTTTCCTCTCTTTGCCGGCTACCGGAGATAACCACTAAAACAAGAAAATTCTTGAGAGCCAATGTAGGAGTGCAGTTGAGTCTGGAGAACCTGGGTCTTGAATTGGTGAAGCTTTACCGGAATACTTAACCTGGCAGTCCTCCTCATTATTATAAAGAATCATTTATCCCTTGACGGCCCCCAGGGTCAGTCCCCTTACGAGATAGCGTTGGACAAATAAAGCAATGATCATGGGTAAGCTGATAGTCAATAATACCCGTACCGCTACATACCAAAATTGAACACCTCTGGTGTGCTCAGCCCCGGCAATCAAAACCGGCATCAAGGTGGCTTGATCGTAAGACAAACTTAAAGCAAATATGAACTCATTCCACACCATAGCCAGACAGATTATCCCTACAGCTATTAAACCGCCACTGGCCAAAGGCAAGGCTATTTTGTAGAATATTTGTCCGTAAGAGGCTCCGTCCACTAAAGCGGCATCAGTCAACTCGGTAGGAATTCCCCGAAAACTTTCCTGCATAATGATCACGGCAAAAGGTAAGGTAAAAGTAACATTTATCAAAATTAAAGCATAAAGAGTGTCTATGAGCTTAAGGGATCTCATTAGCATAAAGAAAGGAACGATAAAAACCACGGGGGGCATTACTCTTTGGGAGAGGAACCAGATAGTGATATCCTGATTTTTCATCTTGTGAAATTTAAAACTAGCCAGGGAGAAAGCTGCCAATGTCCCAATGCAGAGAACAATACCGGTGCTACACACGGAGACAATAGCGCTATTGCTTAGAGCTCTTCTGGTTTCCCAGTTACCTAATTCTTCCGTCCAGTTGGCTACAGTGGGTTTAAATTGAAGAAAAGGAATCCAGGATCCGGCAAAAGTGTCCAGAGGAGTCTTAATCGAGTTAATTATGGCCCAATACAAAGGGAAACAAAATATAGCTAATATGAGGGCAGTTATTAGGTAACGCCTGACCTTTTGTAGAGGTTTTGGTTTTCTCATAATTATCTCTCCCTATAATTACTTATTCATAAACCTTACGAAGTTGTCTAAAGAATATAATTACGATGCACATTACGATAGCTAACAAAATGAGGGATAAGGCTGAGGCGGACCCAAAGTCGAAATTCTTTAAAGCTGTTCGATAGACCAACAGCGGGTAAACCTCGGTAGATGTTCCCGGGCCTCCCAGAAGCAAACTATAAGGAACATCAAATACCTTAAACGCCTCTACTAATCTCAAGGCTATGACAATTCCCATGACAGGAAGAAGAAGAGGCAGGGTAATATGTCGGAAGATCTGAAGCTCCGAGTTGGTATCCATATAAGCGGCCTCGTAAATCTCCTCGGAGATAGTATGAAATCCCGCTAAGAAAACCAAGAAGCAAAAGGGTGTCCAGATCCAGACGTCCAGTAAAATAACCGATACTTTAGCCCAGAAGGGATGGGAGAGCCAGGGTACATGGATATTAAAGAGAGAAAGAATCATATTGATCGGACCGCTGGTCTCGTAGAAAAGGGTAATACCCAGATATCCAACGGCCACCGGGGTAGCAAACAAAGGTAAAGTTATCAGCGTCCTGAATACTTTGTCTCCCTGTACTTCTCTATTAAAGTGCCAGGCAAAAAGCAGTCCCAAGAGTATTTCTATGCCCACGGCAACAAGCACAATGGAGAAAGTTGTCTGTAAGGATCCCCAAAATCGCGGATAAGTAAAAGCCTGAACGAAATTTCTCCCTCCCACAAAAGTTTCTCCCCTGCCCAGGCGGTAAGAGAAAAAACTTAATCTAACGCTATAAATGAGAGGGAAAATGGTAAAAGCAAGAACCCATACTACTGCCGGGAGCAAGAAAGCAAACTTTATTTGATTTTTCTTCATCTTTGCTCTCTCTTCGCCCTTAACGGAGAAGGTTCAAGACCTTCTCCGTTAAGGGCATGATCAACTTTACCGCTAAAGGTTACATTACTTGGTATAACCGATAGCCTTTTGATACAATTTTATCTGTTCATCTCTACCCAGTCTCTCAGTAGTTCGCTCCCATTCATCATATGTTCTTTGAAGAGCTTCTTCTGGAGAACAGGTTCCCGTTACCGCCTCGGAGAGGTGAACATCTAAGGCAGTGTCATACTCAACAGTTCCGGGGATTCGCATATAGGGATACATTAGAGAAGAGTAGAAATTCTTGTAAAATCCAATGGTATACTCATTGGCATCCTCCGCGTTCCAATCACTAGCTACATAACTTTCAACCTTGGCTGGCCCATAAGGCTCAATGAATACAAAGGTTCTTCCCGGGTCTACCCCTGTCCAACCGGTGCAGGCGTTCCAGAAATTGGCTTCTTTGGTAGCCATGAAGGATAAGAAATCGTAAGTTGCCTCTGGATGTTTGGAAAAAGCAGAGATCACTCCTGCCCAACTTCCACCAGTAGTATTTCCCACAACATTAGGTCTCTTAAAGGTTATCCACTTACCACTAGCGGGATCATACGATTTGAAGGTCCCCGGAAGAGCAGAACATCCCAATTTTCCTCTGACTACTGATTTTGTCTCATCCTGAGCTAACGAACCTAAATCACCCCAGGTGAAGCAGAAAACCGCATCTCCTCTCAAGAAACAATCCCAGGCTTCACCCAGACTCCAGCTTAAAGCTGCTCGGGGTCCACAATCCCTTAAAGCCACCAGCGTTTTTAGGGCTTCTACGTGACCGGGGGAAGTAATCAAGGGTTTCATGGTTTCCGGATCGAACCACCATAAATTGGAGTTTACCGGGCTTATCAGATAGGGAGCTGACATTGATTCGAAATGGAACATTCCCTGTCCGCCAACTTTTAGATGCATGGAGATACCGTAATCTACTTTTCCATCATTATCCCAATCCCAACCGTTGAAATATTCAGCGATATCTTTTAGTTCGTCCCAGGTAGAGGGAGGTACGGGCATTTCGTAGCCATACTTTTCCCAGAATCCCTTTTTATAGTCAGGGTTGTTCAAAATATCCTTGCGATAGTAAAGAATTTGACCATCGCAATCATTGGGGACAGCGTACCATTCTTCTCCCCAGGTGCGCAGAGTTTTCAAAGCTGGAGAACAGGTTGCTGTATCCCATTGAGGAAAACGTGGATCTTTCATAAACTTATCTATGGGGATAATATAGTTGTCTTCCACTAACTGTCCCACCCAGAATGCTCCAGCCATAACACTATCGTATTTACCGGTTCCGGTAAGGCAATCAATCCAAAATTTTTCAAAGCATTCAGCATAAGGGATTTCCACAACTTTTACTTTTCCTCCAGTTTGCTCTCCCCACAGTTCACCAAACATATAGAGAGGTCCCGCTATGGGTCCTTCCCGACCGGCGGTGTTAACGGCTACCGTGATGGTGATTCCCTTGTAAGGTTTTGTCTTTACGTATGCTTGCCTCTCGGGAGTCATCCCAGCTTTAAGAAAAAGCTCTTTTTGTTGAGGTGTAAATGTATATCCCCAGGCCATAGTTGCTGCCAATCCAACTATCAGCAATACCGCTATACCTATGGTTACTTTCCTCATTTCTTTACCTCCTTGAAGTAGTTGTCTTTCCCTTTCTGCAACTTCTCTTGACTATTTCTGGGTTTTTGAACCACCTCCTTTCTGGTAATAGTTTAGATTTCATAAATGTTGAGCCAGTAAAAGTTTCAGCTACGAGTAGTCATTTTGTGTACTTGATTAACAGAATTCAACTTTCTTGGCTTTAACAACATTTCTGTCTCTGGTAAGTCAGTCGATGCAAAAGTGGAAAGTCGGCAGCCATTTTGTGGAGGACCGGGTAAGAATTGGAAGCTAAGCAGACTTGTCTCGAATAATCATATACCATAACTATCTTACTTAGGAATCAATATCCGAGTTTCGTTATTTTTTTCCAATAATAGTTTACGCTCTCTCAAATAAATGTCAAATGTTGAGAACCGACCTCATCTATCAGTCAATGAGCTTAAGTTGATACTCCAAATTTCCCATATCTGATTTCTCGCAGAGTTGCCAGTAACGGGGCATATCTACTTCAGGGAATACTGATTTAATTTTATCCTCACCGGCTTTGATACCGGCTCTGTCAGGTTGAGAACCAGGATAGGAAGGAGCCTTCACTACTAAGTCGTGGGCAGCTTTATCGCAAGCGAAAGCATCCAGACTGGCTAAGATTCCAATATCAGGGACTGCTGGTAGTTTGGTTTCGGAGACACAATCGCAGTCGGGAGTGACGTCGAAACCGATATTGATGAAAGCAAGTTTATCTTTTTTGAAGCAAGCAGATACTCCTCTGAACCCGTCAATAATTCCCCTTTGTACGTCGTAGCTGAGCATTGACTCCCAAGGTATGGTAATGGCTCCGGATGGACATACCGCTACGCATTCACCACAGCCGATACACTTTTGGGGTTCATAGAGAACCTGACCATCTTTTTCCCAGAAAGCTTCACCCGGACATATATTAACACATCGAAGACAGTTGATGCACTTTTCCTCATCATAGACTGGCTTTGCTTCTGAAGAATGCATAGCTAATTTTGTCTCTTTAGTAACGCAACCCATAGCTACATTTTTGACCGAAGCGGCAAAACCAGCATCGGGGTGAAAAGTAATGTGAGATAAGACAATGAGGAAATCCGCCTCAAAAATAGACTGGGCCACCTTTACTTTGTTAAATTTCTCATGAGTCTCCAGTTTGATCCATTTTCCGGAAGTTCCTCTCAGTCCATCAGCAATAATTACCGGACACCCCATAGACTCGGCAGTAAATCCGTTGCCGGCAGCCGTTTTCAAATAATCAAAGAGAGTATGTCGAGCCCGGCGATAAAGAGTGGTAGTATCGGTAAGGAAGGGTAGACCCTTTTTTCTTTTGACCATCTCCACTACCTTTCGGGCAAAGGTCGGACGAATATAGCGAATGTTTCCCAGTTCTCCAAAATGCATTTTTATAGCTACTATATCTCCTTCTTTAATTCTCTCCTCTATTCCAGAAGCTGTGAGCAGTTGATCAAATTTTTGCCAGGCTCCTGGCGGCTCGATCCAAAAAACTTTGCTTTTCATAAGTGGTACCTCGCGGTGATTTTTCTTCAAATATACCAAAAGATTCTTTTCCGTCAAAGCACTTGATGCGGAAAATTGACCTGTCTCTTATAGTCTGATATAATGTGACACTTTCTAAGAAAGTGGGAGGCTGAAGCCTCCCCTGCTCACAACCTAACAAGGTTCATTTGGTTTGTTTAGTTTATCTCGTTCGTTACAGTCTTTAGCTAAGGGTGACTTCAGTCGCCCTGGGGTAGTTTATAAATTCCTATACCTCAAGAAAAGACTACTACAACTTTAGAGTAAAAGGAAAATGGATAAAGATAAGATTAAGAAAGCGGTAAGTCTATTTTTGGAAGCCATAGGTGAAAGTCCTGAGCGTCCGGGGATTGAGGAAACACCCGCTCGGGTGGCCCGGATGTGCGAGACAATTTTTATGGGCATAGGTAGAGAGCCGGCCGAGGTTTTGACTATTCTGAGAGAGGAAAAACACGATGAGATAATTCTGCTTAAAGACGTTCCGCTTTACTCCGTCTGCGAACATCATTTACTTCCCTTTATAGGAAAAGTTCATATTGCCTACATTCCCCAGAAAAATCGAATAACCGGACTCAGTAAGCTGGTTCGGACAGTGCACATACTTAGCCGAAGACTTCAGGTTCAGGAAAGACTAACCGCTCAGATAGCCGAGGCAATAAATAAAGCTCTCCGACCCCGCGGTGTTCTGGTGGTTATTGAGGCGGAGCATCTCTGTATGTCTATGAGAGGAGTAAAGGAACCGGGAATAACCACAGTTACCTCAGTGGTGAAAGGCTTATTTAGGGAAAGTCCGGCTACTCGGGCAGAAGCAATGGGGCTAATTAAAGCGGCAAAGAGATAGAAACTTGAAAAAGGAGAATGTCATGCTATCAGATCTGGAAATTGCCCAAGCAGCAAAATTGAATCCCATTATAGAAATTGCTGAACAATTGGGCTTAAAAGAAGATGATCTTGACTTGTACGGGAAATATAAAGCCAAAGTCTCTTTAAAAGTCGGGGATCAGTTTAAAGAGAAACCCGATGGGCATTATATTACTGTCACCGCCATTACCCCCACCCCGTTGGGAGAAGGAAAGACGGTTACCAATATAGGCTTGGCTATGGCTCTAAATAAGATTGGTAAAAAAGCCATCAACACTTTAAGAGAACCTTCCATGGGACCAGTATTTGGAATTAAGGGTGGAGCAGCCGGAGGGGGCTATTCTCAAGTTGTCCCTATGGAGGATATTAATTTACATTTTACCGGAGATATTCACGCGGTAGGAGCGGCTAATAATCTTCTGGCTGCTTTCATTGACACTCATATTTTGAAGAGAAATAAGCTGGGAATTGACCCTTTGAGCATAAGCTGGAACCGGGTGGTAGATATTAGTGACCGAGCTTTGCGCGATATTGTCGTAGGTCTGGGCGGTTCAGCTAATGGTTATCCTCGCCAGACCGGGTACGATATTACAGTGGCCTCGGAAGTTATGGCTATTTTGGCCCTGACCACCGATCTTTTTGATTTACGGAGGAGATTGAGTAAAATTGTGATCGGTTATACCTACCAGGGTGAGCCGGTTACCGCCGAGGATTTAAAATGCGCCGGTGCAATGTGTGTCCTGCTTAAGGAAGCTTTAAAGCCTAACTTAGTTCAAACTCTGGAAAACACTCCTTGTTTCATGCATACCGGTCCATTTGCCAATATTGCTCCCGGTAATAACTCAGTCGTTGAGGACAAAATTGCTCTAAAGTTAGCCGATTATGTGGTTACGGAGAGCGGATTTGGAGCGGACTGTGGAGCAGAAAAACTTTTCAATATAAAATGCCGACAGGGAGGTCTTACTCCCAGTGCAGTGGTAATAGCGGCCACAGTGAGAGCGCTGAAAATGCACGGAGGAGGGATCACCCTCATTCCCGGAAGACCGGTCAACCAGGATGAAATTGGCCGGGAGAATGTGCCGGCGGTGGAGAAAGGGTGCGAAAATCTGGAAAAGCAAATTGAAAATATGCGTCTTTTTGGCCTACCGGTGGTGGTAGCGATTAACCAATTTACTACTGATACCGAAGCTGAGATTAAAGTAATCAAGGAAAAAGCATTAAAGGCCGGGGCCCAAGCAGCGGTGATTAGCCAGGTTTGGGCCAAAGGTGGTCAGGGAGGAGTTGAGTTGGCTGAGGCAGTGGTGGAAGCCTGCAAAACCAAGAGCGAGTTTAAGTTCCTTTATTCTCTGGATATCCCCATTAAGGAAAAAATTGAAACCATTGCTACTAAGATCTACGGTGCTGATGGGGTTGATTATTCTCCTTTGGCCGAGAAAAAAATAAGACGATTTACTAAACAGGGACTGAATAGACTTCCCATTTGTATGGCCAAGACCCATCTTTCACTTTCCCATGACCCGAACTTAAAGGGACGCCCCCGGGGATTCAGGGTGCCTATTCGAGATGTACGTCCCTCAGTAGGAGCCGGTTTTCTCTATCCTCTTTGCGGAGAAATGCGGACGATGCCTGGTCTGCCTACTTATCCAGCCGCAATGAACGTGGACATTGATGAGACCGGGCGTACCGTCGGGCTATTTTAAAAGTAATAAAGGGTAATAAAGGAGACATTTATGGCCGCACAGTTAATTGAGGGAAAGAAAATTGCCGTCAAAATAAAAGAAGAATTAAAAAAAGAAATTGAGGATTTCAAAAACCGGGGAATTCAGCCTTGTCTGACCTCTATCCAGGTGGGTGATGATCCTGGTTCCAATGTATATATACGTTCCCAGAAGAGATCTTGCGAGAACACCGGGATCAAATACCAGCTCCATAAGTTTGAAGAGAAAATCACCCAGGAGGAAATGGTAGATTTTATTCAAAAGTTGAATCAGGATAAGGAAGTCAACGGGATTATTCTTCAAATGCCCCTTCCAGATCATCTTAATGGACGAGCCCTTCAGCGATTGATTAAGCCGGAAAAGGATGCTGAAGGAGTTTCGCCGGCAAATATGGGTATGGTGGTTTATGGAGAGCCCCTCATGGGTCCTTGTACCGCTATGGCAGTATTTGAACTAATTAAGTCCACCGGAGTTGATCTTTACGGAAAAGAAGTGACCATAGTTGGTCACAGCGATATTGTAGGTAAACCCACAGCCCTTTTGCTGCTGGACAAATTTGCCACTACCTCAGTATGTCATATTGGTACCGGCGAAAGGGGGACTTTACCTGAATATGTGCGAAGAGGGGAGATCCTCATTGTGGCGGTGGGAAAAGCCAATTTGATTAAAGGAGAATGGGTTAAAGAAGGAGCCATTGTTATTGATGTAGGGATTAATCGAGTGGAAGGAAAAATTGTGGGAGACGTGGAATTCGAAGTCGCCAAAGAAAGAGCTTCTTACATCACTCCGGTCCCCGGAGGAGTAGGACCCGTCACCACGGCTATGCTTCTCAAAAACACAGTTACCGCCACCAAGCTCCAGTAAAGAAATAAAGGGGATGGTTCCTACTTTCGGATAAGGTTATATGTCAATCCTCTTTTCTTCCACTAACAAAAAGATGGTAGCTGCAACTTCAATCTCGCAGGGTAGCCGCAG
>DAOVGF010000088.1 GCA_030672545.1 Candidatus Aerophobota bacterium
CTTGTCCCTGTTCCCATCGGTTACCAAAGACTTTTACGGTTTGAAACACTTTGGTATAAACTATGGGTTGGTATTTACTGCCTGGGGGGTGGGTGGTTTTGCTTTGTCCCTTCTGGTTGGTAGTCTGTATGATAAATACCACACCTTTGTCTTTGCTTACTACGGGGCTTCAATCTTGTTAGTTCTGGCCGCTATAGTGGTGATATTCCTTAGACCTCCTGGTCAAAACTTGGCACCCCGCAGAGCTTAATAAAAAAGGGGACGCTTCTCTTTTTTAGAGCCGTCCCCTTTTTCCGAACAAACCAGCCACCTTACATACCAGCTTACCTAAAGAACGGTTTTGCCTCCCGGATTATCCTCTTTTGAAATAAATGCACCCCCATTATTGTATTAAATGTTAAAGAAGCCATAAGATGTCAGACAAGCAAATGTTCTGGGTCAAGATCTGACAACTCGGCAAAACAGGAGGCAACAATGAAAGAGATAAAGGTAAGAATGTTGGGGCTGGCCCTGGCGCTGTCTCTGATCGGGATAACCTTGACTTCCCTTCCGGCCCTGGCCTGCGAATTCAGCTTCAACTATGAGCGGATAGAGGCACCGGTTGGAACTGAGGGAGAGATAGGTGTAAGAGTTGAGAAAACTCACAGTCGCTGCACCATGCCGGATCCTCTTGACTATCAATTTGACTGGGAACACATTCAAGTTTTGGGTGAGACTGAGTGGAAAGAAATCAGTGCTATGGTTTACGAAAAGTGGTTTTTGGTGTCTTTAAGCTCCCCCGGGGAAGGCTTCCTCAAAATCTCCAGGACCTGCTCCAAAGAGGGTTATGAGGAGGCTGTACTGCCAATCATAGTAACCGAGGGGGAGAGAAAATAGCCGATGAAAAGGAGCAGAAAAATAGCTTTATCCCTGGTGGCTGCAGCCTTACTCAGCTTAATCAGCCTTTCGCTTTTGGCTCTCCCGACCGAGGCGGGGAGTTTTCCATCCGGCCAAGATAGTTTCGGTTTTGATTCCCCAGACCCATTCACATCTTCGGATACCGGAAATGATTTTGGTTCTCCCAAGAGAGATTTTGCTCCTCTACCCGATAAGGCCAAGGGCGGACAGAACTACTTCATCCATGATCAGTTACTCAAGCTCATTGTCCTCTTGACATTTACGGCTGCAGCCTCCATTATCATCATCAAGTCCCGGTATAAGTATCGGAAGCTACTATTGTTAGCTTCGGTGATGGTATTGGGATTTTATCTGGGAGGATTTCTCTGTCCCCTAACTGCGGTACAGAACCTGTTTCTCAAATGGCAAAACGGTTATCTGATTCTTTTTCTGGGAGGTTTGGTGGTACCGGCCTTGCTCTGGGGAAGAATCTTCTGCGGCTACGTCTGTCCCTTTGGAGCAATACAGGAATTGCTCCATCTTAAGAGAATTAGGAGGGAAATTCCCCGCCGGTGGAGCCGTTATCTGCAACTGATCAAGTATGGGGTGCTCGGATATCTGGTAGTGCGGGTCTTGACTACCGGGCAGATTATCCTGCTGGACCATACTCCCTTCAAGGTGCTCTTCACCTGGGGAGGTCTTCCTTCGTCAATTGCTATTACCGTAATCTTGGCTGCTCTTTCCTTAATAATGTATCGTCCTTTCTGTCGCTATTTTTGTCCTCTGGGAGCCTTCCTGGGAATTCTCTCTCGCTTTAGTCCTTTGAGGATAAGAGTGAACTCCGGCTGCGTCAGTTGTGGGCTCTGTGAGAAAGCTTGCCCCACCGGGGCCATCGCCGGTAAGCCTGCCACCGTGCAATCTTCAGAGTGTCTCCTCTGCGGAGAATGTATCAAAAAGTGTCCTAAAAAAGTGATTGCTCCAGGTTCACTGGCCCTGGTCATTACTTCACCTTGGTTCCTGGTTCAACACCTTCGAAAAGCTTCTTCTGGCCATTGACAAAAGTTATTATTGGACCACAATTAGTATTGACCGATAACTATTCCAGACAGACCATTCCTGAAAGGAGACTTGAGATGGAAGAAATTCAAGAGGCAAAAAGAGGTTTGCCCGTTCTGGGCAGGGAAGCTCCCGACTTTGAGGCGGAAACCACCGTAGGGAAGATCAGACTTTCTGACTATCGGGGAAAATGGGTGGTACTCTTTTCCCATCCGGCCGACTTCACTCCGGTGTGTACCTCTGAGTTCATTGGTTTTGCTGAGAAATACCAGGAGTTCAAGAAAAGAAATGTGGAGCTGATAGGTCTCAGTATTGATAGTGTCTCCTCCCATATTGCCTGGACAAGGAACATCAAAGAGAAATTCGGAGTCGATATTCCCTTTCCGGTAATCGCCGATTTAGGTATGCAGGTAGCCGGACTCTACGGAATGATTCAGGAAGGAGAGAGTAGCACGGTTACTGTTCGCACGGTCTTTCTCATTGATCCGGAAGGTATCCTCAAGGCCATGATTTACTATCCTCTAACCAACGGCCGAAGTATGAATGAGATTCTACGGTTGGTCGATTCCCTTCAGACCACCTACGAGCACAAAGTAGCTACTCCGGCTAACTGGAAACCCGGAGATGCTGTGGTAGTACCCCCACCAGCTACAGCCAAGGCAGCCGAAGAAAGACTCAAAGAAGGATACGAATGTGTAGATTGGTATTTCTGTAAGAAAAAGTTGTAAGTAATAAAAAGAGGACTTTAAATGGAAGAGCTTGGTAAAGTCATTAAAACGGCTATTAAAATGGAAACCGACGGGATAAAGTTTTACCAGGGGGCAGCCGATAAGACCTCCCATCCTTTCGGTAAGGAGATGTTTCTGTCTTTCAAGAAAGATGAAGAGAGACATTTGAGAGTTCTCCAGGAAATACTCAACGATCTTGGTTTTTCCAATTTTGAAAAATACTTTGGAGAAACTCCCCGAAACAGGATCAAGACAGTTTTTAAGGAAGTTAGAAATGAAATAAGAGAGTCAGTTGCCGCCAGCCCGGATGAGATGGAGGCCCTCCGAGTGGGGATGAAAATGGAAGAAAAGAGTGTTTATTTCTACCAGGATGCCCTAAGCAAAGCAACCTCCTCGGCCACCAAAGAATTATTGGAGCGGCTAATACTGGAAGAAAAAGATCATTACCAGATTTTGGAGAACACCCACTCTTTTCTCCAGGATTCCGGAGACTGGTTCCTTTGGGAGGAGAAAGGCCTTCTTGACGGAGGCTGAAGAAACCAAATATGGGGTCAGGTCTCAACATTTTACATTAAAATCACAAATTTAAATCCGGCAATAATTTCAATTGTTGACACCTGACCCCATTCTACTATTAGGTCTTCTGGATAATCTTTTCCAGTTCACTTTCCCACAAATCATGGCTATCGAAATGCTCGTTTGGATCACGGAATATCACATAGGCCCAGTAGATGGCGAATATGCCAAGGGTGATAATGGAGAGAAAGATATACAGTCCGTATGATCTTCGGTGAAGGGGACGGGCGGGAGTGGCAATAAAAGCAATGTCCTTTTTGTGGAGGATCTCTGCCATTCTCCCGAAAAAGGCAATCTCTCCCTGCTCATGATAGTAATAGTCCATGGTCAGGTAATAGAGGATGAGCAGACCCAGGACCACGGCTGGAATAGCAAAAAGTCCCAAGGGCCAATACAATGATGAGAGATTACTGAGATAACTAAATATCAGCCAGAGGCAAAATAGAAGATTTGGATGCTGCGCTTCTCTTCTATCCAGCACCGGATCCACTTTCATTAAAGTTTCAGTCTCGGTGTCAAACTTCTCCTTCATCCAGGTGGACAGTTTGCTCCTAAGTCTCTTTATCCGATCGAAATGCTCGTTTCTCCTCTTGTATAGCAACCAGTTGTACCACCATATATAGATAGCTACCAGAAGAGAAACCACAGTGGAGATGATTTTTCCGGCACCAAATCCCGCCATCCACTTCCCTATCACGCCAACAAAAATGCCGAGGACAATGACCACCAGGAGAAAAACCAGATATAGTCCGAAGGAGAGTCTCCTGTCTGTCTTTCCCCTTTCCTGCAATTCCGCAATCGCTTCCGCCATTTTTCTACCTCCTCAAAATAGCTTTGTCAGTCAGGTCACCTCAGTAATCAGTAAGTAATAGTTTAGCTTTCCTAAAATTACCTTCCTCTCCGTCATTGCGAGTCTGCCGAAGGCAGACGTGGCCATTTCAAAAACAAGATCACCACGGTTGCCAAAGGCAACCTCGTGACGCTTCACGGATCTTAGAGACTTAGCCAAACACTTCCGGGATTACCCAAACACATTGTACCTTAACTTAATTTCCAGTCAAATCTATCAAAACGTTGCGGCTTGGTGCTTTGTAGAACAAG
Organism: Candidatus Aerophobota bacterium; assembly: GCA_030672545.1. Lineage (GTDB taxonomy): Bacteria > Aerophobota > Aerophobia > Aerophobales > Aerophobaceae > Aerophobus. The sequence continues at coordinate 4,338 of DAOVGF010000088.1, forward strand.
ATAGACCACCGCAAAATGGAGGCGGAGAAGCTCCGCTTCAGTCTATCCTCATATAGGTAGCCGGTCGTGAAGAGACAAGTTTTTGATGGGCAATTTTCAATTTGTTGATGATGGGGAGACCATAGGAACATTTTGGTTCACATAGGCCACATTCAGTGCAGGCAGTAGCCTTTACTTTCAAGTTCTGATAGTCTTTTTGAGCATACTCCTGATTTCCATACCAGAAACGCAAGCGGTCTCGAAGAGCATATTCCGCTGGATCTCTGACCACTCTGTCTTTCATTTGACGATCAAATTGTCCTTCCCAAAGAAAGACCCGGGGAATATTTATTCCTTCCGGGCAGGGAAGACAGTCCCCGCACTGCCGGCAGACATAATTACCAAGTTCCGGAGCATTTCTAAAGAGTTCTTCTCGTTCTTTCTGGCTTAAAGGAACAAATTCATTAGCTATTTTGATGTCATTCTCCAGATAATCACGGGTGTTAGCCCCGGTCACTACACAGCCAACGGGAAGGGTTAAGGTATAGCGAAAAGCCTTTTCATATGATTTCCAGAGAAAACCATCAGCCAGGGGTTTCATAGCTATAATTCCCAGGTCTTTTTTCTGCCCTTCCGGCAGAAGCTCATCTTCCC
>DAOVGF010000053.1 GCA_030672545.1 Candidatus Aerophobota bacterium
ATATCTTTGAGAAAGAAAAGGAAGATTTCAATCTGATCTTCTCTGACGTGGTCCTGCCTGATGGCAGTGGTCTTGAGTTAGTGGAGGAGCTTTTATCTCGGAAGCCTAATTTACCTGTTCTTTTCTCCAGTGGCTATGCCGATATGAAATCCCAGTGGCCTCTTATTGAAAAAAAGGGCTTTCCTTTCTTAGAGAAGCCTTTCTCCTTGGCCGATCTCCTCGGAGCTGTAAAAAAAACACTTAAACCACGGTGATTGACCCCGAAGTGGCAGTACCTTTGCCTGAGAGTAAGAGTCGCTGGTAACACCTCCATCCAAAAATCCCTAATGCGACAAATTTGACAAAAAAGAAGGCGATGTGCTATAATCTCAGTTAATTCTATCAATGCTGGTCGGTAACTTAAAAAACGGAGGAAAATTTCATGTTTCATCTGGCTGATAAAAAGGATATCAAGAAAGGCAAAATTACCGATGTATACTTTGAACGGACCTTAGAAATTATCAAAAAAGAAAAAGGACTGGATAAAAATGTGGTAGCTGAAGTAAGGGCTCATTCTCTACCTTCAGGTTATGGATGGGCGGTCCTGGCCGGGATTGATGAGGTAGCCCATCTCCTAGAAGGATTGAAAATTAAAGTATGGAGTATGTTGGAGGGGACCTTCTTCCACTCCCTGGAACCGGTCTTGGTTTTGGAAGGAAAATACAGTGAGTTTGCCCGTTATGAGACTTCTATTTTAGGTCTTCTTTGTCAGGCCTCAGGAATTGCCACCCGAGCTGCTCGATGCAAGAAGGCTGCTCAAGGTAAACCCATCTATCACTTTGGAGCCCGTAGAATGCATCCCGGAATTGCTCCTATGATTGACCGGGCCGCCTATATTGGAGGGTGTGACGGAGTAGCGGTAGCCGCCAGTGCTCGGGAACTCAAAGAAGAGCCGATTGGGACAATTCCTCATGCCCTGGTGCTCATTGTAGGAGATACTCTAAAAACAGTGCGTCTCTTTCACCAGAACATTTCCAAGACAGTAAAAAGAGTAGCTCTTATAGACACAGTGGGTGATGAAAAATTCGAATCAATAAGGGTGGCTGAGGGACTGGGTAAGGATTTGTTTGCCGTACGACTGGACACCCCGGGTTCCCGGCGCGGGGATATGGGAGAAATATTGAGAGAAGTGCGTTGGGAACTGGATTTACGGGGCTACAATAACGTGAAACTGTTTGTTTCCGGAGGAATGGACGAGGAAACCATTGCTGAGCTTAGTCCGGTGGCTGATGCTTTTGGAGTGGGAACCTGGATAAGTAACGCGGCCGTAATTGATTTTTCTCTGGACATTGTCGAGGTGGAAGGTCATCCCTTAGCTAAAAAAGGAAAACGATCAGGGAAAAAACAGGTCCTGAGATGTCCGGCTTGTCTTTCTTCTCAAATCGTTGCCTTCGGGGACGGGGAGCATTCTCGTCCAAGATGTCCCTGTGGACAAAAATATTTATCTCTTTTGAGATTGTTTCTGGAACAAGGGAGACTGACTACTTCCCTGGGTTCCCCTCGGACTATTAGAAATTATGTCCTGGAGCAATTAGAAAAAGTCTCCCTTTCTCAGAGTAGTCAAATCCAAAGGCCCGGAGTTTAAAAGAAATGTCTCTTATCGTCCAAAAATACGGTGGTACCTCCGTAGCTACGGCGGAGCGAATAAAAGCGGTCTCTCGAAGAATTGTCCAGACCAAAAAAAATGGTCACCAGGTAGTGGTAGTGGTTTCAGCTATGGGAGATACCACGGATAATCTCCTGAAACTCATTCATAAAATCACCTCCATCCCTCCTAAAAGAGAGGTAGATGTTATCCTATCTACCGGAGAAATTGTTTCTGCCGCTCTTTTAGCTACTGCTCTCAACTCGGTAGGCCAAAAGGCCATATCTTTTACCGGAAATCAGATAGGGATCATCACCGACGAGGTTCATACCAAAGCTCGCATTATCAAAGTAAACTGCCAAAAAATCCAGGAAGAGCTAAAAAAGGGTTATATTGTGGTGGTGGCTGGTTTTCAGGGAACTACTTATGGAAATACGATTACTACCCTGGGAAGGGGTGGTTCTGATACTACCGCTGTTGCTCTGGCTGCGGCTCTGAAAGCTGAGATCTGTGAAATTTACAGTGATGTCGAGGGGGTGTTCACGGCCGATCCCCGGATAGTACCTCAAGCCAGTAAACTCAGGCAAATTTCTTATGAGGAGATGATGGAACTGGCCAGTTTGGGAGCAAAGGTCCTGCACCTTCGGGCAATAGAAATGGCCCATAAATACAAAATCCCTTTGTATGTCCGTTCCAGCTTTAATGAAAGGGAGGGTACCAAAATTGTCTAAAGAAGAATCAATGGAAGAATTTGTCGTTTCAGGAGTTACTCTCAATCAAGATGAAGCAAAAATAACGGTGAAAGAGGTTCCCAATGAACCCGGGGTAGCCGGCCTGCTCTTTACCCGTCTATCTGAGGTCAATATTAATGTAGACATGATAGTACAAAGTAGCTCCATGCAAGGAACCAATGATATTTCCTTTACCGTAAACAAAAAAAACTTGAATGAGACCAAAATAGTCTTAGAGAAAATACAACCGGAGTTATCTTATCGAAAAGTTATCTATGACTCCAAAATTGCCAAAGTTTCCGCTGTCGGAGCAGGAATGCAATCGCATCCAGGGGTAGCAGCTCGAACGTTTAGCTGTCTGGGAAAACTCGGGATAAATATAGACATAATCAGCACTTCGGAAATAAAAATATCGTGTATAGTGAGCAAAGAGGATGGGGCGAGGGCAGTGAGAGCTATTCATCAGGAGTTCAATCTGGACAAGATCTCCTGAATTACCTTCCCGATAAGAAACCGGAGAAAAGCAAAGGGGAAAAATTTGAATGCAAAATATAATGTGGCCGTGGTAGGTGCCACCGGGGCAGTGGGAGAGGAAATGCTCAAGATTTTGGAAGAGCGAAACTTTCCCATCAAAAATCTACGCCTCCTGGCTTCACCAAGGTCTGAAGGAAGAAATATTAAATTTGCCGGTGAAAGTCTCCGAGTGGAAGATCTCCATAAAGCTTCTCTCGAGGGAATTGAAATTGCTCTTTTCTCGGCCGGTACTTCCGTTTCCCGTCAGTACGCCCCTCTTTTCACTGAATCAGGAGCAGTAGTGGTGGACAATTCTGCCGCCTTTCGAATGGATAAAGATGTACCCTTGGTGGTTCCCGAGGTTAATCCAGAGGCTCTCCGAAATCACCAGGGTATTATTGCCAACCCTAACTGCTCGACTATTCAACTGGTAGTAGCTATAAACCCACTCCACCAACAAGCCAGAATTAAACGTATGATTGTATCTACTTTGCAAGCAGTATCCGGGACCGGCCGAGGGGCCATAGCAGAACTACGTCATCAGAGCGAACAGTATCTAAGGCAAGAACCTATTATTGCTGAGGTTTATCCTCATCAAATTGCCTTTAACTTACTTCCTCACATTGGAGAATTCCTTCCTAACGGCTATACCAGTGAAGAAATGAAGTTACTCAATGAGACTCGAAAGATTATGCAAGATGATACTATCAAAGTAACGGCTACCTGTGTTAGAGTCCCCGTATTCATCTCTCATTCAGAAACAGTTACCCTGGAAACCGAAAAAAGAATCACTGCTCAACAAGCCCGGGAGATCCTCAGGAGAGCTCCCGGAGTAATTGTGCGCGATAATCCCTCCCGCTGGATTTATCCTCTCCCTACGGAAGGGATCGGTAAGGATGCCGTTTTTGTGGGACGAATCCGGGAAGATGAATCCCTTCCCCATAGTCTTAATCTCTGGGTGGTTTCTGATAATTTGCGAAAAGGTGGTGCTCTTAACACCATTCAGATTGCTGAATTACTAATCAAAGAGAGTCTATTATGAGATTTAACCTTTCCTCCCTTTCACTATGAAAGAAAAGTGGATGTATATGGCTCTGGCTCTGGCTAAAAGGGGAGTGGAAACAGTTCCTCCCAATCCAGCCGTAGGGGCAGTAATTGTCAAAAAAAATAAGCTCATTGCCCAAGGTTACCATCGCTATTTTGGGGGACCTCATGCTGAAATTGAAGCCTTAAGGCAAGCCAAAGAAAAAGCCAGGGGAGCTACCTTATATGTGACCTTAGAACCGTGTTCTCATTACGGTAAAACTCCTCCCTGCACCGATAAAATAATCAGCAGTGGAATTCGCCGGGTCATAACCGCCACCCTGGATCCTAACCCTCTCAACCGGGGAAGAGGAATAACCCAATTGGAGGAGACCGGAATAGAAACCAAGGTGGGAATATGTGAGGAAGAAGCCCGAGTTCTCAATGCTCCTTTTTTTAAATTTATGGAGAAGCAACTACCTTTTGTTATTGTCAAAGCTGCTGCTAGTCTCGACGGAAAAATCGCTACTTCTACCGGCTTATCAAGGTGGATTACTAATCGGCGATCTCGTGAAGCTGGACACCATCTACGCAGCCAGGTTGACGCCATTTTAGTGGGAATCAACACTGTGCTTAGAGATGACCCTGCCCTGCTCAGTTCTCCACCCAAGAATCTCATACGTATTGTACTGGATAGTAAACTGAGAATCTCTCCTCGGGCTCGGATTCTTCAAAACCAGCATTTAGCGGAAACTCTTATCTTTACAACTCCCCAGGCTGATGAAAAAAAATTGAAGGAACTGGAAAAACTGAAGATTAGGATCCAGATAGTGCCCGCGGTAAACCAAAGGGTCAATCTAACCATAGCTCTCCAGAAGCTGGCCCAACTGGAGATAATGAGACTACTGGTGGAAGGAGGAGGAGAAACCATAGCCTCATTTTTTGAGACGGGAAATGTCGATAAAATCTTCCTTTTTATCGCTCCCCGGATCATCGGAGGAAGAAAAGCCATTACCTGGGTAGAGGGAAAAGGAGTTACTCAGTTATCTTCTACCCCCTGGATCCAGATTGACTCTGTAAAACATATTGATCAGGATCTTCTCATTGAGGGCCGGATAACCTACCAACCTCTCTTAAAAAACCCACCGGAACAACAGATAGATGAAAGCAGTTAGGGCACCGGCTACCGGCAAAGTAATCAACCAGGAAATAACAATATTGCGCAAGACTTTGAGGTCAAGAGCGTCAATGCCCCGGGCCAACCCAACTCCCACCACGGAACCCACCGAGGTATGAGTGGTGGAAACAGGCATCCCCAGACGGGAAAAAATTAGTACCACCGTAGCCGCACCAAATTCAGTGGCAAATCCCCGGCTGGGAGTAACTTCAGTTATTTTCTCTCCAATGGTCTCCATTACCCGGTGACCCCAGGTAGCAATTCCTACCACCAGGCCCACCCCTCCTAACCCCAAAACCCATAGAGGGACCGGAACCTGAACTCCAATTGTTCCTGTCTGTAATACCGCTATGATAGCTGCCACTGGTCCAACGGCATTAGCTACGTCGTTGGCTCCGTTGCCAAAAGCTTCATAAGAAGCACTGAGAACTTGAAGAGGTTTAGAAAAATTTTCTACCCTTTCATATTCGTTATTAGCTCTGGAGGGAACTCTCCGCAAAAAGAGATAACTGGCCAAGCCTGCCACTACGGCTATTAGTGCGGAAATACCCAGAGCAGGGCCCAAGGAATAGTACAAATGGAGGTTTTTCGGTCCCTGGTAAGTGATAGTTAGAGCAAGAACAAAAAAGACTAGACCTACCAATAAAAATCCAATCTTTTTGAATCCTTCCAGAGGATGAGAAACAGCTAAAATTTTCCACCGGATAAGAAGGAAAATCAGATAAGAAATAAGCACCCCGGCCAGGGGGGAGATGAGCCAACTGGAGATAATACCGACCACAACTCCCCAGTTTATCTGTCCAGCTCCCACCTCAATCAGGCCAAAACCAATCAGAGCTCCCACAATAGAGTGACTGGTGGAGACCGGCAGACGAAGATAGGTAGCGATACTCACCCAGGTTCCGGCACCGATCAAAACAGCAAACATACCCCAGACCAAAAGATAAGGATTACCGACAAAATTAAGAGGATCAATCACCCCTTTGCGAATAGTATTGGTAACATGGCTTCCCACCAGGACCGCCCCCAGGAAGGTGCACACTCCAGCTACCACTACCGCACTCCGAAGGCTAAGAGCTCCTGACCCTACGGAAGTCCCCATAGAGTTAGCCACATCATTGGCCCCAATATTAACCGCCATATAAAATCCCGTTCCTATGGCAATTAGTAACAGGAATAGGGGATTAACCACCATTCATGATTCCTTCTTGACCTATCCAGCAAACTGTTCAATTTTTAGCGGGCAATCATACACCGGAGATAACTTCCGGTATTCTGAGCATGGTCAGCTACTGAGCCCATCTCCCCAACAATCTTCATCAAAAAGAAAATGGAGATGGGATCTATCTTTTTCTCCATTTCAAACATCTTTTTGGCACAATTCTGCTGAATAACATCAGCTTCAAACTCACTTCTGTCAATAATCCCAATAAGTTCGGAGACCTTCCCTTCCTCGACTGGGGAAAAGGAACTTTGGGAAAGAGTTTTAATGTGCGAACAAGCTGCGATTAAGGCATCCACCGTCTCCAGTACTTTATCCACCAGTTTCATCAATTCATCTTTCAACTCGGAAGGAACGAGAGTCCTTCTCATCTCCATTAATCTGGCGATGTCTTCCACCGAATCAGCAATAGCATCTTCTTGTTTAAGAAAGGTCAGAATATCCGAACGATTCACAGACATAAACATCCGGTAGGGTAAACGCTCTCGAATTCCGTTTTTGATTATGTCCGCTTCATGTTCAAGGTGAGAGATTTTTTCCACTCTCCTGGGCAATTCCATGAAATCTTGTTCCCCAAAAGCCTTCATCAATGGGGGAAGCTGATCACAACACTCTTTAACTTTTTCCAGATGTTGCTGCAACGCCTCAAAAGGGGACCGATGAAATAAATCAGCTAAAATACTCCTCAAGTCTATCACCTCCTTTTTTTCAACAGAATAAGTTAACCCTACCCTTACTTAAAACCCTGAATAGCTTACTTTTAATTGCCTTATTTTCCAGGCGGGAAAAAATCACCCTCATTTTCTTCCCGCCCGAGGACAAATATTCTGATAAGCACAGTACCGGCAGGACAAATACCCGGGTTGAGCCGGATAAGAATGAGAGCGGATCCCCAGCGAAGCCTGCTTAATTTTATCTATGGCTCGCATAATCTTGTTCTCTTTAGGCTGGGTTCTTCCTGTCAATCCGGTTTCCAAAAAATGAAGCTCCAGCCAATCAGGAAGACTTCCAAAAACTCGCCGGTAAGCCAAAGCATAAATATCCAACTGAAGACTTTCCTGGGCTCTTCCATCAGCTTTTTTCTGCTCCCTTATCTCGGAAGATTTGAAGTCAATTATGTGAACTCCTTCCTTATCCTTTTTTATCAGATCCCAGCGACCTATTATCCGATTATTCTCCAGCATGAAGCTAAACTTCTTCTCCACGTGGGTGGGTTTACCTTTTTCTCCAGAAGCTCGCTGATAAAAAGACTCCAAAGTTATCCTTCCTACTTTCAGCCTTTTTTCCTCGTGCTGGCGACTCATAAAACCCTCATTAACCCAGGCCCCCTCAAAAATAGTTAACAGTTCATCCTGGCTAATTTTCTTTTCCGCTAATTTCCGTCGATAGAATTCACCTACGGCCTCATGAAGGGCTTTACCATAAACAACGGCATGATGCTGAAGGATAGGCACCCTCAGAATGTGGACATACTTATACTTAAGAGGACAGGTCAAATAATCATCAATCTGCAAATAAGATAAAGATATAACCTCTCGAGAAAAAGAAGCTGTATAGGCACCTGTTTCTTCTTGGACAGCCGGAGCACTTCTCTCAATTACCTCCAGTGGCGAGGATTGGGTAGGTCTAAAAGTTTTTTTCAGTTGGTTCAGAGCTTCCAGAACAAAAGGCGAGACTTTACGAGGACGCTTACCACCGTAATCCAGAGCACTGGTAAAGTAAAGTTCCTTTTGAACGCGGGTCATCCCCACATAGAAAAGACGGCGCTCCTCCTGAAGATGGAAGTTCCCGGAGGGCAAAATATCTCTAATCAGTAAATCCGGCAGCGATATCGGCTCGCGGCGATAGTTACAGGGAAATCTTTGGGAAACCAAGCCGGCCATAATGACTACCGGAAATTCTAATCCTTTAGCCTTATGGACAGTAAGGACATTGACTGCCTCTTCGGTCAACTCAGCCTCAGCTACTGCTGGGTTATCTCCCGCCTGGATAAGTAAATCCAGATGTCCGGTAAAGTCAAATAATCTATCATTACTGAGAACCGGGGCCACGGTGCGCACTAAGTCAAAGAAACGAGCAATATTTCTCACCTTTTCTTCATTCAAGGAAGTGGGATGGGAGGTTAATTTTTGGAGATAGCCACTTCGGGTAACAAAATGATAAAAGGTTTCTCCGCAACTCATCTTAAGAGCCAGATCAGCGTAATACTTTAAGTCTTGCAAAATTCTTTCAATAATCTCTCGCCCCGGCCGGGGGATTTCCTCATTTAAGTCGGAAAGCTCGCTTAGATGAGAGAATACATAAAAAAGAGAGCGATTTTTTCGACTGGCATAGTTCATAGAGAGAGTCAAGTCCCTAATGGGAAGCTGATAAATTTCTGAGGCAGTTAAATAATAAAGACTGAGACTGTCCTGAAAATTGGTTACCGATCGGGCAAAAGAAACGAGCAACTTGATTTCCTGACGCTCATAAAGCCCCTCATTACCCGAAAAATGCCAGGGAATATCGGCCATGTTTAAAGCACGTAAAAAAGGGTCAGCATTACTGTTGGCTCTTATCAAGATAGCAAAGTCACCGTATTTATACAAGCCACTGCCGTGCTTGTTTTTGATCAACTTAGCTACCGCTTCAGCTTCGGCAAAAAGGGTATCAAAGTGTAAATGCTCTACCCTACCCTCTTTCTTCTTCTCAGCCACCAGCCTTTTATCAATGTTATTCTTGAATTCAAGTCTGTCCGGATTATTGTAACTGATCAGTCGATAAGCTGAATCCAAAATAGATTGAGGAGAGCGGTAATTCCGGGTAAGAACAATTTGTTTGGCTTTAGAATAGGTATCAATAAATCCAAGAATATTGCTGATAGCCGCTCCTCGGAACTTATAGATGGACTGATCATCGTCTCCCACCACCGTGATGTTCTGATGTTCACTCCCGAGCAATTTAATTAACTGAAACTGACTATAGTTGGTATCCTGAAATTCATCCACTAAAATGTAACGGAATTGTCTCTGGTATTTTTTCAAGATAGCTGGATGAGAACGGAAAAGCCTAAGAGGAAGAGTTATCTGATCCCCGAAATCAATTTTTCCCTCCCGGGCCAGAAGCTCTTGATATTTCTCGTAGGTGAGAGCCAATTCCTCTTCCCGGGTAGCTATCTCGAATAATTCTTTATCCTCCGGATTACTCTCTATTTCTTCCTTTAGTTTCTGAGCGTATTCCAAATAGTCCCGTGGAGTTACATCTTCATCTTTGGCCCGGCTAATCAAGGCCAGGATAGCCTCTATGTGTCTGGTAGGATTTCCTAAAGGACGATAATAGGAAAGAGAAAATTCGAAGAGATGATCACGAAAAAAAATAATCTGCTCTGGCCGGTTCAAGACACGCAGCTCAGGAGAAAATCCCATTTCCAAAGCATTTTCTTTGAGAATTGTGTTACCAAAAGCATGAAAAGTACCAATCCACACCTGGGTGCACCCGTAAGGAAGTAAAATATCTACTCTTTCCTCCATTTCCATAGCGGCCTTTTCGGTAAAGGTGAGAGCAAGAATTTGCTCCGGCTCAGCCTTCCCCGAGGCAATAAGGTAGGCAATACGTTGGGTAATAACCCGAGTTTTTCCTGTTCCGGCACCGGCCACAATCAAAAGCGGACCATCACCGTAAGTAACTGCCTCTTTTTGGGAGGGATTGAGACCCTTTAAAATGTGCTCGACCCCGGACACGGTTTTCTCCTACGAAAAATTAAACTTACTTTCTAAAAAACCTGAACTAACTTTCTGACCAGAGTGGTCTTTCCCACTCCCGCACCAACGAAATACTTCACTTCCTTGCTTGCTTAACCTCCCGGAAATTAGCCTTTATTATCATATCATATTCCTATCCCAATTCAACCTTATCTCGTTAATTTCGTTCATCTCGTTCTTCTCGTTGCTCTGGTCCACTCTAACAACGGAGGAGAGTCTCATCTTGAGAGACAGTAATTTGTTTTTATGAGAGCTCCATGAACCACACCGAGAGTTATTAAAATTCCTCCCAGAGAAACAACTGTTCATTAATTTCCTTTTTTCCCTTTACCCCGGAAGAGGGAAAGAACTTACCGCCAAGAGTAACAAAATCTCTGGCTCTCGAGGTTACTACTCCCATTATTCTAAGCTGCTTTAGAGTGGTAAGATGACTTTGTCTACGGGTTCTAATGATTCTCCCGGCTGAAATCCTTCCAATTCCGGGTACTCGAATTAACTCAGGGAAATCAGCTCGATTAACCTCCAGGGGAAACCAATTTAAATTGTGTAAAGCCCAGGCCATTTTGGGATCACATTCTTTAGGCAAACTCCCTTCTTCCTGAAAGGGTAGCTCTGCCGGTGAAAACCCATAATGACGAAGCAAAAAATCAGCCTGGTAGAGTCTCAGTTCTCGCAGAGGAGAACAGGGAGAAATGTTATCCAGAGGGGTATCTATTATAGGCATAAAGGCGCTGTAGTAAACCCGCCAGAGGTTATGTTTGGCATAAAGATTATAAGAGAGAGAAAGTATCTCTTTATCTGTTTCTCCCGCAGCCCCTACCACTAATTGAGTAGTAATCCCAGCCTTAAAAGGATGAAGCTGATTGAGGTGAGAAATCTGCTCAAGTTCACCTAAAAGCTGGGTTGAGAATTTCTTATCGGGTGATATTCTTTTTAGATAATCTTCTCCTGGTACCTCCAGATTCACCGAAAGTCTATCGGCCAAAGGAGCAGTGGCTTCAATCAACTCCGGGGTAACTCCGGGAAGAATCTTGCAGTGGATATAGCCTCGATACCCCAACTTAACTCTGAGCCACCATAAGGTCTTAATCATCTCTTCCTGAGATCGATTAGCCGAGTCATAGATAGCCGAGGAAAGAAATAACCCATCTACCAGCTTTTTTTGATAATAATGAATAAAAAGGTGGGCTAATTCCCCAGGAGAAAAACTTATTCTAGGAAAATTTCTATCCTTCCGGTTGGCGCAGTAATAACAATTTCCCTGACAGGCATTATTCTGAAGAACTTTGAAAAGCCTGACGCAAGAGCCCCTTCTCCCCACCGCTGGATAAACAAAGCTAAATCTTTGAAATTTCTTTCCTTTATAGCCGAAGAAAGAAGGAAAACCAGAGACATCGAACCTGGCTACCTCCCCTAAAATTCTAAGTTTGGTAGCCGCTCCTACTCCTTTAAGCAAGGATACCATCTTAAAATAACTCCTCAGCCTCTTTCAGTTTTCTTGACCAGCGTCGCCAATCCTTGAGTCGCCAGTCTTTCTTGCTTCCCTCTCTACCCATGGCTAAATCCTCTATACCACAGGTGGCTTCCTGACAATTAAGGCAGTTTCCTAAACAATCGTCGGCCGGGGAAAACCGTTTGCCCCGCCGGCGATAAATGGGAATATCAATTCCTTCGCAATTATGAGAGCTCATAAATTCTCTATTCAGGCCCTGGGGTAGACTGTCTTTCAGTTCGTATTCCATACAGAGGGCAAAGGTAAGGTTTTTCCTCTCACAAATATTGCGCAAGAGGTCAAAAATTTTCTTCCGATAGTTTATGTCGGCTTGAAGGTATCCATCAATGTTCTCCCGATAGAGTCTTTGATAATCCCACTTTATCCCCGCTCCGAAATTGGACCCCAGCCAACCGAATAAGTCAGCTTTAATTTTTGTGGGAATATCCAGAATACTGGTAATGATATGGGTAGTTCCTGAAGAGCGAGCTTGTTCAACCAACTCCTCTAAACTTCGCCTTTTGTCACTCAGGTAGGGGAAAATCGGGTCAATGCGACAGACTGAAAAAATTCCTTCCCGGGCCAATCGAGTTAGATTCTCCAAGAGAACGGTATGGGGAGCACCTCCCGGTACCAAAATTCTCCTTAGTTTCTCATCACTTGTCAGAAGAGAAACCTGACCGAAGGAATGAGATTGTCTTTTTATAAACTCGATGGCCTTTTCGGGAATCCTCATTTTAGTGATAAACTCAATGGGCAAGTTGCGCTCCACAAATACCTCAATGATTTTTTCAGAAAGCCGATATCTTTCATTGACAAGCTGAAATGGGTCACTTACTGGAGAAAGATACCCACAGGCGGCTACCTCAAGAGAATCCAATTGCTCGGCCACCCTCCGGTGAAAATCCTTGGCCACTACTACTACCCCTGTTTTTCTGAAGATTTGAAAGTAACCCGGAAAAGCCAGCGTATAACAAAAAGGACATCCAA
>DAOVGF010000036.1 GCA_030672545.1 Candidatus Aerophobota bacterium
GTTGAACCGAGGATGCCTTTTGGCTACAGCTAATGACAAACATTATAGGTTGGTAGAGAGATTGAATTTGATTGTTTTCAATCCGTAATTACCCCTTTTAGTTGCAAGAGTAAACTCTGTCCATCCGGTAGCCATATTCAAGAGATACTTCTTTGAGCAGGAACGATGCTAACTCAAGACTCTACTGGTCAAGTAGATAGATCAAAAATTCGTTAGCTCATTAGCCACCCGTAGAGGTTTGGTCAGTATTCTAATGGGTAATCCCAAACAAAAGGAAAAAGTATTTCGTTCAAACTCACAGGCCAGGCGGAGAGGTTTGGTGGAAACTCTTTCGGTCCAGTCCCGAAGAAAGGCACGGTGGATTTCCTCCGAGGCTATTTTTGAGGTGTATCCGCATTTTAGGCATTCCATTTTAATTAGCGAGTCCCCCAGGTAGGTAAGTAAAAAAGGAGACTCCTTAAGACAGTTGCTGCAAAGAAGAGTAGTTTTAACTTGTTTTGTCATATCTTGTTCTCCTTTGATTATTTCTTGGCTTACCAAAAACGCAGGCTAAAGCCGGCGCCTACCAGATTATGATTGGGAGGCTAAAGCCTCCCCTACTCAATTAGACAACGATAAAAGTTCAGTTGACTGGCAACAGATCTTTAACCCTACCCAATTAGACAGCGACAAAAGTTCAATTGATCTCCAATAGGTCTTTGACCGCTTGATAAATGTCGTCCTCCTGAGGAACATTTCTTCTTTCCAGCTCAGGAGAGTAGGGAATGGGAATATTTTTGCCTGCCAGTCTTCTAATAGGGGCATCCAGAAAGTCAAAAGCTTCACTTTCTTCAACCTGGGAGAGAATCTCTGCCCCAAACCCTCCCCGCTTACAGGCCTCATGTACGATCAGGAGGTGCCCGGTTTTCTTTACTGATTGGATGATGGAGAGTAGATCCAGAGGAACGAGAGTGCGGGGATCAACTATCTCTACTTCAATGCCTTCCTGGGAGAGTTTTGCTGCTGCGGCTAAGGTTCGAGGGATCATTATAGACAGTGGAACTATAGTAATGTCGGAGCCCTTCCTTTTTACCTCAGCCTGGCCGAGAGGAACCAGATATTCCTCTTCCGGAACAGGTCCCTTCTGGCGGTAGAGTAATTTGTGTTCCACGAAAAGGACGGGGTTATTGTCTCTGATAGAAGATTTGAGAAGTCCCAGGGCATCGTAAGGAGTCGAGGGCATCACTACTTTCCATCCGGGAATGTGACAAAGCAAGGCTTCCAGAGATTGGGAGTGTTGAGCGGCCGCGCCGGTTCCTGAGCCTCCGGGTGTTCTCAATACCAGGGGTACAGGTGTTTTTCCTCCGTACATATAATTAATCTTGGCTGCCTGATTGACCAACTGATCCATTCCCACAGTTATGAAATCCATAAACATAATCTCAGCTATCGGGCGCATTCCGGTAAGAGCTGAACCCACAGCCGCTCCAACTATAGCTGCTTCAGAAAGGGGAGTATCTTTTATTCTTTCTGCACCAAATTCCTCAAGTAAGCCCAGAGAGACACTGAAAGCTCCTCCGTATACTCCCACATCTTCCCCCAATAGGTATACGTTTATATCCCGATTCATCTCCTCCCGCAGGGCCCGATGTAGGGCCTCTTTGTAAGTCAACTCAACCGTAGCCATAGTATTTTAATCCTTTCCTTAGATATTTCTTGAACCAAATGAACCTTATTATCCTCCCACTTTCTTGTTAGGGGGCGTAGACACCTTCCTCCAGAGTATCAAGAGAAGGAAAAGGACTTTCCTCGGCAAATTTTACCGCCGCCTCAATAGCCAGATGGGTTTCTTCCTCCAGTTTTTCTATTTCTTCTTCCGTCAAAACATTGTTTTTGGAGAGATACTTTTTAAATCTTTTTAGGGGACATCTCTTTTTCCATTGGGCCACTTCGTCTCGGGTACGGTAACGTTCAGCATCGCTACGGGAGTGTCCCTTCCAACGATAAGTTTCCGCTATGAGCAAGGTTGGTCCCTGGCCGGCTCGGGCCCGAGAGACAGCCCGAGACACTTCCCGGTAAACTGCTAGGACATCATTTCCGTCAACCACTGTCCCGGGGATTCCATAGGCTTGGGCTCTGAGGGAAAAGTCCTTAATATTAAAGGCTATTTTGGTAGCAGTAGACATAGCATACTGGTTATTCTCGCAAATGAAAACTACCGGTAGCTTCCAGACCGAGGCCAGATTGACTGCTTCATGAAAGATTCCCTGATTGAAGGCACCGTCACCAAAAAAACATAGTACCACTCGGTTTAGTTTTTTCATTTGAATGGTTACTCCCGCTCCGCAGGCAATGCCAATGCTACCGCCTACCACTCCATTGGCTCCTAGATTTCCCTTTTCCACATCGGCAATGTGCATTGATCCACCTTTACCCCTACAGTAGCCGGTTTCTTTGCCTAAAAGCTCCGCCATCATTTTCTTTATATCAGCTCCTTTGGCAATGCAATGACCGTGCCCCCGGTGAGTACTGGTAATGTAGTCATTTGCTTCAATGGCGGCACAAGCTCCCACTGCTGTTGCTTCTTCGCCAATATAAAGGTGACCGGTTCCATGGATCTTCCCTTGAGCCAGAAAATCAGCCACTTTTTCTTCAAATTTTCTTATGGTAAACATCTGCCTGAGTATTTCTGGAAGCATTTCCTTTTTTAGTTCCATTGTTCGTAGGCTCCTTGTCATAACCCATCTTTTTGTTCACTGAGGTAGTTTAAGAACTTCCTTGTCTGTACTTTTAATCCATTTCAGCCCAGTAAAATTTTAAACAATCTACTTGTGGGTAGGTCGCCTACCCAGACAGAGAACTTCAATGATCTGGTTCACTTGTTTTCAACCAGGACCTTGAGAGATTCTCCGGCTTCGGTTACCAATTGGAAGGCCTGATTAATCTCCGTTAGGTCAAATTGATGAGTGATTAAATTGCCCGCCTTAATTTTCCCTTCTTGAAGAAGCTCAAAGGCTAGATGGGTGTCCGTCTCGGTTGAGGAATAACTGGGAATGATGGATATTTCGGAGAAGAAAATATGGCTTATATCCAAAGGCAAAGGATTTTCTGGCGAAGCCGGTCCATAAATGTAGAGGGTGCGGCCCTTTTCTACCAACTGCAGGCCCAAGGCGACAGCTTTTACATTTCCCGCTGTTACTATGACCAGATCAGCTCCCCGACCCTTGTTTAGTTCTCTTACTATTTCCAGAGGGTTATCCTTAGCTGGATTTATGGTGTAATCAGCTCCTAACTGGCTGGCTTTTTTCAGCTTCCAGTCCAAAAGATCCAGGACAAGTACCTTACCGGCTCCCCACAATTTGGCTAATTGAAGATGAGTTAGGCCGTTAAAACCGGCTCCTACTATGACAACCAGATCCTGCGGATGCATGTTTACCCTTTTTAGTCCCCGAATACAACAAGAAATAGGTTCAATAAGGGTTCCCTCTTGGAATCCCATTTCTGCTGGGAGCTTGATAACCCCCTTTTCTGTATTTAGAGGTCCGGCCCGGAAATATTCAGCGAAACCTCCCGGGTCCAGATGAGTACTTCTGTAAGTCGGGCACATAGTGAAACTACCTCGAAGGCAGTAGTAACAAGTGTGACAGGGAATATGGTGATGGATATAAACTCGATCTCCCACCTTCACCTTCTTTACTTCCTTTCCGGCTCTCTCAACTATTCCGGTGGCCTCGTGTCCCAGAAACATGGGAGCTCTTGGTTTTCGGTACCATTCCAGAGCGTCACTGGAACAGATTCCACAGAATTTCATTTTTACCAGTAGTTCTCTGGGTCCAATTTCCGGAACAGGGACTTCTTCAATTCTAACGTCGGAATTACTATAATACTTGGCTGCTTTCATTTTCACCTTTTTCACCAGTTATAACGCCAATGAAATATAAATTTATGAGTTATGATATGATTTTTTCTCTTAGGTCCCAATCTTCCCAGAGATGCTCACGCATCTGCTGATAAAGCTCATAAATTTGTAAATACTTCCGGTGATGAAGAAGATTAGGCGGATATTCTTTTTCTATCTGGACAGTTTTTTCTACTGCTTCTATCAGATTGGGATAAATTCCTACGGCTACTCCTGCTACTAAAGCAGCTCCCATAGCTCCCAGTTCTGTTCCTCGGAAGGTTTTTATTGTTTTTCCGGTAGCATCGGCAAAAATTTCACACCAGAGCTTACTTTTTGCTCCTCCTCCGGTTAGTCTGATTTCCTGGATCTCCACGGGTATATGATTAAAGCAATCCAGCATAGAAAGGGCTACCCCTTCATAAACCGCTCGCAGTAAATGCCCGCGATTATGCTCCAGACTAATGCCGAAGAATTGAGCCCGGGCCGAGGGTTTAACGAAAGGGGCTCTCTCACCTCCTGGATTAAGATAAGGATGATAAATTACTCCTTCTGATCCCACCGGAATTTTTGATATTTTACCTTCCAGAAGAGCATAAAAGTCTTCCCCCCTTTTTTTAGCCTCCCTTTTATCCTCTAGACAACATTCTCGGACAAACCAATCTAAATTTGGTGTTCCGGCCATACTGGGCATAGCTCGGATAAACTTTCCAGATAAGGGGTAGGCCAAACTCATTCCCACTGATTTCGACTCTAAAATAAGTTGGTCAGCCAGAACAGCATTGAAACAAGTAGTCCCCACGATGGCATAGGCCTGTCCGTGATGGACGACTCCCAGGGCTATGGGCATAGCTACTACGTCAATCATTCCGGCAATCACGGGAGTTCCCTTTCTTAATCCGGTTTCTTCCGCTGCCTGTCTGGTGATCTCTCCACTTAACTTGGCTGAGGGTAAAATTTGGGGAAAGATTTGACGGTAAGGAGTGATTTGAAAAATCTCAAAGAGCTTATCGGAGTAACATCTTTTCTCCAAGTTAATGGGACCCCGAGAGGCGTCGGATTCATCAGTACTTATTTGGCCAGTGAGTTTTAGCTTAATCCAGTCTTTGGCAAAGAGAAAATGACAGCTTCTTTTCAGATTATCCGGCTCATTTTTCTCCAGCCATTTAATGATAGCGGCGGCTGTTCCGGCAAAAATTGCTGAGCCGGATATCTTAAATCCCCGGGAGTCCGCTCCTTCTTTTTGCCACCGAGTAACAATTTCTCCCGCTCGCCCGTCTATCCAGAGAATAGAGGCTCTGACCGGCCTGAGCTGCTTATCAATTAAACGACAACCGTCTCCCTGTCCACTTATTCCGATGCCGGTAATATCAGAAGGTGAAACTCTACTTTTGCTTAAGACCTCACGAATAGTATCTCTAACCGTTTCCCAGACAGAGTCCATATTTTGCTCTGCCCATCCTGGCCGGGGTATTTCGATCGAGACCGGTCTTCGGCTTAGTGAGATGATGTTACCGTCTAAATCAAAAATAGCCGTTTTTACTGCCGATGTTCCCGCATCAATTCCCACTAAAAAATCTTTAGCCATTTCCTAATTCATTGTCCTTTCAGGGAGTCATAGTAACCTTGATGGCATCATTTTTCTTACTTTCCGAAGTCTCTATAGCTTTTCTCCACTCAGAAAGAGGAAAATTATGAGTAGCGATTTTCTCAGTGTGGACCAGTCCTTCGTTTAAATATTTTATAGCCAGCGGGTAAGTGTAAGCACCGAGATGGCCTCCAATAATTTCCAGTTCCTTAACATCGCTGATGATACTGAGATCAATACAGGTTTTTTTAGCGAATACGGCGAATTCCATCAATCTTCCTCTTCGTCGGAGCATTTCTATGGCTGCTTCTACCGCCTGGGGACTTCCACTAGCCTCAAGAACTACATCACATCCCAGACCACCGGTAAGCTCTTTTACCCTTTCCACGGGGTCTTCTTCCAGGGGATTTATTATCACATCGGCTCCTAATTCCTTGGCTAGTTCTCTCCGATAATTATCCGGTTCCATCACCACAATTTTTTGGGGATGTTTGAGTTTCAGAGTTTCTAACATAAGCAACCCGATGGCTCCTGCACCCGCAATAACAGCTACCTCTCCCAGTTGAACGTTAGCTCTCTGAACTCCATGGATGGCACAGGCAAAAGGCTCTATGAGAATGGCTTTTTCATAAGACAGATCCGGAGGAACTTTCCAAACTATGGATTTAGCCGGGTATTTAATGTATTCAGCCCAGCCACCATCTGGTCCGGAAACACCGAAAACCTCGTGGACGTCGCACATATTGTAGATTCCTCTCTTACAGAAATAGCATTCCCAGCAGGGAACAATTTGCTCGGCAATGGCTTTATCCCCAACTTTCAAACTAAATTTTGCGGCCGCTCCTGGTCCCAGTTCTACCACTTCGCCGATAAACTCATGGCCGGCTGTTATGGGAGCATGATCATAGGCTACCTGGCTGAAATAAGCCTTTCCATGAAATATTTTGGGGTCAGCCGCACAGATTCCGCATCTTCCAACCTTGACCAGTACTTCTTCCCGCCCAACTTTGGGTATCTCTACTTCTTCGTATCGGAAATCCTCTTTTCCGTAAATTACTACCCCTTTAATTTTAGCACCTCCTCCAAAAATAATTTAAATTAGCCCAGATTTTTTATTGTAAATTAACTTCCCTTCTTGTCAAATCTTCAGATAATGTTAAAAAATTGAGCCAAAATGTTTCCTACGGCTCCCCGACGCCGGAGGACTTCGGTGGCAGCAATCGCCGGGGCAGGAATGTAATAACACTCACCCTGGCATAGAGAGGCGAATCGTCCTCCAATCTCATAAGGGTTAAGATATAAAGAAGTAGTTAAACCTCCAATTAAATTGACAAATTGAGAAGTTATTTACCTAAACTACCTTTTGGTAGGCCAACTTTTTATCCTGGATCTTATAACCAATTCCCAATTTCTCACATATTTCTACCAATCCAGCTACCCAATTTCCAGCTACTACTTGAATGTGATTGCAAGGATGTTCCCTAAACAACTGTTCCATGGGAACTTGAAATTTGAAATAAGCCTGAGGCCAGCAGGGAGTGGTGGTGAGAGCATCCGCCGGTTTGGAGATAAACTCTCCCGGGACTATGTTCATCCAGTATTTCCCATTGTTTCTACCCAGTCGAGCTCCGGTAACTGGTCCAGGAGCAGCGTCAAACTTAACCGTTCCTCCGCTGGCGGCGTAATAAAAAGCCTGAGGTTGAATCTCAATCTTAGCCAGATTAGCCTTTATGTCTTCTGTCCGAGTAGCAAACCAGGGAGTATGAGCACCGCAGTTTACCAGGTAAAGAAGGTTTTTTTTCGGATCGAGATGGCGAAAATCAGCGAACATTGTCGGTTGATTCGTAAGCAAATGCATTATTTGTTGAGTGAGGACGGCGTCCTTATCATCTTCACAGGCGCAGGGAACAATTTTTTTCTTTTCTCCTCCTGGTCCTCGAGAATCGTTACTGAAGGCATGAGTGAGGCACTGGGTAACATGGTATTCACTCAGTTCGGTCTGGCATTTAATGCCAAAAAAGTCCAGCTTATTATCTTCTATCAGGTCTTGAGTGGCATAATAACAAGCCAGTTCATATTTGAGCTTATCCGGGGTGAATTTTCCTTGGTACTTTATGGTGGTATACTCACTGAGAAAATCAAAAGCTCGTGAGATTCTCTCATCCTTGATTTCTACTACTTGACTGTTTATTCCCTCACTCCAGATGATCATCTGGTTAGCTCGTCGGACAATATCCAGTTGACCAATAGGCTGAATATCTACTCCAAAGATGCGAGACCATTGGAGAGGGTCAGCTTCGGCGGTGACAATTTGAATACTTCTTCCGCCCAGTGACCCGTAAATTTGACCGTGAAGCTTTTCAATTACTTCATCGGCCAAGGCCGAAACACTTTGTCTCTCCCGGGCAAACCGGGCAAATTGGACTATTTGGTCTAGCTTTGCTTGATCAGTACTTATATTCTCACTCCAGACTCGTAGGTTAGGAATTCCCAGTTGATCAAGCGCGCCGGCCGCGGCCATTCCTCCTACCATTCCTGGTTGTTCTGGAGCCAGATTGGTTAAAATAAGGATAGGTGTAGTCTGATTTTTTTTGTTCCTTTGTCTGATGAGAATTTGAGCCGCCATTCTGGTCAATCGCGGAGAAGCCCAGACACTGTAATGGAAGATAACTCCATCTATTTCAGCTTCAGCTAAGATTTGAGTGTATTTTCGGGTCAAGTCAGGACGCCAGACCATTTTTTCCAGGCCGGAAAAAGAATTTGCCGGGTCAACAATTTCTACTTCACCAGTTCCTTCAATTGCTCTGATAACTTTTTCTTTCACTTTTCCGCATTCATTAATAGTTCCCTGGACTACATGTTCCCTTTCATCGTTAAAATCAAGAATTCCTATCCTGGCTTTTTGAGCCATTTTTCCCTCCTTTGTAAGATAAATTTAATTTTTATACCTTTTCCCAAAGGCAATAGTATAATCTATCGATAACATAAGAAAAAAACGAATTTCTGTCAAATTATTTCATACTTGGAACATTCGCTCAAGAACCCGGATAGATTACTCCTTTTCCCAAAGGTTCTTTTGTGCTATTATTGTTTTAAGCTGAGCTTTTGGGAAATAGTTGAGACCCAACTTTTGCAGGAAAAGAATGGTAGTCGCAGGCTTTAGCCTGCGTTTATTTGCGCAGCTTTCAAGCTGCGGCTACCTTTATAAAATCTAAAGTATTACCTGGGAAATACTCAAGAAGATAAATTAGCTATACTGATTGGATAAAAAACTATTTAAGAGGAGGGAAAAGTGAGTTTGATAAAGCCCATTCGTAGTCTGGTAAATATGGACAGCGGCGTTATAGAAAACTGTGATAATATCATTGAGCGCAGACTGAGTGATATGAGAGGAATGTATGTTGATGGAGAGACTCTAAAAAGACTTATCTTACAGGAAGACCAGGTTGTCTACCGGGTATATGAGGTAAAGATTCCTGAGGAAGAAGGCCAACTTGCTTACTCTACCACTATTCTTTACCCAGGAAAGGTGGGAAGAGAATACTTTATGACTAAGGGACATTTCCATCTCCGGGAGACCGCCGAGATTTATTTTTGTCTTAGCGGCCAGGGATATCTCTTAACTCAGAATAACCGAGGAGAGGTTTATACCGTTCAGATGAGCCCGGGTGTCTTGGGATATATTCCTCCCGGCCAGGGTCACCGAACTCTCAATACCGGTCCCAAGGAATTTGTGTTTTTAGCTATTTATCCTGCTCATGCCGGCCACAACTATGGGATAATAGAAGAAAAAGGATTTGCCGGCATCATGGTAGAA
>DAOVGF010000012.1 GCA_030672545.1 Candidatus Aerophobota bacterium
TCACGGCCACATTAGCGGTGATGTTAGACTTTCCCGTGCCACCACGGAAAGAATGAACGGAAATAATCTTGGACATAATTGTCTCCTTTCCATGAGCTAATTTGAATCAATTGTATCCTGAAATATCCTTGAATTCACCCAGTCTGTTATTCCAAGTAGGAAAAGTATACAGAATGGATATATCGAGTCAAGCCACGAAGTTGGAGAAATGTCCGGAGAGAATCTCCCCGCAGATGAGACCTTACCCCTTGTCTTACAACCCCTACTTGGTAGGGGTTGTGATCCGGTAGCCGCAGGCTTTAGCCTGCGTTTATTTGCGCAGCTTGAAAGCTGCGGCTACCATGGCCTCTTTGCGAAAGTTAAAACTTGCGCCTACCATAACCTCTGAGAAACCAAATGAACCAGATGAACGGAATAAACGGAATCAACGGAATAGACGAAATAGACTAAATAGACGGAAGTATCCCCAGCGTACTTTTGACTTTTGCCAGCGCTTTGCTATATTTACCCAGGTGGGGGAGAGAAAATTGAGGGAGAAAATATATATTTTTGATACTACTCTTCGGGATGGAGAGCAAACTCCCGGGGTTTCTTTGACCGTTAAGGAAAAGCTAAAGATTGCCCGGGGATTGGAAAAACTTGGAGTGGACGTTATTGAAGCTGGTTTTCCGGCTGCCTCACCAGGGGAATTGGAAGCAGTCAAGACGATTACCCAGGAAGTAAAAGGGCCGATTATCACGGCTCTTGCCCGGACTCTTTCCCAAGATATTGAAAGGGCCGGTGAGGCTTTAAAGTCTGCCCGACAGGGTAGGATCCATACCTTTATTGCTACCTCTCCCATTCATCTTAAGTACAAGCTAAAAAAAAGCCCCGATGAAGTTCTAAAAATGGCTACCCAGGCAGTGAGACTGGCTCGAGAATATGCCCCTGAGGTAGAATTCTCTCCCGAGGATGCTTCTCGTAGCCAGCCTTCCTTTCTTTATCAGATTATTACCGAGGTGATTGAGGAGGGTGCCCGGATAATTAATATTCCTGATACGGTCGGATATTCCATCCCTGAAGAGTTTAAAAGATTCATTCAGGGGATTATAGAAAATGTTTCCAATATTGATAAAGCGGTTCTCAGTGTCCACTGTCATAACGATCTGGGATTGGCTACGGCTAATTCTCTGGCCGCTATTCAAGCAGGAGCCAGGCAGATAGAATGTACCATTAACGGAATTGGTGAGAGAGCGGGCAATGCTTCTCTGGAAGAGATAGTAATGACTCTTAAAGTTAGGGATGACTGGCTGAATTTTTTTACCAGCATCAATACTAAGAGAATCTATCAGCTCAGTCAACAGGTTGCTCATTTTACCGGAATTCCCGTTCAGCCAAATAAAGCTATAGTGGGAGATAATGCTTTTCGCCACCAGGCTGGAATTCACCAGGACGGAGTGCTCAAGAAGAACTCTACTTATGAGATAATGAGTCCAGCTTCCATTGGGTTGAAAAGTGGAAAACTGGTTTTGGGCAAGCTCTCCGGCCGACACGCTTTCAAAGAAAAGGCCAGTCAGTTGGGATTTACTTTAAAAGACTCTCAATTGAAAGTAGCTTTTCAATCTTTTAAGGAGCTGGCTGATAAAAAAAAGATAGTTTTTGATGAGGACCTTAGTTCCATTTTGGAAGAGCAAGTTCTTCAAGTTCCCTCCGTTTATTCCCTGGATTATATTCATACAGTAACCGGCAACAAAATACTTCCTACAGCTACGGTTAGAATAAAGAAGGGGGGGAAACTCTATCAGGAGGCAGCTTGCGGAGATGGACCAATAGATGCTGCCTACAAAGCCATTGACCGAGTATGTAAGCTGAAGTTAGTTCTAATGAGTTATTCTCTTCGAGCGATAACCGGAGGAAAGGACGCACTGGGAGAGGTTACCGTGAAAGTAGAGAGCCAGGGAATACTGATGAGCGGTCGGGGAGTGAGTACTGACATTATCGAAGCCGGCGCTCGGGCATATATAAATGCCATTAATCGCTTGATTTATCACGGGAGAAAAAAAAGTGAGGCGAGAAATCGCATTTTTAAAGAAGGAAATTCAGGGGAAAATAAACCGGATTACTGACCAAGAAGAACTAAAGCAGGTAAGAATTGAGTTTTTAGGGCGTCGACAGGGAAAGCTCACTTCTCTTCTTAAACAATTGGTCGATCTACCCCTGAAAGAAAGGCCGGAGTTAGGAAAATTAATCAATGACTTGAAATCTTATGTTCAAGAAGTTCTTGATAAGAAGGAGAAGGTAATAAATGAGGAAAAAAATATAGAGGAAGTTGATATTACTCTTCCGGGAAAACGACCTTTTCTGGGTGGACTTCATCCTTTAACCCAGATACTCCAGGAGATCAAACGCATTTTCGCCACCCTTGGTTTTGAGGTAGTTAGAGGTCCGGAGATCGAAACTGAATATTATAACTTTGAGGCTTTGAATATGCCTAAATTTCACCCGGCTAGAGATGAACAAGATTCCTTTTATTTGAGTAAAACTCATCTTTTGCGAACCCAGACATCTCCGGTTCAAATCAGGGTGATGGAGCAGCAAACTCCACCGGTGAGAGTCATTGCTCCAGGGAAGTGTTATCGCCGAGACGCCATAGATGCTTCTCATTATCCTATGTTTCATCAGGTGGAAGGTCTGGCCATAGATAAGGGAATGGCTTTTTCCGATCTTAAAGGAACTCTTACTTACTTTGTCCATCAAATGTTTGGTCCTAATAGGGAACTTCGTTTCCGACCCAGTTTTTTCCCTTTTACCGAGCCTAGCGCTGAGATAGACATTAGTTGCGCTATCTGTCGAGGTAAGGGATGCCGGGTTTGTTCTGGAAAGGGATGGCTGGAAATTCTTGGGGCGGGGATGGTGGACCCTGAAGTTTTTAAAAAAGTGAATTATGATCCCGAACAGTATCAGGGATTTGCCTTTGGTATGGGGGTAGAGCGAATATGTATGCTTAAGTACGGAGTCGACGATATTCGTCACTTTTTTCAGAACGACTTGCGTTTCTTGAGACAATTTTGAGAAGGAAGAGGAGAAGATAGATTTGATAGAGTTTGAATCTTTAGTTTCTGGGTCCGAGAGTGAATCTGAGAGAAAAACTCTTTCTTCTATTGGGATAAAGGTCCTGGGTGTAGGTGGAGGAGCAGGTAATATTCTTTCGCGTCTCAGTCATCTAAACACTGGGGAAAGCGAATTTCTGTTGGTAAACAGTAATGGGAAAGAGTTAAACTCCTGCAAAATAAAAAAAAAGATCCAGGTTGGTCAGAAAATTACCGGAGGGTGGGGAACGGGTGGTGATCCTGAGGTGGGCAGGAAAATCATCCTGGCCGAACGAGATAAAATCAGAGAACTTTTAGCCGGAACGGATGTCCTTTTCTTGGTTTCCAGTCTGGGTAAGGGAATGGGGACAGGAGGAACACCAGTCATTGCTGAGGTAGCTCGAGAAATAGGTTGTTTGGTGATTGGGTTTTTTACTCTTCCTTTCCGTTTCGAGGGAAACAGAAGGGTGAAACAAGCCCGAGAAGGACTGACTAAACTTAAACAAACGGTTGATGCTCTTATGGTAGTGCCCAACGATCTTCTTCTTAACGCCAGGGGGAAAGAGGCTCTTTCTTTAAAGGAGGATATTCAAAAGATAGATGAGGTATTGAAAACAGCTATTATTGGCTTCAGAAACATTCTCTTTAACCCGGGATTAATAAACCTTGACTTTGCCGACTTTAAAGCGTTTCTTCAACAGGGGTCCCCTATTCAAATAAGTACGGGCAAAGGAAAAGGAGAAAAGGCACCTCAAGAAGCGGTAAGTCAAGCTCTAAACTTTCCTCTGGGGGGAAAAATAAATCTTCAGGGAGTCGAGAAAGTACTTATGGCTATGAAAGGGGGTAGCCGGCTCAGTTTATCTCAAGTTGAAAAAACTGTTCTGTTAATTAAAGAGAGTATTTCAGCGACTGCTGATATTACTTTTGGGGTTTACCTCGATGAAAAGCTAAGTGATGAGCTTTCTCTGACTTTGATGATGATGGGCCAGGATATTGCCTGGCAACCCAGTGAGGATAAAGATAAAGAATCCTATCAGGAAGAAATGGATTTTAGTGTCTACGACCGGGATAATTTGGACATTCCCACTTTTCTCAGAAAGAGAAATAATTAGGAGGGTATAGCCCGTGTGGAAAACCTGGAATCAACACAAGGGTAAGATAACCGGTGGAATGGCCGGCCTAACCATTGCTCTACTTCTAATTTTTGCCTGGCCGATTCTTCTGATCTTATTTTTGGGGATAGTCGGTATTTTTTTAGGTGGGGTTTTTGATGCTGGTAAGAGAGTTGGTGATTCCCTGGACAAATTTCTTACCCGGATAGAAGGAAATAAGGGGAAGAAGAGAGATGAGACCCCTTAAGATTCAGGCTCCTCTTGACGAGGGAATCCTGAGGAGACTCTCGGTCGGTGAAGAAGTCTTGATCAGTGGAATTATCTATACCGCTCGCGATGCTGCCCACAGCCGGCTGATAGAATTGCTAAAGAAGGGTCTTCCTCTTCCTATCCCCCTGAAAAATCAACTTTTCTACTACACCGGTTCTACTCCTTGCCCTCCGGGGAAAATTTTTGGTTCGGCCGGTCCTACGTCGAGTTATCGTATGGATTCCTTGACTGTTCCCTTGCTTTCCCGAGGACTCAGGGGAATGATTGGAAAAGGTCAACGATCGGAGCAGTTCGGCCGACTGTTAAGACAATATGGAGCAGTTTATTTCCTGGCTCCAGCAGGAGCGGGGGCTTATCTATCCCAGAGAATAAAGAAAGCTGAATTGGTTGCTTTCCGGGATCTTGGACCAGAAGCAGTGTATCGGTTGTGGGTTGATGAGTTTCCCACTCTGGTGGGGATTGATACAAAGGGTAGAGATCTTTATGGAGTGCGGACAAATTTGCCGTTCTCCTAAAAATGTAGAAAGGGAGTAAATTTTGAGAAAAGATAGAAGATTGGCTAACCAGATGCGTTCTGTCCAGATTGAAGAAGGTTTACTCAAATACGCTCAGGGTTCAGCCTTGATTTCTGTAGGAAATACCAGAGTAATTTGTGCTGCCATGGTGGAGGAAGGTGTTCCAGTATTTTTAAGAGGGACCAATAAGGGTTGGCTAACTGCGGAATACAACATGTTGTCTTATTCTACTCCCACCAGAGCTGCTCGGCGGGTAGGACAAAAAAAAGGAAGATCCCAGGAAATCCAGAGGATGATAGGAAGAGCCCTCAGGGCGGTAGTTGACTTGAGCAACTTTTCTTCCTTTACTATCTGGTTTGACTGTGATGTGCTCCAAGCTGACGGAGGCACCAGGTGTGCGGCTATCACGGGTTGTTTTTTTGCTCTTATGCAGGTAGATAAATGGCTAAGGGATAAAGGAATGTTGCAGGGTCCACTTATTAAGGAATCTCTGGCCGCAGTTAGTGTGGGTGTGGTTGAAGATCAGAGCCTATTGGACCTTTCTTATCAGGAGGATTCTCGGGCTGCCGTGGATATGAATGTGGTTATGACAGGCTCAGGTAAATTAGTGGAACTTCAGGCAAGTGGAGAGGAAGCCTTCTTTAGTCGTCAGACACTCAGTGAGTTGTTAGATTTGGCTGAGGAAGGAATAAAACAACTTATCCAATTGGAAAAACAAATGGCCGGAGAAAAACGATGGAGCTGGTTTTAGCTACCAGAAACTTAGATAAAATCAGGGAAATAAAACACATTTTAAGAGAGACGGAAATAACTCTTATTACCTTGCGGGATTTTTTAGATTTTCCCCATATCAGAGAAACAGGGGTAACTCTGGAAGAAAATGCTCTTATTAAGGCCAGAGGTATCTGCCGTTTTACCGGAAAATTTACTTTAGCCGATGATTCCGGACTGGAAGTGAACGCTTTATGTGGAATTCCCGGGGTTTTCTCTTCTCGATTTGCCGGTCCCCAGGCTACTTATGAAGATAACAATGGGAAACTTCTTTCTCTTCTCAGAGGTGTACCGGAGGAGAGACGAGGAGCCCAATTTCGTTGCCTGATTGCCTTAATTGATCCTTGGGGAAGAGAAAAAGTGGTGGAAGGAGTCTGTCCCGGAAGGATTTTAAGCCGGTCCCTCGGTAGCCATGGCTTTGGCTATGACCCTCTCTTCCAGCCTCTTGGCTTTAATAATACCTTTGCCCAGATGGACATAAAAGAGAAAAATCAAATCAGCCACCGTTTTCAGGCTCTCCAGAAAGCCAAGTTAATTATCCAAAATTGGCCAGAACCTCCCGGCAAATAGAATGTAACAGGATTGTAGAGTTAAGAAGTTCTTGGGTCTATCAAATGGACTTTATGATTGGTGACATACGGGAGTCTCCATATGATATTGGGTATTACGGGAAATGCTGGTTGTGGGAAGAGCACGGTGGCTCGGATTTTTCAAGAGTGGGGGGTCCATCTTATCCAGGCCGATGAAATTGGCCATGAGCTTTTAAAAAAACCTGAAGTAAAGAAAAGAATCTTGGACGTCTTTGGCCAGCCAATTTTAGATAATAGAGGAGTCATTGCCAGGAAAAAGCTGGGAGGGATAGTCTTTAGTAGTCCGAAGAAATTGAAGATGCTCAATTCAATTCTTCATCCCTTGATCGGTGAGCAAATAAAAAAAGAGATCTCTTGCTTTGGAGATCAGTTGATGGTGGTGGAGGGGGCTCTCCTTTTCGAGGCTGGATGGTATCTTCTAATGGATAAAATCTTGGTGGTTTTCTGTTCTCCGGAGACCCAGTTCGAGAGACTGAAAAATATCCTTGGTTATAATCCGGTTCAGATTCAAGGTATTCTCCGTGCTCAAATGCCCCAGGAGGAAAAAAAGTTACGGGCTGATTTTTTGCTGGAAAGTGAAGGCAATCTCAAGAAGTTGAGGGAAAAAGTAAGGAAAATTTACCAGAACTGTCTTAAGGAAAACAGTAGGGAAGATGAAAATTGAGGCCAGACGGGTAGCCAGTATTTTTCGGGAGATGGCTAATTTACTTTCCATCAAGGGAGAAAATCCCTTCCGGATGCGAGCTTATCGGAAAGCGGCGGATGTTTTTCAGTATTTTTCAGGTGATCTGGAGGAAGCCTATAAAAAAGGGGAGCTTAATAATGTTCCCGGGGTGGGCAAGGGAATACTGGAGAAAATCGGTGTTATTCTTAAGACTGGTCGGCTCCCCGCTCATGAAGAGCTTAAAGCTGAGTTCCCCCCGGGCTTAATGGAAATTCTTTCTATTCCTGAGGTGGGTCCAAAGACGGTTAGACTTCTCTATGAGAAGATGGGTATAGAGAGTATTGACCAACTAAAAGAGGCTATTAAGAAAGAAAAGTTGCGTTACCTACCTGGAATGGGGGCAAAATCTGAAGAGAATATTCTTCGAGGAATCAAGCTCCATCGGATGAGTCAGGGTCGCATTCTATTGGGACGAGCTCTACCGCTTGTTCAGGGAGTTATTCAAGAGCTTACGGAGAAAGCTTCCTCCTTTATAGACAAAATATCACCGGCAGGAAGCCTGAGAAGGGGGAAGGAAACTATTGGAGATATCGATATTCTAGTGACTTCTTCTCATTCTTCAGCTTTAATGGATGCCTTTATTAGTCTCAGTTGTGTTCAAGATGTTCTGGCTCGAGGTCAAACCAAATCCAGTGTTCTTACTCCCGAGGGCCTGCAAATGGATTTAAGAGTAGTCTCTCCGAATTGTTTTGGAGCGGCCATTCAATATTTTACCGGCTCCAAATCTCATAACATTGCCTTGAGAGAAAGAGCGATAAAAAGGGGACTCAAGATTAACGAGTATGGCGTATTTGAGCAACAAGGCCACCGAATTGCCGGAGAAAAAGAAGAAGAAGTTTATGAATCTCTCCAGCTTTCTTTCATTCCTCCAGAGTTAAGGGAAGATAGGGGAGAAATTGCCGTTGCTGAGCAAGGATCTCTGCCAGAACTAATTTGTGAAAAGGATATCCGGGGAGATTTTCATGTACACAGCACCTGGAGTGATGGGAGAAATACTATAGAGGAACTGGTAAAGGAGGCTCTCTTTAGGGGGTATGAATATTTGGCTATTACTGACCATTCTGCTTCGCTTAAAGTAGCTGGAGGACTAAGTCCCCACCAGCTTTTTAATCAAGTAAAAAAGATAAGAGAATTGGATTCCCGGATTAAGGGATTTCATATTCTTACCGGAACAGAGGTGGATATCAAGGGCAACGGGACTTTAGACTTTTCTGACGAGGTTCTGGGAAATCTTGACTTAGTCATTGCTGCTCTGCATACAGGCTTCAAACAGGATAGGAAAACCTTGACTTCAAGAGCCATCAAGGCTATGCGCAATCCTTTTGTTAGAATACTGGCTCATCCCAGTGGTAGACTCCTGGGTGAAAGGGAAGCTTACGCTATTGATATGGAGAGAATTCTTGAGGTGGCTAAAGAAGAAGGCGTCTGGCTGGAAATAAATGCTCAACCAGAAAGACTTGACTTAACCGATGTTTGGGCTAGGGAGGCTCGAAGAAAAAAAGTAAAGTTAGTTATTAATACGGATGCTCACAGCAAAGATTCTCTTGGTTTTATGACTCTGGGGGTAATTACGGCCCGTAGGGGCTGGTTGGAAAAAGATGATGTAATCAATACCTTATCCTGGGGAGAATTGTCCCAGATTATTAAGGCCAAAAGGAGGTCTGATTGATGATAGATAAAATCAAGGTAGGAGTGATCGGGGCAGGATTTATAGGGCCGGTTCATATCGAATCCCTGCGTCGTCTTGGTTTTGTGGAAGTTGTTGCTCTGGCTACTTCTGGGGAAGAAACAGCCAAATCTAAGTCCCAGGCACTTTCCATTCCCCGGGCTTATGGAGACTGGCGTGATTTGATGGAAGATGAAGAGATACAAGTGGTCCAGATCACCAGTCCTAACTATCTACATTTTCCCCAGGCTAAGGCTGCTCTCCAGGCGGGAAAGCATGTAGTTTGCGACAAACCTCTAACTATCTCTCCTGAGGAGTCCAAGGAACTGGTGGATTTGGTAAAAGAAAAAGAGTTGGTTGGCGCCATAACCTTCAACCACCGGTTCTATCCCTTAGTCCAGGAAACCAGAGCCTTACTTCAAGAAAAGGCTCTGGGTGAAAAACTCTTTTTTATCCGGGGCGGTTTTCATCAGGATTGGTTGCTTTACGATACTGATTATAACTGGAGGGTGGAAGCGGCTAAGGGAGGAGCAGTTCGGGCTATCGGTGATTTAGGAACTCACTGGATGGATTTAATTGAGCATATCACCAATCTTAGAGTGGAGAAAGTACTGGCCGATTTGGCCTGCTTCATTCCGGTAAGGAAAAAACCTAAAGGGGCTATTCAGGTCTTTGCTGACCAGGAGTTGAAAACAACTGACTGGGAGGAGGTTCAGATGGATACCGAGGATATGGCCATAGTATTGCTCAAATTTTCCGGAGTGGAAACCCGGGGACTAATGACTATCTCGGAGATTAGTGCTGGGAGAAAGTGCCGTCTATTTTACGAAATATCCGGTTCTCAAAGGTCGGTGGCCTGGGATTCAGAAAGAGCTAATGAGCTATGGATGGGTTACCGAGACAAGCCTAACGAGATCCTGATTAAAAATCCTTCCCTGATGCATCCCTCAGCTAAGAAGTACGCCCGGTATCCGGCAGGACACGGGGAGGGTTTTCCCGATAGTCATACTGCTTGTAACAGAGCTATTTATGAGTATATTCGCCAGGAGAAATTTAAGAGAGGTGGGGAACCTGATTTCCCAACTTTTGCTGACGGACATCACCAACAGCAGATCTGTGAAGCTATTTTGCAGAGTTCGCGGCAAAGGGAGTGGGTTAAAGTTGGTGTCTCTTATTGAGGAAGTGCCATTCCCCGCAACATTAACATACCCAATTTAAAGCGAGCCATAACTGTAAGCTTTGGGTCGCCATCGGGGGCGTTAGCTACTACTTCCAAATATTGAAGAGCTTCCGCAATATGGCCTTGAGCTTCACAAATATTTCCCATAAGGAAATGAGCATTGATGTTATCAGGAGCCAGTTTAAGAGCAGCGCCGGCGTCTTGATAAGCCTTATCTAGCTCATCTTTTTGCAGGTAGGCC
Source organism: Candidatus Aerophobota bacterium (assembly GCA_030672545.1). Classification (GTDB taxonomy): domain Bacteria; phylum Aerophobota; class Aerophobia; order Aerophobales; family Aerophobaceae; genus Aerophobus. The sequence goes on from DAOVGF010000012.1 coordinate 10,138, forward strand.
ATTCCTCTTTGAAGATAAAACTGGAATGGGCTGGAGATTATTTTCTCAGCCTGAGCAAAGTAATTTTTGGCTTTCTCCTCCTCTTCTTTTGCCTGATAGAGGATACCCAGCATGAGGTAACTGGTTCCATCCTGTGGGTTAAGTTCCCTAGCCTTTTCATATTCCTCAATGGCCTCATCTAGATTACCCTGGCTGGTTAGTTGACTGGCCTTTTCCTGGTGAAGTAGATAAGCAGGCGGTTTAGGTAGAACCCAGGTAAAGATTGCCCACACAGATAGTAAGACTGCCGCCATAATAACTAATTTTTTAACCCATCTCTGCAGACGTTTTTGCCTTTGTTTTTTTAAGGATTGGTCAATATACCACCACCAGCGTTCCGCGGGAATCTGTTTCTGTTGACGATAACTTTTGAAATCAGAGGCTGAGGTTAGTTTACGTAAAATCAGCTGGCGACGATTTTTGAAAACTTGGTCAAAACTATCCAGGCGAGATTTTTCTACAGAAAGGTCGGTGCCAATTTCTTTTAGTTTTTTGGTCAATTGGTGAATCTGATCTCTCAAGAGTAAGAAATCATTAATTTCCTCACCAATGTTTTCCATATTAAAAAGGAGTTTTCGGTAATCCTCCATCATCTCTCGCAGAGTTGTCAGAGTCTCCTTCCTTTTTTTCATAGTTTATCCTTATAAAGTTGTGGTTAGTCAGGTGAGATATAAGGTTATTACGATTTTTTCCTTAAAACCGGCTCAAGAGCTTTTGGCCAAATTCTTCTGCTTCCGTGGTATTCTTGATACAGCGAAAACTAATTACAAAGGATCCCTTCGTTTCCAATTGATGCATAATTTTCTTGGTGGCTTTGTTCACTCCGAAAGTTTTCGGGGTAACGAATACCACACTCTTTTTTCCTTCCAGGCCAGTAGCTCTTCGCAAGTAATTAGCCAGAGCCTGAGGATACTTCCCGCCCCAGAAACCGAGAACAGGGCTTCCCACGAAGATTAGTTCATAAGCATAGAAACTAGGATTTTTGGTCGTTTTCTCCACCCTTATTTCTTCCACAGTATGTCCCGCTTTCTGGATAAGGGAAAGGATTCTCTGGGCAATTAGTTCCAGTTTTTTTGATTGAGCTGAATAAATAAGAGCTGTTCTCAACTTTTCCTCCTCGATAAATAGATAGTTTTGATTTAAATCTAACCCGGAATCAAGCAATATTTTTTACTCATTTCCTTTCGGTGATAATTCTCTGCTTGAGAAACAAAGGTTCTGATTTTGTTCAAATAATTAGCCTGGTGAGAACCATCGTAAGAAAGGCTGAGAAGAGGAAACCCGGGATAGTCCTTTTCGATTTTAGTGTTTATAGCACTAACCAGATTTCCAGGCATACAAGTAAAAGGCATAACATTTATTGCTCCATCTCTTCCTCTCCTGATGGAATGAATAATTTTACCTAGGGAGAGAATAGCCTCTCCTCTTAGAGAGCGATGTACATATTTTCCTCCCAGTTGGAGAATTTCCTCCATGGAGGGTTCCTCAAAACCCTGTATCAAGTTTTTAAAGGGTTCTTCTAGTCTTTTCTCGATTATTTCTTGAAAGAGATTGCGGGCCCGGTTTTTGAAATAATCAGAAAGTTTTCCCTCCTGCAAGCTGGCTTCCTTATGCATTTCATTAGTATAGAGAAACCATTCTCTCATCGAAGCTAACTCCACTTTTAAACCTAATTTTTCCAATTCCTTGATGATGAAGCGATTGCTATAGGGGTTGTGCCGGACATAAATCTCTCCCACTATGGTTACTACAGCTTTATTGGACAGATGTCTCCTGATTTTTCCGAACTCCCGGGCAGCTTCTCTCATAATGGGACCAAGACCGCTTCCTTGTTTAAGTACAGAGCAAATTTTGTTCAAGTACTTTCTATATACCCGGTTGGTCTCACCAGGAGAAATCTCTTCCGGACGAATTATTCTCTGAACCTTACGGAGAATGTCAATAGCTACAATTCCTTCCCAGGCTAATTTACTAAATTTTACCCCGTAGCCGCCGTAGCTATCTTCCGAATCCAGAGATATTATGGGAATGCCATCCAAGCCCTTTCTTTGAAGAATCTGCTCTTGAAAAGTTTTATACTGGCCAAACCGGCAAGGTCCTTGGGCTGTTCCTATAAAGAAAGCCACCTGGTGGAGGTCATTCGATCTCTTTATTACCTTGAGCATATCTCCTGTGGTGAGAATACAGGGATAGCATTCCCGCCCGCTGGTAAATTTCTGACTTTCTCGTAACGATTCTAGATCGCTTAATTCCATTACCTCAGCCTTTTGACCCAGGGCTTCAAAAGCAGCTTCAAGAGCATAAGAATGATCATCCATATAAGGAATATGTATCACCCTATTCTTTTCCAGAACTTTTTTTTCTTTGCTAGGGATAAAGAATTTCTTTCTTTCTGTCTGCCTGTTCTGAATGGAATCAAGAAAAGCTTCCAGCCTGGTAATTATCCCGGCCTCAGCACTATGTTCATCAATCTCTAGTTCCAGAAAAGGTCGATCCATTTCTTGATCAAAATATTTGATAATAAAGGAGTCAGGGCCACAGCCAAAGTTAGTAATATAAATAGGGTAAAGATTCTTTGTTTTTTTGATTTCCCGGGCAGCAGTCAGGATTTTTTGGCCGTATCCCCAGTACATATTTGGATAATCTTTGGATATCTCCACCGGATCGAGGTTAAGAAAGTCCATGGGGATAGCCAGCATTCCCATGTCTCTCATTTTTTCCACAATGTCCATATTTAGACCAGGGTCGCAGCCATTATAGGGGCGAGAGATAATTACATAACCGCGGGTGTCGTGCAGCTCTTCGATAACCCGGGTACCTTTCTTGCGCAACTCTTGATAAAATTTAGTTTGGGTTTGCTGGGCAGTTTTAATGGCCCCTCTTAACTTACCCTGGCTAACTCCCAACTCTTTACCTATTTTCCTCAGGGATTTCTCCATGCCCAGGCGAAGGGAAATCTGGGGTTGAAGAATTCTGGTAGGATACTCTTCCAGAGGTATGGCCGAGTTAACCAT
>DAOVGF010000027.1 GCA_030672545.1 Candidatus Aerophobota bacterium
GGACAGGTCTTCTGGCTTCCGGCTTAACTCTGGAAAAGAGTTCTCCTACTCTCCACGCCTTCCCACCCTGAAGGACGGTGGCTTTTTGTGGATTTCGCTACCGGTTACAGCGGCGCGACCGCGAGGGACTCTCACCCTCTTCCCTGTCTACTTCTTTAAAGAAGCATCTCCCTACTCACGAAACTGTCCAACCTATAACCAGAATCAAAATAATTTTATCAGAAAACCATATTATGTCAAATTCATCGGTGACGAATGGAACCAGGATAACATCAATCTACCTTAATCTCCAGAAAACCGTGATTGTCCTGGAAGATCTTTTTGCCCGCAGAAAATCTCACTTCTTTCTCAAAAATGGGCCCATCGAAGACCAAGGTGTGATACTCTCCCTTTTCTCCACAAAGATCAATACCGTCCTGCGCCTTTATATCTTTTATGAATTCCTCATCAATTTCTCGCCCTAACCACTCATCGGTTAGAAGATCGGTGCGAACGCTCACCAAAATTGCTCTGAATCCCGCCTGAACAAAATCTTTGAGCAATTTCTCCCGGTCATTTTTCCACAGCGGCAGCACTGGCTTCACTCCCACATCCCGACATACTCTTTCCACCCAATTCTTGTGTTCCTCAAGGTCAATATCTCCAAAAACTCCCGCTTCCACACCCTCTCTCTTCAGCTCCAGAACTCTTTTCTTGAATCTTTCCTCGTAATCTTCCCAGGAAGTTGGAGACTGAATCAGAGAAATACCTAATCCTTGTGCCTGAACTTTCAAAATATCACCGGGCAGCCCGTGCGACCGGGAAAGTTTCCCGTCATCCGAGAGCATATTCAAAAGATGACTGATTTTCAGTCCTCCCATTTTGGCCCGGTAAAGACTGAAGGCAGACTCCTTTCCCCCACTCCAGGAGACAAAGGCCCTTAAAGGTTCCCTATCCGTCCATAGACTCAGCAATGTATCACTCTCCCTTCTCTTAGTCTTTTTCTTAACTCCTCAAGGATATCCTTGGGTCCGAAAAAATCCTGGATATCTTGGTGGTGAATCAAAGTTCCGAACAAGACAGAATTACCTCAGTAATCTGACAGAAACCCAGTAGACAATAGAAAATACCAGCAAAGAAACAAGGGATAAAACCTGCATAAGTTTAATTGCCAAAAGTATGTCTTCCTTAGCTATTTCTTTTACCTTTTCCCCAATCAAAGGTCGATTTTCTCTTTCACCCTGGTAAAAGTTGGTTCCCCCCAATTGGATACCCAACGTTCCAGCAAAACCTGCCTCAGGTATCCCGGCATTAGGGCTGGGAGACTTCTTGCCGTCACTTAGGATTGTTCTGAGGCATTCTCTCCCCTTCTTTCTTACCAGAAAAGCCGTTAGGGGAATAAGTAAACCACTAATTCTGGCAGGGATGAAATTTGCCAAATCATCTAATTTGGCCGAAAACCAGCCAAAGGCGATATATTTCTCGTTCTTATAACCCAGCATAGAATCAAGAGTATTTACCGCCTTATAGGCTAAAGCTAAGGGGGCTCCCCCGATAAAGGCATAAAGAAGAGGCGATATTATCCCATCTACGCTATTCTCCGCTACAGTTTCCACCGTTGCCCGGACAATCTCTAATTGAGATAAATTCTCTGTATCCCTTCCTACTATCCTGCTTACCTTCTCCCTGGCTAAATTTAGATCATCCTTGGCCAGAGCCTGGTAAACCTTCTGAGCCTCTTTGGTCAGATCATTTATGGATAAAGTAGTAAAAATTAGAAAACTTCCCAGACTAACCTCCAGCCATCTACTTGCCTTGCCAGTCAAGTTAAGAGCCAAGAATCCCCCGGACCAGCTTATTGCTATCACCAACAAAGCTAAAACTGTCCCACTTATCCGGGAGTTAAGATAAGGCTGATAAAGAATTTTCTCCAAAATCTTGATGAGTTTTCCCATACCTTTTACCGGATGAGGAAACCAACAAGGATCACCAATTAAAATATCTAACAAAAAGGCCAAAGTTACCCTTAAGATCAAATCTCTCCTCGCAAAACTTCGCCAAGGTGATGAATGAGTTTTTGATTTTCTTCTCTTTTTCTCACGGCTATCCTTATAAATTTATCGGAAAGACCGGGGAAATTACGGCAGTTTCGAATTAAAATACCTCTTTTTATCAATTTTTCACTGATATAACCGGAGGAAAGAGGAACTTCTATTTTGGCCAGGATAAAATTAGCCTGAGAAGTATACAGCTTGATTCCTTCTATTCGGTCAAGAGCAGTATATAAAAATTCTCTTTCTTTTTTTACCAGTTCCTTCAACTCATCAGCTTTTCTCATGTTTTTCAAGATATGGATTCCCGCTACTTGAGCCAGAGAGCTCACCGTCCAGGGCTCCTTAAAAGATTTTATCCTGGTCATCAGTTCTTTACTACCCACGGCATAACCCAACCTCAGACCGGCGATGGAAAAGAATTTAGTAAACGAACGTAGGATCAGAAGATTGCCGTTGTTCTTCACCCTGTCTACTAAGCTACACTGGGGTTGAAAATCAATAAAACTTTCGTCTACCACCACAACTACTCCTATCTCTTTTGCCTTATTTATTACTTTTTCCACCTCAGCTCGGGAGATAAGCTTACCAGTGGGATTGTTAGGATTGCAGAGAACTATCATCTGGCTTCCTTTAGCCTTCTTAATAAGCTTCTCAGTATCCAAGATAAAATCCCGTTTTTCCTTTAAAAACAAAAATTTTGTTTTCCCTCCGGCCAATTTCAAGGCTCGTTCATACTCAGTAAAGGTGGGAACTGGAATTATGGCCCAACGAGGCCTGAGAGCTCTCATCACCAGATAGATAATTTCGGTACTACCCCCTCCCACTACAATATTCCGCCGGTCAAGTCTTAGATGTTCACTTAACTTACGAGTTAGCTCTCGGCACTCCGGATCAGGATAGTGGAAGATGCTCTCCATTCTCTCTTTTATCGCCTTGACCACCCCCAACGATGTTCCCCAGGGATTTGTATTGGCGCTGAAATCAATGATTTCTTCCGGTAATATTTCATACTTTTCTGCTATTTGCCAGAGATTTCCCCCGTGAGAGAACTTAGAAATAATCATTTTCTTCAAAGTTTCAGCGCAC
>DAOVGF010000070.1 GCA_030672545.1 Candidatus Aerophobota bacterium
GATTTTTTTAGTAATTGGTCGATTGAATATTTAGTCAGTGTATTACTCCTTGTTAAATATTATTTTGAGAGCAAATCGGTAAGTTTACTTTTTTGTTTTTCATCTAATCGACAACGTTCAGCTTCTATTATTGACAAAAGATCCTTTAGAGCCTCATTCACATCATTATTTACTATAAAGTATTGATAAGCTGGGGCATATTTTGTTTCCTCCCGAGCTCGATTAACTCTTTCCTTTATTTTTTTGTCGCTTTCTGTACCCCGCTTTTTTAATCTTTTTTGTAGTTCCTGCCAGGATGGAGGTAAAAGAAAGACTAGAATTGCTTGAGGATAACTTTTCTTTATCTGAACTCCTCCTTTAACATCTACTTCCAGAATCACATTTTTTTCCAACTCTATAGCTTTTTCAAGAAATCTCGTAGAAGTTCCATAAAGTTGATGATGAACAGTGGCCCATTCCACAAATTCTTCATCCATAATCATTTTTTTAAACTCTTCTTCTGAAACAAAATAATAGTCAACTCCCTCTATTTCATTTTTCCGGGAGGGTCGAGTGGTAAAAGAAACAGAGAAAGTGAAAGATGAAGACACCTGGAGAAATCGCTTACAAAGGGTAGTTTTCCCTGAGCCAGAGGGAGCTGAAATAACCAGGATTAGTCCGGTTCTCTTTTTTAACATTGGTATCACTTTCACTCAATATTTTGCACTAATTCTCTAATTCGCTCCACTTCTTCTTTTATAGTGATCAATTCTCTTGAAATTATCGGTGAGTTAATTTTGGCTCCCATAGTATTTACTTCTCTATTCATTTCTTGAATAATAAAAGTTAATCGCTTCCCCATAGGTTTCTTAACCCTTAGAGTTTTCTGGAGCTGCTCTAAATGAGAGCTAAATCTAACTAACTCTTCATTTATATCTCCTCGCATCAATAAATTAGCTATCTCTCTAATTAACAGGGGTTTTTCTTTTTCAGAGGTAATCTTGCTTAGTTCTTTCTCTAGTTTTTCCCGATATTGGCGACGGATTTGGGGTGCCCCTTTCTTTACTTTAGAAAAACAGGACCTGATATTTTTTAAGCAACGACGAATAGCCATTAGATGCTTAGTCCCTTCCTGGTTCCGCTCTATGGTCAGATCGCTTAAAGCTTCCTCGCAGGTCTGATAAACTAGACTTTCCACTTTTACGTCCTCCCCTGTTTTTATGATAGTTATTCCCGGAACAGTTAGTAAGTGAGAAAGTTTGATCTCATCTTTCAGACCAAGAATTTTAATCAAAGAGGTTAAATTTTCGTAATAATGGGAAAGAAGCTCTTTGTTGATAGTTAAAGAGCAAAAGGGAGGTTTCTTACGGATAATCTTAATATCTATAAAGATCTTACCCCGTTCAATCTTGTTTTTAGTTGTACTGATAATGTTCTTTTGCCATTTATAGGGGATTTCTTCTGAACAATTTATTTGAATGTCACGATAGCGGTGGTTGAGGGTGTAAATACGAAAGTTTACTGATATACCCTCAATTTCTTGTTTACTTTCTCCGTAACCGGTCATACTTTTCACGGGACTTTGACTCCTCCATTGACAACCCGGCAAGAGTTAATTCGAGGGCGAAGGCCACTTCTTAATAATTACTATTAACTCCTTAACTTATAAAAAATGACCTTTCTGTCTGCCTCTTCTCCTGATACTAAGTAAACATATCTATATAATTATACTTGGTAGGAGGAAACCTTCGTTGTAATCGGTATGCTTCCCCCGTAGGTTTACTCTTCCCGGAGGTTTGATAACGATGGAATCCTTTTGTTCTCCGAATATCTCTCTAAGTCGGGCCAACGACTTGGCTAATATTTTAACCAATTTCCTACACCTGTCAAGTAAGGCTTCCTTAATTTCTATAAAAAACACTAAGAAGAAGGTGTTAGGGGGATATTCGGGCAAATCGGGAGGCTTAGCTCTCATCTTAATTATGGTGATCGGACAAGAGAGTAGTCTCATTTGAACTAATCATTTTAATGAAAAAATCCTCCAGACTAACACCTTCTTCTTTTATTTCCTGAATGGACTTCAAACATATTAATCTTCCTTGATGAAGGATACCTATTCGGTGACAAATTTCTTCTACCTCGGCCAAGATATGAGAGGAAAAAAAAATAGTGCTACCCGCCTGATTAAGTTGCCGGATGATCTCTTTAACCTTTTTTCTTCCCAGAGGATCAAGTCCACTAAGGGGTTCATCTAGAAAAATAAGCTGCGGCTCGTTTATCAGAGCCGAGGCAATAGCCAGACGTTGTCTCATTCCTTTGGAAAATTCGCTGATCCTGGTACTTTTGACTTTTTCCAGATCGAGGAATCTTAATAAATAGGCAACTTTTTTTTGCCTGGTATCCTTTTTTAGAGAAAAGAGTTTTCCGCAGAAATTGAGAAATTCACTGGCCGTAAGAAATTCATAAAGGTTAGCATTTTCAGGTAGGTAACCTATTTTCCTTCTGGTTTCTTTATCTATTCCCCTTTTTCCTAAGATTTTAAATTCACCTTTAGTAGGCTGAATTAATCCCATAAGTATCTTAAGTACCGTTGTTTTTCCAGCCGCATTCAGCCCCAAGAGACCCAATACTTCACCTTTGAGTATCTCTAGATCCAACTGCTGAAGAGCTTGCACCCTTCTTCTTTTTAGAAAACCCCGGTAACCTTGGTAAGTCTTACTTAAGTGGGTTATTTTGACAGCTACCATTAGAAACTTCCAAGATTTTTTCTACCCGGTGAGAATCATTTAGCTCATTAAGAATGTTTTTTAGCTTTTTCATTTGTACCGGATGACTAATTTCAGGGTCAAGTTCCATTAGCGGCAGGAGAACAAACTTTCTCTCTGTAAGACGAGGATGGGGAATAACAAGATTACTTTCTTCGATGGTAACCTGGCCATAAAGAAGTATGTCCAAATCAATTACCCGGGGACCTTTTTTCTCTCCAGGTTTTCTTGGCTCTCTACCCATTTTTTCTTCGATTTTTAACAGTTCTCTTAAAAGATAGTCTGGTGAATAGGTACTATGAGACTTCACCACGCAATTTATAAACCAACCTCCTCTAGTTCCTACGGGCTCAGCAAGATAAAGAGAGGAAATTCTGGTGACCGTTATTTTTTCTTTTAGTCTTCTTATGGCCTCCTGAATATTTCTAATTTTTTGGCCTTTATTAGATCCAAGGCCGATGTAAACAACAGGCATTTCCCGTTTGTTTTTCCTTAGTTTAATCCTTGCCAGGGTAAAATATGTTTTGATTTTTTTAATAAACAAATATAATTTTATTTACTTGTTTGGTAGTTTTATTAAGAGCAAAAAAATAACCCTTTACTTTTTAAGAACTTCGTGAACAGCATTTCCTTAAAACCAGGAGATAAGAATTATACTTCCTATTTTTTCCGACTGGAAATAGCTTTGTTTAATTGACCGGCCCAGGTTTTAGGATCTTCTACTTTAAGATGAAGAATACCAAATCCTCCTTTTAAACCACTCTTATCCAAGGCTTCCTTGCTGGCACTTACCTGAGATAAATCTATCTCTACCAACAACAACTTTCCAATAACTCCTTTCACTACGGTCTTCTGTAAGGCTTCTAAAGGAAGTTCAAAAACAGTCACTTTCTCTTTGGCTGGAGTGTCTGCCTCCATAATCATCCTGTAATTAGTAAGACAAAGCATGCCCTGATCATATTTAATTAGGTTCTTATGATCCACTCCCCCGATTTTAAACTCCTTGACAACTACACTACTTAACTGCAACTCTCCTTCGCCCTTTCTTAGAATCATTTATTTTACCTCCTCCTGCGTGATTCTATTTCCAGAACATTTACTTCTCGAGATGACTAGAACATACTTTTACTAAAAGATTTCCTTAATATATACTGATTGTTCATTATAGCAGATTTATCATTTTTGTCATCTACTTAGTTGCCCTAAAACAACTTGACTGGTTACATCGAGTGCGACTCAGAAAAATCATTATCCAATCTTTACCATAACCTGGCGATGGCGAGGTCCATCAAACTCACAGAGATAAATAGACTGCCAGGTTCCCAAAAGAAGCTTTCCTTCCCGGATAATAATCACCTGGGAGGAACCGGTTAAGAATGATTTAATGTGCGCCGGAGAATTTCCCTCCAAATGATGATAGCTTTCCTGTTGGGGAATCATTCTGTCTAAATGTTCTAAGATGTCTCTGGGAACACTGGGATCAGCTCCCTCATTAATGGTGACGGCAGCAGTGGTGTGAGGGACAAATATCCAACAGATTCCCTCTTCCAAATTTGATTTCTCCACAATTTCCGCCACCCGCGAGGTAATATCAATGAACTGAGTCCGGGAAGAGGTAACAATACTAAAATTTTCTATCATTCTTACTTTCCTCTTTAATTAATCCGAATTTTTGTAAAACTTCTTCTACCTTAGCTTCATTTTCCTTTTTCATAGCGCATAAAGGAAGTCTCCACTCCTTCTCAATCATTCCCAGCCTGGCCATGGCCGTCTTTATGGGAAGGGGATTAGTTTCTATGAACATAGCTTGGCAGAGGGGATAGAGCTGGTAGTGAAGCTCCTGAGCTCTTTGATAATCACCGGTTAAGAAGGAACTGACCATTTTTGTCATCTCAACGGGCACGATGTTGGCTACTACAGATATTACTCCCTTTCCTCCTAACGAGAGAATGGGTAGGGTGTGCGAGTCATTGCCGGAAAGGACAGTAAAATCAGAGCTGCAGAGGGAAAGAATACTGGAGACCTGGTCTATATTTCCACTGGCTTCCTTAATTCCCACGATATTTTTCAAGTGACTCAATTTGGCTACTGTTCCGGGCGAAATATTAACTCCCGTGCGAGAGGGAACATTATAAATAATAATGGGAAGGCCAATTTTGTTTAGCTCTTGGAAATGAGCCTCCATGCCTGATGGAGTAGGTTTGTTATAGTAGGGAGTGATAACCAGAGCGCCGTCTGCTCCGGCCTGTTTAGCAAAAGATGTTAACTCCAGAGCTTCCTGTGTGGAATTAGAACCCGTGCCGGCAATCACCGGAATCCGTCCCCCCACTTCTGTAAGGGTTAATTCAATCAGGTGTTTGTGCTCCGCAAAAGAGAGAGTGGGGGACTCACCAGTAGTTCCACAAGGAACAATTCCATTCACTCCCTTATTTAAGAGGAATTTTATCAAATCAGACAATCTTCTTTGGTCAATCTTGCTTCGGTGAAAAGGAGTAACTATAGCTACCAAGCAACCTTCAAACATCGATGTCTCCCTCAATAATTTTTCCTCGATAAACTACGTTAGCATCTCCACCCAAATAAACCTTTTGATAAAGCCCTCTTTTTATCTTCTCAAACCAAACAGTGAGTTCACCTCCTTTCATTTTGACTTTCACTGGAGAAGAAATTCCATAGATGGCCGCACTGATTAGAGCAGAGGCTACAGCTCCGGTACCGCATCCAAGAGTCTCTGCCTCAACACCCCGCTCATAAGTTCTGATTCTTAGGCTCTCTTTTTCTATCTGGACGAAGTCAACATTAGTTCCCTGGGGTTGGAATCGAGGGTGATATCTTATTTGCGGGGCTATCTCCTTTAGAGAAGAATCATTCACCGGGCTCTCAAAAATAATCAGGTGAGGAACGCCGGTATTGATAAAGTGGCCCTTCCGGGTACATCTTTTTAGGGTAATTTTTAGATTAAGTTCAACTGGGTCAGGATCTTTCATTTTTATCCTGACTTCGTGGTTATTTACCTCTGCCAGAATGTTTCCTGAGGGAGTTTCGAAGGTAAATTTTTTGTTGGTCAGTCCTTCCATCCAGGCATATCGGGCGGCACATCTGGCTCCGTTACCACACATTTCCGCTTCTGAGCCGTCCGAGTTGAAAGTTCGCATGAGAAATTTAGCTTTCTTGGATTTTTCCAAAAGGAGAATACCATCAGCTCCGATCCCTTTTTTTCGACAGCAAAGCCGGCGAGCTAACTTGTTGGGTTCGAGAATAAAACCGGGGCGATTATCTATGACGATAAAGTCATTACCGATTCCTTCCATTTTAGTGAAATAAAGAGGTTTGCCGGCCAACCGAGAGTGGGTAAAAGATAACTCTAAAGGAATATGTTCTCCTTTTGTCAGATCTGAATAAGTTTCTCTCTCTCGGACAATCCACCACTGACTCTCTTTTACTAAAATCTCAGGGGGTTTTGGTCTTCCATTGTAGGATGAGCTCATAGAGTATCCATAGGCTCCGGTATCCATAATACTTAGGTATTCTCCTTCTTTAGCTAAGGGTAGGTGGCGTTCCTGAGCAAAAAAGTCTCCTGATTCACATATGGGACCGACTACATCTACCTTTTCTCGGGGAGAATTGGCCGGAGGCTCGTCTAATTTCAAAATCTCATGGTAAGACTGGTATAGAGAAGGCCTGATCAGGTCATTCATCCCGGCGTCCACTATCAGGAAAGTTTTGCTGGACTGCCTTTTTTTGTAAAGCAGACGAGTAATTAAGGCACCGGATTTGGCTACCAGGTATCGACCGGGCTCCAGGATAAGTTTAAGTTTTCTTGAGCTTATCAGGGGAGTAATTTTGTCTGCCAAATCGTCTAAGTCAAAAGAAGACTGTCCCGGCTGATAATTAATGCCGAATCCACCACCGATATTCAGATATTTGACTTTGATTTCCTGCTTCTCCAACCATTTTAAGAGAGTTTCTATGGGCTGAAGAGCCCGGAGGTAAGGATCTGGGGTGGCAATTTGAGAGCCAATGTGCAGGTGGATACCCCAAGGCTTAACCCACCTGTTTTTTTTCAACTTTTGATAGATTTTCCTGGCTACGGGGGGAGCCAGGCCAAATTTATTCTCTTTTTTCCCCGTGGTAACGTATTTATGAGTTTCCGGGTCAATATCGGGATTGATTCTTAGAGCTACCCGGGCTACTTTACTTAACTTTTGGGCTATCGCCCCGATGAGTTCGATTTCTCCCTCTGATTCTACATTAAACATGAGGATATTTTCTCTCAAGGCTAATTCAATCTCTTCTTCTTTTTTACCTACTCCGGCAAAAACAATTTTTTCTGGAGGGAATCCAGCTTTCCGGGCCTGGTAAAGCTCACCTCCGGAAACAATATCAGTCCCCGCTCCTTCTCTGGCCAGAAGGGAGCAAAGAGCAAGATTAGCATTAGCTTTAAAGGAGTAACAAATCAAGGTTTCCAGAGAGGCAAAGGCAGCATTAATTCTTTGGTAGTTTTCCCTAACTGCCCCGGCGCTGTAAAGGTAAAAAGGCGTTCCTACTTCCTTGGCCAGGCGCTTAATTCTCATTTTCTCACAGAAAAGTTCTCCCTGGTGGTAATAAAAATATTTCATCATTCCTCCCCCAGCTCTTTCTTAGCCCAAAGGATTTGTTGCGCTACGCTTTTTCTCCCTGTCCCTCCCGGCGAGTTCTTTCTGAAAACACATTCCTCAAGAGTTATCCTTAAAAAGACATCTTTTTCAAAGAGAGTAGAGAATTCTCTGTACTGAGACAAGGTTAATTTAGCAAAATCAAGGCTTTTTTCCAGACAAAAACGGATCATTTTACCTACTAATTGATGGGCTCGGCGAAAGGGAAGCCCTTTTTCTACTAGATACTCCACCAGGTCAGTAGCGGCAAAGAATCCTTTTTCCGCCTCCTGACGCATCCTCTTAAGATTTAGATTAATAGACTTTAGCATTTTAGCAAGAATCTCAAGAGAGGTTTTGGTCTCCCTTAGAGCTTGAAAGAGAGGGTACTTGTCTTCCTGTAGATCTCGGTTGTAGGAAAGGGGCAATCCTTTTAGGGTAACCAGAAGAGAGATCAAATAACCATAAACTATTCCTGTTTTTCCTCGAATAAGCTCAGCCACGTCAGGATTTTTTTTCTGAGGCATCAAACTAGAACCAGTGGTAAAAGCATCAGAGATTTCTATGAAAGAAAATGGTGAAGAAGACCAGATTACCAGATCTTCGGCAAAGCGGGAGAGATGCATCATTACCAAAGAGAGGCAGGCTAACAGTTCAACTAAATAGTCACGGTCACTGACGGCGTCCATACTATTTTCACTGAGGCTGGGAAAGTTAAGAAGTTGGGCCAAATAATCTCTATCTATGGGAAGAGCTGTTCCGGCCAATGCTCCTGAGCCCAGAGGCATAATGTTTACTCTTCGCCGGCAGTCAGAAAAGCGCCGGCTATCTCGCTTTAGCATCCAGAAATAAGCTAGGAGGTGATGAGCGAGGAGAACGGGTTGGGCATATTGAAGGTGCGTATATCCGGGAAGAATGGTATCTCTATTCTTTTCCGCTAACTCAAGAAAAGCTTTTTGCAAACCACGAATAAGCTGCTGGAGAGTGTTTATTTCCTCTCTCAAGTAAAGCCTTTCATCCAGGCAGATCTGGTCGTTACGGGAACGAGCCGTGTGTAGTTTCTCTCCCACCGTTCCGGCCCTTTTAATTAGCTCTTCCTCAATGGCCATATGGATATCTTCTTTTCCCGACAGGTCTATTTTTGCTGAGGAAATATCCTCTTTTATTTCCTCAAGAGTAGTCTTAATTTTCTCGGCTTCCTCATCTCTGATAATGCCGGAGTGGGCTAACATCCTGGCATGGGCAATACTACCGGTGATGTCACAGAGATAGAGTTTTTTATCTACCTCGATAGAGGAAGTAAATTGCTTTACCATCTCATCGGTATCCTGGGTAAATCTTCCATTCCACAGACTCATCGACAGTTTCTCCTCTTTTGGGTGAAGCAGCTCTTTACCTATGACAATTGGTGCAACTGGCAGCTGAACAGGTGGAGCAACCACTTGTTCCAGCAACAGGGGTAGCCGTTCCCTTATTAACAGTTCTTCCGGAGAAAAAACGGGGAAGGAGTTTTTTTACTTTTGGACTTCCGCAGAAGCGGCATCTTACACCATCTTTACTGTCGAAACTTACCAGGGTGGTGAATTCCTGGTGGCACTCTCCGCACGCATATCGATATAAGGGCATCTTTTCCTCCTGACAGCACTCGAGCAAATATTGCTAATATTATATGAAATTTAAGGAAGATTGTCGAGACAACGAGTTTATATTGTCAATGCAAAGTAATTATGTCATACTTTTTGCCCAAAAAAATTGATAGTGGCAGGTTTTGACTTTTCTATTATGATCCGGTAGCCGCAAGTTTTAACTTGCGCACAGGAAAGGTAGCCGCAACTTTTAAGCTGCGCAAATAAACGCAGGCTAAAGCCTGCGACTACCTTTCTATTCCGGCAAAAGTTGGGTGATGAGCTAATGGGGATAAATTGTTGGTTGCTAAGGAAAGAGAAATGACTAAGGTGTAAGTAAATATAAAGAAGGTCGGGCAAGAGGTTATAATCAGAGGGCTATAATGGTGACCTTAAGGTGCTTTGGTTGCTCGTTAGAAACAAACAGTTCCTCAAACATCCTGTCATCCACCTGGGGAATGTGCTTTCCCCTAAATTATTTTTCGCTTAAGATATTAAAGAACAATCAACTTAGTCTAATTGAGATTACGGTCTCCTTGAAGAGCGAGGGCTCTTTGCAAGTCTTTTTTTTTGATGATACTATGGCTCAGAAGGATTTCCCCCAGGAGTTGATTACCTCTCTGTTGCTTTTGGATTTTCAGTCCTTTGGTTAGTTGGTTTTGGGAAACATACCCCATATCCTGGAGAATTTCTCCTATTTTTCTTTTCCTGGTAAAGTATTGCTCAAGGATGCTAAGAATCACCGCACTCTTGCTTCTTCTTTCAAATTGTGCTTTATTATATATTTTGTCTAAAAGCCATTGGTCTTTCTTGGTGTAATAGATGCTCGTTTGCATTCTGATCCTCCCTTGTAATTGTAACAACACAAAACCAGTATATTATAATAGAAAAACTTATAGTGTCAAGAGTCTTATGTCAGACTGTCAAAAAGACAGAGCACTGTCCGGCGTCCGAAAGAAGTAGAATAACCGCAACCAAGAGTTTCTGCAAAAAGTGGGTAGGACCGGCAAAATAATTTTGATAGAGATAATGGAAGACAGAAAAAGCAGTTTTCCGTTTATGGCTGAGAAAAAGTTAGCGCTTAAGATAATTAAGGTAAGTAGTCAGAGTTCTGTTTTTCTTTAGATCTTTGATGATCTTGAGGAGGAAGAGAAAGGAACTCTCTCTGTGGATATCGAAGGGGTGAAGAGCTATCCTCACTAAATTGTTTCTCTTTGACCACATTTTAACCAGAGCAAAGTCGTAAGCTCGCAGCCAGTAGTCTGACCATCCCTGGGATGAAAAAATCACCTCAGATTTAATCTTTAGATCTTTGAGATAATCCATCAGGTGGAATAAGGAAGCACTGTAATTAAATCCCTCTTCTTTGAGGATCTGGTTAGTCTCGGGACTCATTGCCCACCAGGGGGGAATAAATCCCCGGCAATTTATACCTGCCCGGCGAAGAATCTTCTTTCCTGCTCTAATTTTCTTTCTAGCTTTTTCCTTCTTCAGGTTGCGAAACTCAGCGCACTGCCTACTAATAAATCCTTGACAGAGGCTAAAAAAATACTCTCTGGCAGAATTATATCTACGCAATGTATGCTGGTGCCCATGTTGAACAGGCTCATTTCCTTCTTTAATCTGTGAATGTAGCCACCCAAGAAAATAATCGTCCCGAGAGATGTCCAGCATACCCTGATAGCAGGGAATAATGAGGAAGTTCTTCTTCTCTATTTTTTGAATTTCCAACTCTTGGCATATCTCTTTTAGTTCCGGAGCAAAAGCTGGGCTAACATCGTGCAGAGATACTACCAGATATTTTTCATTTTCTATTTTATTTTCCATTCCTCCCGGGTTAAATCTCTCATTAACTCAAGAGCATAAACTTTCTTTTTGAGGATGTCTTTAAAGATATTACTCGGCTGATAAGCACAAATTTGAAACCCAAGTTTTCTATAGAGATGCTTGGTTTTCTTATGGTCAAAAGACCAAACCCCTCCATAGATTTTATCAACTCCTTTGTCTCGCATGTACTGAAAGAATTTGTTGATCAAAATCTTTCCTACCTTACGACCCCGGTATTCTTTGAGCAAGTCGATGTGAAGATGGGCGGGTCTGGGGGGACTATTAAAGCTTCCCTTTATTCTGTCAAGGGCAACTCTCCTTACCCATTTTTTTTCCTGGAGACTATACTTAGTGAAGTAACGCCAGATAATCTTAGGGATAATTTGGGGAAGTAACTTGACTAAAAAATACTTCCCAAATTTTCTGCTGTCAAGACAGCCAAGTACATATCCCACTATTTTTCCTTGGTTTTCAATTACAAAAGCTGATTCAGGTTCTACGTCGGTGTAATACTTAGTAAAAAGGTCGGCAAATATCTCTCCATCACTGAAAATTTTACCTACAGGCTCTCCCAGAAGGCCAGTGGCACAGCAGATGTCCCTAACGCCCTGGTAATCCCGGGCTTTATAACTTCTTATGGTTATTTGTTCCATATTACCCTTGACCCCGCTACGATGTATACCTCATGAGAAGGGAAACAAAATCCCTGTTTAATCCCCCCAAACGATAAATCATCACTCTTTTTATTTTTCTTTCCCTGGCCAATTTGAGATCCAGCTCGAGTTCGCCAGGGGTTAATACATATCCGTCCCGGTATTTTCCTTCGGCGATGCAACCAAGGCTAATCATAAAGCGGCTACCGTATCTTTTGGTTAACTCTCTAATGGCTTGATTTGTTTTTCTTCTGAGGGAAGAATTTAAGTTGCTATGGAAAAAGAAGGAAGCAACAACCTTTTTCCAACTGGAGTAAAACATTTTGCACTTGGTCACTTCATATATATCGGGATCAAAAGCCAGTCCCAATTTCTCAAGAACCCGTTCAGAAACCAGGATAGGAGGATGTTCAGTAGTAATTATTTCCAGACCTTTCTCACCGGCCTTTTTCATGAAATCTTCAATTCTTTTCTTATTGGAGTGAAAATCCTTGTGAAAAAGAGCGCAAAGATTTAACCACAATCCATTGAAAAAAGTACCTCCCCAAAGAAGATTGAGGCAGATATAGAATTTGGTGACATTCTCCAAAAGTGGAAGGCGAATCAAGGGAATCTCTGAATCCCAAAGTAAACTTAGTTTTTCTCTTTTTGCTCCCAGGATTTCATTTATCTTTTTCTGCAGAGCCTCCTTGTTTACAAAAGGGGAAAACCAATACCCTTGACTTTCTTTAAGTAGCGGCCAGTAAATTACTTTTTGTACCTGAGGATAAAGCTTGATTATTCTTTTTTCCATTTTCCGGAAAGAATTTAAATCCGGAGTATGAATGGCTATATTAACTGGAAAACTAACCAAATTTAATTTTTCCAGATTATTCGGGGTTGGAAATTCTTCCAGGAAAGTGAACTCCATCTAAGTTCCCCTCTGATAGGTGAATCATCTTAACCTTTTTAGCTTTAGAATAAAGGTTTTTACCTATTTGTCAAAAGTCCTCCAGTAAGTCGTTATGTCAATTGTTATTAGGGCAGGAGAAAATATCCCGAGCTTCTGCCTAACAGGCAAGGGAAATGCTGAGGAAGAGTAGTCTTTAAAATTTTTCTAAAAGCAAAGAAAAACTTGCTTGACAAAAGCCTATATATGATTCACTATAAATGGTAGTTTGAGGCGGGACTCCACTGATAAGAGAGAAGGAGGAAAAACCATGAGCTGGCCGAACAGAGAAGAAGCGTTAATATTACTAAAAGAATTCACCAAAAATGAAAATCTTCTTAAACATGCTTTGGCCGTGGAAGCAGCTATGAGAGACTATGCTTTTTACTTCGGAGAGGACCCGGAGAAGTGGGGAGTTACCGGACTCTTGCACGATTTTGATTACGAGAGATATCCTACCCTGGAGAATCATCCTTTTCGGGGAGCAGAGATTCTCAGGGAAAAAGGATATTCGGAGGAAATGATTCAGGCTATTCTGGCTCACGGTGACCATACCGGGGTCAAAAGAGAAAGTCTTTTAAGTAAAACTCTTTATGCGGTGGATGAGCTCACCGGTCTGATTGTAGCTGTAGCTTTGGTAAGGCCCTCCCGAAGTCTGGCCGAAGTCAAAGTAAAGTCAATAATGAAAAAATGGAAGGATAAAGCCTTCGCTCGAGGAGTTGATAGAGCATCTATTGAACGAGGGGCCAGCGAGATGGGGATGGAGTTAAGAGAACACATTGAGAAGGTGCTCTCTTCCATGAAAAAAATCTCTGATGAGCTGGGTTTATGATCGGTCAACATCGTATCTCGGGACCATCGAAGTCGCTCCCGTTGGGTAGAGGACGCTTTAACCTGTGTACCAAGAAGTTTGGATATTCTTGCCGGTGGAAGTCCGGTTCAGCCAAAGCCTAGCCAGCGGGTAGGGGAGGCTTTAGCCTCCCATTTTCTTGAAATAAGGAGAAAACTTAATGAATCGTCAGGAGGAGAAGATAAGCAGTCGGGATAAATCCAGCCGGATTTGCTCTCATGATTCTAATATCGGGGGTCAGGCAGTTATTGAAGGGGTGATGATGCGGTCACCCCAATGTGTTACGGTAGCGATTCGCAAAAATAATGGGGAGATTCTGGTCAAGAAAGAGCTTTATGTTCCTTTAGTCAAGAAATACAAATACCTAAATATTCCCATTGTTCGAGGAGCCATTGCTTTAATTGAGTCATTGTATCTGGGAATGAAGGCCCTCACTTTTTCGGCCGACCAAGCCATGGAAGATGAACTTGAGGAAGGGAAGGTAGAGAAAAAAGAGAAAACCAGAAAAGAAAGGGTCTTCATGAGCCTTTGGCTGGCCTTAACCCTTTTATTAGGAGTAGCTCTGGCCCTCTTCATATTTTTCTATTTACCTCTGTTATTGACTGATTTGCTGAAGATCGAGAACAGGATTTTATTTAATCTTACCTCCGGAGTAATTAGGCTGGGTATCTTTTTTGTATATATCTGGGCCATTACCCTCTGGAAAAGTATGCGCAGAATCTTTGAATATCACGGAGCCGAGCATAAGAGTATTTTTGCTCTGGAAGCCGGCGAAAAATTGACCGCGGAGAACGCCTACAAATATTCCACTCACCATCCCCGCTGCGGTACTTCCTTCCTTTTGATCGTTATGGTAGTGAGTATCCTTATCTTTATGTTCCTGCCCCGTCCTCACACTATTTCGGAGCGTCTGATTAGATTAGCCTTTGTTCCTCTAATTGCCGGCATTTCCTATGAGTTGATAAAACTCTCCGGGAAAAAGAGAAATAGTCGGCTGGCGGCAATTTTGATAGCTCCGGGATTATTGCTGCAGAAGATAACTACCAAAGAGCCGGACGGAGAGCAGCTTGAGGTAGCTCTGGCCGCTCTTCGAAAGTGCCTGGAATAAGATTGCGTCCTAAGTTTGATGTTGAGTATTGTCTTCTGTCAAAGTACCATGGGAGATAGCAGAAATGAAATACTCTTTCCCATGTGTTCAAGGAGTCACCAAAGGATTTCGTGAAGATGTTGCTCTTCGCGAAGGCTATTGGAAAGAAGGCTTTAGCCTGGAGACTGCCACGAAAAGTGCTTCGCAGAGTTGTTGGGGGGGGAAGAGGCAAAGGAGTTGCGTAGAAGGGATTCCTTCAAGAACTGGGGGAGATCGTGAGCAGTCACTTAGTAGAACTGTTCCAAGATAACGAGCTTGTCAAAAGGATTAGAGAGCG
>DAOVGF010000023.1 GCA_030672545.1 Candidatus Aerophobota bacterium
ATTTGCTGCATATTGAAAAAAGCCTTGTATTTTCAGATTTTGAAATTCCGAAATGCCGATGACTAAAGAAGGAAGAGGAAGAGAGGGATTGACGGTGTCACTTAAATGACTATAATGGATTATAGTCATCATCCTCTTGGGGTGCTACCCTAAGAGCCCGGATCCTCTGGGTCCGGGATTTTTTTTGCTTCCCAAAAAGGCCTATAACCATGAGCCGCGTTCTCTTTTTGGTAGATGGTTTTAATATGTTCCACGCCCTCCATGATACACCAAAATACCATAAGTACAAATGACTGGATTACTCAGTTCTTGCTAAGTGCTTTATACGTCCAAATGATAAGATAGTCGGTGTACTCTGGTTTACTGCTTATGCCAATTGGGGTACTGATAGAGCAAACCGTTTGAACCGGCACAAAAGCCTCCGTATGGCATTAGAGTGGAAAGAGGTTGAGGTTGTACTTGGAAAATTTAAGCGGCGCCATAGAAAATGCAAAGTTTGCGGACAAATATACAAAAGCCATGAGGAGAAACAGACCGATGTGAACATAGCAATAAGATTGTTCCGGGGTGCAATGGACAATGTTTTTGATACTGCAATGATTGTAACTGCTGACGGTGATCTCATCCCAGCGATTGAGGCGGTTAAAAAGAGCTTCCCAAGCAAGAAGATTGGACTAATAGTACCGATAGGCCGTTGGGACATAACGGATGAACTGAGAAATATATGCGATTTTTCGCGGGAAATGAAGCCAAAAGATCTGAGAGACAGCCAATTCCCAGATACCATTGTAGTTGATCCTACCAAGGGGACGATCTTGCATCGGCCTCCCAACTGGAAATAATTAGAAATAATAAGCTGTCCCTCTATCTATATATAATAATGCCGTTTCCTTCTAATCAGGAGCATCCCACCTCCAGCAATTGGCCCGCAGGGTGTTAGCGATCGTCATTTCCAATAGACTCTTGTTCTCCATCAATAATTCTTTCACTTCTTCCTGGGTCATCTGAACTTCCATAATCCTTTAGTTGCTCTTTGCTCTTACTCAGCAGATCATCCAGAGAAACTATCACGGGTTCCAATTGCTCTTCCTTCCTATAGGGTCTGCCCCTCTTCTTCAACCAAAAGAACTAAACGAACCAGATAAACTATATGAACCAGATGAACGGAATAGACGAAATAGACCAAATAGACCAAATAGACGGACGCACGGAATCAACGGAATCAACGAAATCAACGAGATAGACGGAATAGACGTTTTGAGGGATTGACAATTTTCAATATTAAACTATAATAATAATGATAATCATTCTCAATAACTGAAGGGAAAAGAATATGCCTGGTCCTCCCTGGTTACGTCAGAGACTAACAAATGCTGGTTTTAGGTTGACCTGGCCTCGGCAGGTAATCCTGGATGTACTGGGGCAAAACCCCCAACATCTAAGTGCCGAAGAAATTTTTTTCCATGTCCATCAGTTTTATCCAGGAATCGGTATGGCTACAGTGTATCGTACTCTAGACTTGTTAACCCGGACCGGCCTTGTTTTTAAGTTTGATTTTGGGGATGGAAGGAGTCGTTACGAGTTAGCCTCTGAAGCGGCGAAAGGACCGCATCACCATATGATTTGCACCAGGTGTGGTCGGATAATCGACTTTGGTCACTCTATCGATGAGGAGGGAGAATTGATCGCGGCATTAGGGAAAGAACTCTCCGAGAAACATGGATTCAAAATTAATTCTCATCGAATTCATTTTTATGGACTTTGCCAAGATTGTCAGTCAAGTTCTACCGAAGGAAAGCGGTAGCCACTTCGGATTGGTCTTTTTATTGTTGGGATGGTGGTTAATTAAAACATTACCGATAAGGAGGTGAACAATTATGCCACGAGGAGATGGAACTGGACCAAGGGGAATGGGTCCTATGACTGGTAGAGCAGCCGGATATTGTGCCGGTTACCCCAGTCCGGGATTTATGAACCCTATGGGAGGTAGAATGGGTTTAGGATTAGGACGAGGCCGGGGTTTCGGCGCCTACGGTCGTGGCCGGGGAGGATATCCCGGGTACGGTATGGGGATGCCTTATGCCTCACCCTATGCTTTTGGCTCCGCCGCAGGGTATGGGATTCCCTACGGAGGTTATGGCGGTGTGCCCGGAGGTTATGGCGGTGTGCCCGGAGGTTATGGTGGTGTGCCCGGAGGTTATGGTGGAGCCTACGGCGGCGGTTATGCTCCCTACGGCGGAGGTTATGCTCAGCCTTATGGGTATCCCCCGATGTATTAAGTAAGCAAAAGGTTGTGATGAGAGGGAACAATTTGGGAGGACTGAGACAGGACTGGCCACTGGAGAGGTGAGGCCGGTTCTGTCTAAAAGGAGGTGACGGTAATAATGGGAGGATATGGTAATAGAAATATGTACTACCAGACTGGTCTACCTGGTTGGATGAGATTTGGTTTCTCCCCCGGCTGGATGGGACGAAGTCCCACCGGATTGGGGCCAGGGGCTGACTATCTTATGAATGGCCAATGGCCTACTCCTCAGGCGCAAGCTTATTGGCAGGCCATGCAGAGTGGTCAAGCTCCTTATCCCATGCCTGGAGGGCCAGGAGCAATGCCCTACGGATACGGTCAGCCAGGGGGAGCTATGCCCGGAACTGGTCCTTTTGGGCCGGCAATGACTGAGGAAGAGGCGCAAAAACAGGAGTTGGAGTTTCTCAGAAACCAGACCAAGATTTTGAAAGACCAAATGGACGGAATTAACTCACGAATTAAGGAGTTAGAGTCAAAGAAAAAAGAATAAGGAAGCGGGTTTCTACGGGGTTTCCATATTTATAGGGGGTCAGGTCTCCCATTTGACATTAATCTGTTTACTTATAGCCTCTAATGGCTCAATGTCAAATGGGAGACCTGACCCCCTTATTTGCTTTCTATTGACGCTGAGCAAACTATTTCTATAATTAGTTTCAGAGATGGTGAAAATAGTGCAGAGGAGATATCCTGTGGCAAAGAATCTCGTAATAGTGGAGTCACCGGCTAAAGCCAAGACTATCGCCAAGTTTCTGGGAGACGATTTTGTAGTAGAGTCCTGTTTTGGACATATTAAAGACCTTCCCAAGAGTGAATTAGGCATAGATGTAAAAAATAATTTCCAGCCGACTTACCAAATTATTAGGGGCAAAGGGAAGGTGGTTTCCCGACTGAAAAAACTGAGTAAAGAGGTTGAGGGTATATTTTTGGCTACCGATCTGGACCGTGAGGGAGAAGCTATTTCCTGGCATCTTTCTGAGGAGTTGAAGCACGAGAATTTTAGCAGAGTTATATTTAACCAAATTACCAGACAAGCTATCCGGGAGGCGGTCAATAACCCAACCAAAATTGATATGAATAAGGTTAATGCTCAGCAAAGTAGAAGGGTTCTGGACAGATTGGTAGGATACAAAATTTCTCCTCTTCTCTGGAAAAAGGTAAGAAGAGGTCTTTCGGCGGGAAGAGTTCAATCGGTAGCGGTAAGAATTATCTGTCAACGAGAACAGGAGATTGAGAAGTTTGTTCTTAGGGAATACTGGATAGTAAAGATTATTTTTTCTTCTCCCAAGAAAGAGATGATTCAAGCCAGGCTTTCCCGTATAAACGGCCAGAAAGCGGAGATTAAAGATGAAAAAGAAGCGCGGGAATTAGCTAAAGAACTGAAGCAAGAGAATTACAAAGTTACCAAAATTGAGGAAAAGGAAAAGAAGAAATTTCCCGCTCCTCCTTTTATTACCAGTACTTTGCAGCAAGCAGCTAATTCTCAGCTTAGATTTTCCACCAGTAAAACTATGAAAATAGCTCAGGGTCTTTACGAAGGGCAGAACGTAGGTCGGGAAGAAAGAGTGGGTTTGATAACCTATATGCGGACAGATTCAGTTCGTCTGGCTAAAGAAGCTCAGCTTTCGGCCCGGAAGTATATTCAGAAAAACCTGGGTAAAGAATATCTTCCTGCCCGAATTCCCCTTTACAAAAATAGAAAAACCAGCCAGGATGCTCATGAAGCTATCAGGCCTACTGATTCGAGACGAACTCCGGATGAACTAAAGGATACGCTTTCTCCGGATCATTATAAGCTTTACCAGTTAATCTGGCGCAAGTTTATGGCTTCCCAGATGGCTCCGGCTATTTTGAGAACGGTCAAGGTAGTGATTGTAGGAGGGAAATACACTTTTCTGGGCGAGGGAAAAGAGGTTGTTTTCCCTGGTTTCTTAAAGATTTACCAGGAAAAGAAAGAAAATAAAAAGGTATTACCCCCGCTCGCTGAGGCGGTTCAGTTAAGTATTAAAGAAGTTATCTCTCAGCAACAATTTACCCAACCACCGTCTCGTTTCAGCGAGGCCGGTCTGGTGAAATATCTGGAGGAAAAAGGAATTGGAAGGCCCAGTACTTATGCACCTACTATTTCTACCATTCTCCGAAGAGGGTATATTCGCTGGGTACGGGGACAGCTTATTCCTACTTCCCTGGGCCGGATAGTAAATGATCTTCTGGTAGCTAATTTCTCTACCCTACTGAATCCGGAGTTTACGGCGCAATTAGAAGATGATCTGGATGTAATAGAACAAGGGGAAAAGAAATGGACCGACGTAGTCAAACAGTTTTATGGAAGCTTTGAAAAGGACCTGACCAGGGCGGAAGAGGAAATGAAAGAAGTGAAAAAAGAAGGGTTAGGAGAAAGTTCTTCTTTATGTGAGAAATGTGGCGGAAGAATGCTCATTAGATTTGGTCGTTTCGGACTATTTTTAGCCTGTTCCAGTTACCCGAAATGTAAATTTACTCAGCCGCTGGATCAGAAAATTGGGGTTGCCTGTCCCTTGCCCGATTGTTCCGGCGAAATTGTGGAAAAAGTAACCGCTAAGGGCAAGATCTTTTATGGGTGTAACCACTATCCGGAATGTCGGTTTATCTCCTGGGAGGAACCAGTGAAGGTAGTCTGTCCCCAATGCCAGAATCCTTACCTGGTTAAGGACCAGCGAAGCCAATTGAAGTGTCCTCAATGCGGGCATAAATTCAAAGAAACGGTAGAGGAAAAAGTTAAACTTAATGGCCTCTTCCACCGAATTATAAAGTACCGGATTACTCCTAATGAATCTTCTTTCTGATTTCTCTCTTTATTTAAGCCAACAGAGGAATCTCTCTCCTCTTACTGTTAGAGGGTATGTTAGCGATGTCCGGGACTTTTTGAATTTCCTCAAAGAAGAAAATATTCCGGTTGAGAGGAGTGACCACCGGGTAGTGCGTTCCTACCTGGGGTATCTTCTGGACAAAGGATGCTGTAAGACCACTTTGGCCCGGCGGGTTTCCTCCTTGCGCCGCCTATTTCAATATTTGAACGAGAAGAGTGGCTATGACTTATTCCATTTCTCTAACCTGCGCAGTCCTAAATTAGGGAAAAAGATTCCTGTTTTTCTGGAAGAGAAAGAGATAGAAAAACTTTTGGTTCCTCTAAAAGGCCGGGATAATTTTCTTGATTGTCGTGACCAGACCGTTCTTGAGTTGTTGTACGCTACCGGGATGAGAATCGCTGAACTTGTTTCCCTTAATTTGGAAGATATTGATTTATTCGAAGAAGTAGTTAAAGTTCTGGGAAAGCGGAAAAAGGAACGGATGATTCCTCTGGGAAGTTACGCTTTGAAAGCTCTGAGGCAATACATAAAAATACGGGCAGAAAGAGCTGCTCCCAGGGAAAAAGCACTGTTTATTAATTACTTGGGTATTAGAATAACTGATCGGGGAATGAGAAAAAGGATAAAAAAACATCTTAAGGAGA
Organism: Candidatus Aerophobota bacterium; assembly: GCA_030672545.1. Classification (GTDB taxonomy): domain Bacteria; phylum Aerophobota; class Aerophobia; order Aerophobales; family Aerophobaceae; genus Aerophobus. Next base: position 5,796 of record DAOVGF010000023.1, read on the forward strand.
GTGGTATCGGTAAACAAGTCGGACCACATACTTTTAGGCATTCTTTTGCCACTCATTTGATAAATCGAGGTGCTGACTTAAGATCAGTACAGGAGCTGTTAGGTCACGAAAGACTTTCCACCACTCAAATCTACACCCATATTACTCCGCACAGACTAAAGGAGATCTATGAAAAGGCCCATCCCCGGGCCTAAAATCTCGAGGAGAATTTTATTATGTTTAAATCCACTACCATTTTAGCGGTAAGAAATGAAGACCACATAGTTATTGCCGGAGATGGCCAGGTAACCTTTAATAATGTAGTTATGAAACACAAAGCCAATAAAGTAAGAAAGCTTTACCAAGGAAGAGTTTTAGCCGGATTTGCCGGAGCCGTGGCCGATGCCCTCACTCTTTTCGAGAAATTTGAAAAAAAAATTGAAGAATATCGAGGTAATTTGCCCCGGGCAGCCCTGGAGTTGGCCAAAGATTGGCGTCAGGATAAGGTCCTACGCAAACTGGAAGCTTTAATGATTGTGGCCGATAAGGAAAAATCTCTGCTTATTTCCGGGAGCGGGGATGTTATTGAACCGGATGGGGCAGTTATTGCCATTGGTTCAGGAGCAGGATATGCCCAGGCTGCCGCTGAAGCTCTTGGCCAACACACTGATTACCCTCCCCGGCGAATTGCGGAGATAGCTATGAGGATAGCCGCCTCTATCTGTGTTTATACCAATGATCAAATTACTATAGAAGAATTGTAAGGTAAGGAGTGGAAAAATGCGGGATAATTATCTTACTCCCCCCCGAATAGTGAAAGAATTAGGCAAGTATATTATTGGCCAGGATGAGGCTAAGCGCGCTGTGGCCATTGCTCTGCGAAACAGATGGCGCAGACAAAAACTTCCGATAAGCTTAAGGGATGAAGTGGCCCCCAAAAATATCATTATGATTGGTCCTACTGGTGTGGGAAAAACCGAGATTGCCCGCAGATTAGCCAATCTGGCCCAGGCTCCTTTCTTGAAAGTGGAAGCCAGTAAATATACCGAAGTTGGCTATGTGGGAAGAGATGTAGAGTCAATGGTGAGAGATCTGACCAGTGTTGCTGTGCACACGGTTAGGATGGAGATGTTGAAAGGAGTCTGGAAGAAAGCGGAGCAGTTGGTCGAGGAGAAACTCCTGGATATTTTGCTTCCTCTTCCCCAAAGTATTTCCTCACCGGATCAAGTAGAAGAGGAAAGAGTTCAGAGGGCGCGGGCCACCCGGAAAAGAATGCGGGATAAACTAAGAAACAAGGAATTGGAAGATCGGGTAATAGAGATAAAGACCACTGAGAAACTGAGTCCTATGGTTGAGGTTTTTAGTAATGTGGGAGTGGAGCAAATGGGAATGAGCTTCCAGGACCTCCTGGGAGATATTCTTCCCAAAAGGCCACGATTGAGAAAGGTTCCTTTAAAAGAGGCCCGCCAGATTATTATTGGGGAAGAGTCTCAAAAACTAATTGACAATAGTAAAGTAATTGAGGAGGCTCTTCGTAGGATGGAAAATTCAGGAATTATTTTCGTAGATGAGATTGATAAAATTATTGGTGGAGGAGCTGATAAAGTTGACATTTCTCGCCAGGGAGTTCAAAGAGATCTTTTGCCCATTGCCGAGGGCACCACGGTGGCTACCCGCTATGGAGCGGTCAAGACTGACCATATTTTGTTCATTGCTGCCGGAGCTTTTCATGGATCCTCTCCTTCGGATCTTATCCCGGAGCTTCAGGGAAGATTTCCTATCCGGGTGGAGCTGCAGCATCTAACCCAAGAAGATTTCCTGAAGATTCTTACCGAACCCCGAAACGCTCTGATAAAGCAATATCAGGCCTTAATGAAAACTGAAGGAGTGGAACTGATTTTCCAGGAGGATGCTCTCCAGGAAATCTCTCGTCTGGCTTTTCTGGTTAACGAGAGAACTGAGGACATTGGGGCAAGAAGGCTGCATACCGTGGTGGAAAAGCTGCTGGAGGAGATTTCTTTTAACGCTTCTCAGATGAGGAGAACCTCTTTCACCATCACTGCAGATTATGTAAAAGAGAGGCTCAAGGATATTGTAGAAAACGAGAATCTTTCGCGTTACATCCTCTAAAAAAGGCTCGGGATATTCTGTCTTGCTCCGGCGATACTCTGTGTCATTGCGAGGAGCGTAGCGACGTGGCAATCTCATGGTTACCGTGCCCTGTCCTCGGTGTTTTCCTCGTCGCGAAACGGGTACTACTTGTATCTGGATAGCCTACTTAAAAGATTGGTAACCTCAGGGACCTTCATGATACATGAATGCCAGAGGGATACCCTACTCTGGTACTGATTGTCCCGCCCTATCTTTCGGCTTCCTCAGGAAAACACACTCGGCGGGCAGATAGAACCCCTAGGAGTGGATTATTAATGTCACCTCGTCAGAATATTCCTCGCCCCCTTCTTTCTTTCCCTGCAAAGCTGACTGGTTGACAACCAATACTTTTGGGGTAGAATGGCCAACGGTGAGTTTAAGAGATTGGTGTACTAGAATTATAATTAAAGGGAGGTGGTAAAGGAGCTTAATAGAACGGTGAAATTAGGAAAAATCTAAGGAGGAAAAACAGTGAAGAACAAGTGGTGGATTGTTTTATCTTTAATTGTCAGTCTCGGCTTTGTCTCTATGGGAGCCGGGGCCTTAGCGGCGGGAGGAACCCTGGTTTTTGGAAGTGCCGGGGATGCTGTACGATTGGATCCGGCTGACGTAACTGACGGGGAATCCATCCAGAGGATGGACAACATGTTTGAGGGTCTGGTTGAGTATGAGACAGGTTCTACCGCCATTCGACCCTGCCTGGCTGAATCCTGGGATATTTCTCCGGATGGCCTGGAGTTCACCTTTCATTTAAGAAAGGGAGTGAAGTTTCACGACGGAACAAATTTCGATGCCACGGCGGTGGTCTTCTCTTTTCAGCGGCAGTATGATAAGGATTTTCCCTATCATAAATATGGAGAATGGGCTTACTGGGGCTGGATGTTCGACTACGTGGACCGGGCAGAGATGGTTGACCCTTACACGGTGAAGGTTTACCTCCAGGAACCCAACGCCTCTTTTCTCACCTCTCTGGCTATGTTTACGGCTTGTATAGTCAGCCCGTATTCGGCGGCTCTTTACGGTGCAGATTCTTTCAAGCACCCGGTAGGAACCGGACCCTTCAAGTTTGTAGAATGGGTTAAAGACGATCACATCACTATGGAAGCTTTTGAGGATTACTGGAGAGAAAGGGCGCAGTTGGATAAAGTCATTTTCCGAGTAATTCCCGATCCCTCGGCCCGATTGATGGCTCTGGAAAAGGGAGAAGTTGACGGGATCGAGTACCCGGACCCGGAGCAGGTTCAGAAAATAATTGATAATCCCAAGCTTAAACTGCTCACTCAGCCGGGAATGAATGTCGGCTATGTAGCTATGAATATGGGCGAGGACACTCCTGGCTTCGAGGAGCCTTTTGGAGATGTGCGGGTGAGGCGGGCCATTAACCACGCTATTAACAAAGAGGAAATTGTGCAATATCTCTACCAGGGCACGGCCATAGTGGCCAAGAATCCTATTCCTCCCCTGTTATTTGGCTACAATGACGATATCGTAGATTACGAATACAATCCGGCAAAAGCGCGAGAGCTTCTGGCCGAAGCCGGCTATGCCAACGGTTTCAAGACTACCCTCTGGGCGATGCCGGTATCTCGTCCTTATATGTTTGATCCTCGGAAGATAGCCGAGGCCATTCAATCATATTTAGCTGACGTCGGAATTGAGGCGGAAATCTACAGTGAGGATTGGGGAACCTATCTTCAGAACACTGAAGCCGGCAAACACCCGATGTGTCTTTTAGGATGGACGGGAGATAACGGCGATCCGGATAACTTCATTTATGTTCTCCTGGACAAAGATGCAGCCACCATAGGAAGTGCCGGAAATGTAGCCTTTTACCGCAGTGACGAACTTCACGAGGTAAATATCAAGGCCCGGCAGAGTTACGATTTTGAGGAGAGAGTCAGGCTTTATCGGGAAGCCCAGGAGATCATTCATCGGGATGCTCCCTGGGTCTGTTTAGCTCATTCAACCCAGATGCTGGCTTTCAAAAACGAAGTTGAGGGATATGTACTTCATCCCACCAGCAGAAAATTCTTCTATCCGGTCTGGATTGAGAGATAAAGGGATGAATCTGAACTAAGGAGTTGTCAACAAGCGTGGTTTTCCCCGGAAAGCCACGCTTGTTTTATTGACCTACTAAATGAAAACCTACATCATAAAAAGACTGCTAATGCTCATCCCGGTGCTTTTGGGGGTGTCAGTAGTTATTTTTGTTCTCATCCGTCTTACCCCGGGGGACCCGGCCCGCATTATGGCGGGAGAGCATGCCGATCAACAAACGGTGGAAGAAATTCGGGAAAAATGGGGTCTGAACAAGCCCCTTCCCGAGCAATACTTCATTTGGCTAAAAGAGGCTCTGCAAGGCAACCTGGGACGCTCTATCACTACTCGTGAGTTTGTGGTTTCCGAAATATTGGAACGTTTCCCCAATACTCTGGAGTTAACCCTGACGGCTATGATTATCGCCATAGTGGTGGGAGTCATCGCCGGGGTCATCTCCGCCACCAAGCAATATTCGATTTTTGACTATGGTAGTATGGTAGGAGCTCTCTTTGGTATTTCTATGCCGGTTTTCTGGCTGGGGCTTATGCTCATGTTTGTTTTTGGATTGCTACTTGACTGGTTCCCTATCGCCGGTCGACTGGACGTAAATATTACTTTAAAGCGAATTACCCATTTCTACGTGATTGATAGCCTCCTGGCCGGCAACTGGCCGGCTCTTAAGGATGTTTTAGTCCATTTAGTTCTTCCCTCTATTGCCCTGGCCACCATCCCTATGGCTATGATTGCCCGGATGACCCGTTCCAGTATGCTGGAGGTGATTCGGCAGGATCATATTCGCACTCAAAGAGCTAAGGGACTTCCTGAGAGAACAGTAGTTTATAAGCACGCGCTTAAAAATGCTCTTATTCCTATTGTTACGGTCATAGGTCTTAATTTTGGTCTTTTGCTGCAGGGAGCTATTCTTACCGAAACTGTCTTTTCCTGGCCGGGACTGGGGCGCTACGCCGTTCAGGCGGTCTACGCTCGAGATTATCCGGCTATCCAGGGGTCAGTATTATTTATCGCCGGCACCTTCGTCATAGTTAACTTAATTACCGACATTATTTATGCCTATGTTAATCCAAAAATTCGCTACCGTTAGAGTGAGTCTTTATGTTTAGCAGAAAGAAGAAAATCGAGCAGATTTCTAAACTTCAGGTTAATAGTTACAGTGAGCTGAACGAAACCTTTCATATGCTTTGGAGTAATAAGTCAGCGATGATAGGCCTGATTTTGATTGTTATTTTGGTAATTGTAGCCATATTTGCTCCCTTCATTGCTCCTAATGATCCCTATCAGCGAAGCCTGCCTTTTCGTTTAAAACCGGGGATCTGGAGTGAGGGCCTAAGTACCAGGTATCCTCTGGGAACTGATTATATGGGCCGGGGCATTCTCTCCCGACTGATTTATGGAGCCAGAGATTCTTTAACTGTAGGATTTATTGCCGTGGGTATTGCGGCCAGCCTGGGTATTTTTCTTGGCCTTCTGGCCGGTTATTACGGAGGGATGATTGATCATCTGATAATGAGATTCGTGGACATTATGTTTGCTTTCCCCAGTATTCTCTTAGCTATTTCCATAATGGCGGTTCTGGGTCCGGGTCTGGAAAAAGCTATGATCGCTATTGGCATAGTCTACACTCCCCAAATGGCCAGAGTGGTGAGAGGCTCAGTCCTGACAGTGAGAGGAACGGTTTACATTGAAGCTGAAAAGGCTATTGGCAGCTCTGATTTTCGCATTATTGTCTTGCATGTTTTGCCTAATGTTATGGCCCCCATTATTGTTTATTCTACCTTGAGCATTGCCAGTGCTATTCTCGACGCAGCAGCTCTGGGTTTTCTGGGTTTGGGGGCTCAACCTCCTCGTCCCGAATGGGGTGCTATGCTGGCGGACAGCCGGCAATATTTAATGTCCGGAGCCTGGTGGGCGGTAACCTTTCCTGGTTTGGCCATTATGATTACTGTCCTGGCTTTGAATCTTTTGGGTGACGGGCTGCGGGATGCTCTTGATCCCAGGTTAAGAAAATGAAAAAATTCAACTTATCCGGAGAACCTCTTCTTTCTATCCGAAATCTCCATACCTATTTCTTTACCCACCGAGGGATGGTAAAGGCAGTAGACGGGGTTGACCTGAATATCAGAAAAAAAGAGATTTTAGGCCTGGTAGGTGAGTCAGGTTGCGGTAAGTCGGTCACCGCTTTATCCATTATGAGACTCATTCCTAATCCACCGGGTCGGATCACTGAAGGAGAGATATTTTTTGCCGGAGAGGACCTCTTAAGAAAAAGTAATGAGCAAATGCGGAAGATGCGAGGAAGTAAAATATCTATGATTTTTCAGGAACCAATGACTTCTCTCGATCCGGTTTTTACCGTGGGGCATGAGCTGACGGAGACACTTCTCCTTCACCAAAATTTGAGTAAACAAGAAGCCAGGGAAGGAACGGTAGAAATGCTCAAATTAGTGGGGATTCCTGAGCCGGAGAGGAGGATGGAAGAATATCCTCATCAGCTTTCCGGCGGAATGCAGCAAAGAGTGATGATCGCCATGGCTTTATCCTGCAATCCTTCTCTTCTCATCGCTGATGAACCCACCACCGCCTTAGATGTCACTATCCAAGCCCAGATCCTTGCTTTAATCAAAGATCTAAAAGGGAAACTGGGAACATCAGTTCTCCTCATTACTCATGACCTGGGGGTAGTAGCCGAAACCTGCCAGCAGGTGGCCGTAATGTATGCTGGTCGTATTATGGAGTCTGCTCAGGTTGATGACCTTTTTAGTGAACCACTGCATCCTTACACTACTGCCCTGAGCAGCTCAATCCCCCAGATAGATTCTACAGCTCGAAGACTTAAGATTATTCCGGGAATGGTCCCCAGCCTGATTAATCCTCCTTCGGGTTGCCGATTCCATCCCCGTTGTTGTCAGGCTATGTCGGTATGTTCAGAAAAAGAACCCCCCCTTATGGAGATAAGAAATGGCCACTGGGTTCGCTGCTGGTTATACCGAAAGAATAACAAATATTCAAGGAAATGGGAGGCTAAAGCCTCCCCTACCCAATAGAACAAGGACTTTCTCCATGGGTAGAGGCGACTTCAGTCGCCCTGGAATAATTTATGAATTTCTATACCTCAAGGGAAAATGGCTGAGAACCTCCTGGAAGTGAAAAATCTAAGGAAATATTTTCCGGCCCGAGGTGACTTTCTCGGCAAAGCCGTCACGGTCAAGGCTGTGGATGGAGTAGATTTTGCTATTAGAAAAGGGGAAACTCTTGGATTAGCCGGAGAATCCGGATGTGGGAAGACCACTATTGGGAAACTCATCTTAAGGCTCCTGGAACCGACTGAGGGAGAAATTATCTTCGAGGGCAAAAATATTCTCCAGTTTAATAAGAACAAATTGAAGAGTTTAAGAAGGCACGTGCAGATTATCTTTCAGGATCCCTTTGCTTCCCTGGATCCGCGAAAGACTGTAGAGTATACCGTGGCAGAACCGATGAAAGTCCATTCCTTGAACCCTCGGCAGAGAAGACAGAAAGTTCTCCAGCTTCTCGATAAGGTGGGGATAACTCCCGAGCAGGCCCGACGATATCCTCACCAGTTTAGTGGAGGTCAAAGACAGAGAATCGGTATAGCCAGAGCTCTGGCTCTCAATCCTAAATTCATCGTTGCCGATGAGCCGGTATCGGCCCTGGATGTCTCTATTCAGGCTCAGATACTCAATCTTATGATGGATCTGCAGGAAGAGTTCCATTTAACCTATCTATTTATTGCTCATGACCTCAGTGTGATTAACCATGTCAGTGACCAGGTGACTATTATGTACCTGGGAAAAATCGTTGAATTAGCTCCTAAGAAAATTCTTTTTCATTCACCACTTCATCCTTACACCAAAGCTTTGCTCTCGGCTATTCCTATTCCTGATCCTACCATCAAACGGGAGCAGGTTGTTCTTGAAGGGGACGTACCCAGTCCCATCAACGTTCCTTCCGGGTGCCGGTTTCACACTCGATGTCCTTCCCTACTACCGGTGTGTAAGAGCAAAGAGCCTGTCTTGCGGGAAATAGAGGAAAACCATTTTGTTGCCTGTCACCTCCACGGGGAAAGTTAGTGACTGTCCCCATTTTCCGTCACTAATTTCTCCCCGTCCTCCTTGACGGTCGAGGAAAATATGCTATTTTGGTGATGATTAAAGTTTTTTGTCTGGGTAAGGGCGACTTCAGTCGGTCGTGGGTAAGTTGTGAATTCCTGAGGGAGAAAGAAAGTGGGAGGCTGAAGCCTGCGGCTACCAATTGCAAAAAGACCAAGAAGTTTTAATACTACTTTATATTTTTCAAAGGGGTACAAATGAAGGATGAATATTACGCGGCCACCGGGAGAAGAAAGACAGCAGTAGCCCAAGTTAGATTAAAAATGGGTAAGGGTGAGATAAAAGTGAATGGGAAAAAGGCGGAGGAGTATTTTTCTCGTCCGCTATACGGTAAGATAATCAGGGAATCTCTGGAGCAAGTGGACTTTCTGGATCGGTTTGATGCTGTGGTAGAAGTTCAAGGAGGAGGACTGACTGGCCAGGCAGAAGCCATTAGATTAGGTCTGGCCCGGGCAATCATCAAGATTAATCCCGAGCTAAGATCAAATTTAAAACAAAGAGGTTTTTTGACCCGGGATCAACGAATGAAAGAGAGGAAGAAACCTGGATTAAGGGGTGCACGGGCCAAGCCTCAGAGTTCCAAGAGGTAATTTAAGCCTCAAACATTAGTATGAAAGAGTCGGAAAAGAGAACGGAAAAAAAGTTAGGGTGGTTCCGGGAAACTTACAAGAAAATTGCCGAGTCCAGGAAGAAAATTGAGGTTCCTGACGGACTTTGGACCCGGTGCACTAATTGCAGTGAAATAATCTACAATAAGAATTTAGAAGAGAACCTGAGAGTTTGCCCTAAGTGTGGTTATCATTTTCATCTCAGAGCAAGGAAAAGAATCGAGATTACCTTGGATGCCAACTCTTTTGTAGAGCATGATTTCGAGTTATCCTCGGACAACCCTCTTGACTTTCCGGGGTATGAGGAGAAAATCAGTGCAAGTAAGGAAATCACTGGTCTGAATGAAGCGGCCGTCACCGGAGAGGGGAAAATAGGAGGAAGATACATTTTTTTAGGGATAACCGACTTTGAATTCATCGGAGGTAGTATGGGTTCAGTAGTTGGGGAACGAATAACCTGCTTGGTGGAAAAAGCGTTGAAAGAAAAAGTGCCCTTGGTTTTAATCTCTGGATCCGGAGGGGGTGCCCGAATGCAAGAAGGAGTCTTTTCGTTAATGCAAATGGCCAAGACCAGTGCTGCCATTGCTGAATTCAAAAGATCCGGTGGACTTTACGTCTCTCTTCTTACCCATCCCACTATGGGTGGAGTAATGGCCAGTTTCGCCAGTCGGGGAGACATTATTTTGGCTGAACCAGGAGCTCTCTTGGGATTTGCTGGTCCCAGGGTAATAAAACAAACTATTAAGCAGCACATTCCCCAGAGTTTTCAAAGATCCGAGTCCCTGCTTTCGCACGGAATGATCGACCTGGTAGTTAATAGAAAAGAAATGAGACCTACCCTGATAAAGATTTTGAATCTTCTTCTCCCTGAATAACTTCTTGGAAAAAAGGGGACGGCTCTCTTTTTTCTCGGTCCCGGAAAAGAGTAGGGGAGGTTTTAACCTCCCATTTTCCGATCGCAAGATATTTTGGCTAAAGTATTGACAAAAGAGAGAATCGTCCCCTTTTTCTTTCTGCCCAAGGGGATTAAAATTTTGGTCATTGGATACAATGCTCAGGTGCTATAGTAAACAAATCGAAGTAGGGAAGGTAAAGATCGGCGGCGGGGCCCCTATCGTTGTCCAGGGAATGACCAAGACCGATAGCGAGAATCTGGAGTCTACTTTTGCTCAAGTTAAAGAGCTCAGTCAAGCTGGAGCCAAGATTATCAGACTGGCTCTGCCCACCCTTAAATCAACTAGAATAATTCCTATAATCAAAGAAAACATAGAAACTGCTCTGGTTGCCGATATCCATTTTGATTACCGAATAGCTTTAGAGGCTATAAATCAAGGGATTGATAAGGTTAGAATAAACCCGGGAAATTTGAAGAAAGAAGATATTCTTCAGATAGTCAACCGGGCCGGGGAGAAGAAAATCCCCCTACGAGTAGGGGTTAACTCTGGATCTCTGGAAAAGGAATTACAAAAAAGAGTCAGGAACTCTTCCAGAGATGAAACTAAAATTTTAGCCGAAGCTATGGTGCAAAGCGCCTGGGAAACCATAGAATTTCTGGAAAGGGAAAGATTTTTCGATATGGTTATCTCCCTGAAAAGTCCCGATGTTTCCACTACTATTCTGGCCAACAAGCTCATGGCCGAAAAGATTTCTTATCCCCTTCACCTGGGGATAACGGCCGCGGGACCTTCATCTTACGGAATTATCAAATCATCACTGGCTCTGGGAGCTCTTCTCTCTCAGGGGATAGGGGACACTATCCGGGTTTCACTTACCGCTGATCCGGTGAAAGAAGTAGAGGTAGCCCGAGAGATTCTCCAGTTTCTGCACTTAGGAGATGAAGGGCCGGTCTTACTTTCCTGTCCTACCTGTGGAAGATGTAAAGGGGAAGTAAGATTGATAGTGGAAAAACTTTTGCCGCAGATTAAAAATCTGGGTATACCTTTAAAAATTGCTGTTATGGGTTGTGAAGTAAATGGACCGGGAGAAGCCAAGCAAGCGGATATTGGGATTTTCTGTACCCACACGGGCGGAGTTTTATTCCGAGAGGGCCAATTTTTAAGAAGAGTAAAGAAGAAAGAAATGCTGGAGACGCTAATAAAAGAAATTGAGTCTTATACTTCTCGATTCTCCCAGAAAAAAGATCTCCGGAAAACTCAAGAAAAGGGAGGCTAAAGCCTCCCCTACCCAATGGAACAAGAACTTTCTCCACGGGTAGGGGCGACTTCAGTCGCCCGGGGATAATTTATAAATTCCTATACGTCAAGATAGTGAATAAAAGTAAGGGATAAGGGATGGCTAAGTATATTTTTGTCACCGGCGGGGTTCTTTCCTCCTTGGGGAAGGGAATAGCCTCAGCTTCTATTGGAACTCTACTGAAAAGCCGGGGATTAAAAATTAGTATGCTCAAGCTTGATCCTTATCTCAATGTAGACCCTGGAACGATGAACCCTTACCAACACGGAGAAGTTTTTGTGACCCGGGATGGGACTGAAACTGATCTGGATTTGGGGCACTATGAACGCTTTGTGGGAATACAACTTTCCTATTACAACAATGTCACCACCGGGCAGATTTACAGCTCGGTAATTGAAAAAGAGAGAAGGGGCGACTATCTGGGTGGAACGGTGCAAGTTATTCCCCACATTACCTCGGAAATTCAGGAAAGAATAAAAATAGTAGCCCGACGGGATAGAGCCGAGGTAGTCATCACCGAAATTGGAGGCACTGTGGGGGATATCGAATCTCTTCCTTTTTTGGAAGCTATCAGGCAATTTCGATTAAAGAAAGGCCGGGAAAACACTATCTTCATCCATCTAACTCTTCTTCCTTACATTTCCTCCTCAGGAGAGCTAAAGACCAAACCCACCCAACACAGCGTGGGAAGATTAAGAGAAATTGGGATTCAACCAGATTTTATCCTCTGTCGAACACATATTCCTTTAACCCTGGAGGCTCGCAACAAAATTTCTCTTTTCTGCAATATAGAGAAGCAGGATGTTATCCAGGCTATTGATGTGGAGAACATATATGAGGTTCCTATCCGCTTTGAAAAAGAAGGTCTGGCCGATAAAATTCTCAAAAAACTGGATTTAAGCGTAAGGAGAAGAAATTTAAGTGAATGGAGCAAGTGGGTAAAAAGAGCTAATTCTCCTGGCGGGGAAGTGAACATCACCGTGGTTGGTAAGTACGTGACTATGAAGGATGCTTACAAGAGCATAAACGAGGCTTTTGCTCATGCCGGGGCGGCTCATCGAGTCAGAGTTAAACAGAGGTGGTTGGAAGCGGAAGAGGTGGAGAAAGACCCGGAAAACTCTCTGGCCGGCTCTCAGGGAATTTTAGTCCCGGGGGGTTTTGGATTAAGGGGAATGGAAGGGAAAATAAGAGCCATTCAGTATGCCAGAGAACACAAAATCCCCTTTCTGGGAATATGTCTGGGGATGCAATGCGCCATAATCGAATTTGCCCGTAACGTGGCCGGACTAAAAAGAGCTAATAGTACCGAATTTGATTCCCACACCCCCTATCCCGTAATTAACTTGCTGGCCAGCCAGAGAAAGGTTAAAAGGAAAGGAGGGACAATGAGACTGGGAGAGTATCCCTGCACACTCCAAGAGAATACTTTCAGTTTTGAAGCCTATCAAAAGGAGATAGTTTTTGAGCGTCACCGTCACCGATATGAAATAAATAATGCTTTCCGAGAAACTCTGACCAATTGCGGGCTAAGAATCGCCGGAGTTTATCCTAAGGAAGACCTGGTAGAAATAATTGAATTAAAAGACCATCCCTGGTATGTAGCCACACAGTTCCATCCCGAATTTACCTCCCGGCCCAACTTTCCCAGTCCCTTATTTAGAGATTTCATTAAGGCCGCCCTGTAAAAAGAGACGGTTCTCTTTTTTTGAGGCCTAACCCCATTTTGATTGACAGGACTACCCAATTTTGATATTATGTGGAGATTTTGTTTCAAGGAATAGCCGATGAAGTCCGTATCAGCTAAAAAAATGTCCTGGGTAATTTTAGCTCTGGCCCTTCTCATCCTGGCCGGCACTTGGACAATTCTTAGGTTAAGGTTAACAGCTCAGCCGTTTAAGCGGACGGAGATGATTATGGGGACAACGGTTGAGATTACGGTTATTCCGGCTAATGAAGAAGCAGTAAGAGAAGCTTTCGCCGCCATCAGAAAAGTGGATCAACTGATGAGCATTTATAAACCTGACAGTGAAGTCTCCTTCCTTAATCAGCGAGGAGAGAATCAGCTTTCTCCCGAGACTATTCAAGTTATCCGGCAAGCCATTAAATACTCAGAAATGACTGAGGGAGCCTTTGACATCACCTGTCGGCCCTTAATGGATCTCTGGAAAAAGGCCAAAAAGGAGCAGAAGATTCCCTCTCCGGAAGAAATCAAACGGGCTGATGAACTGGTTGATTACCGGAAAATTATCCTGAAGGGAAGTCTGGTAAAACTTCCGACGCCGGGAATGAAAATTGACCTGGGAGGTATTGCCAAGGGTTACGCCGTTGATAGAGCCATCCAAGTGCTCAAAACTAAAGGAGTGCGCCGGGCTTTGGTCAACGCCGGTGGTGACTTATACGTTCTGGGCACTCCGGGATGGGGAAAAAAGTGGACGGTGGGGGTTCAAGACCCTCGTAATCTTGAGGAAATCCTAACTACTATAGAGGCCAGTGATTGCGGGATAGCTACTTCCGGAGATTACCGAAAATATTTCATTCTTGAAGGCCGGCGTTTTTCTCATATCGTAGACCCCCGAACCGGTCAGACTGTTGAGGAAGTCCCCATGAGTGTGACTATAATTGCTCCTGATGCCACTACCGCTGATGCTTTGGCTACCGGCGTTTTTGTCCTGGGACCAGGAGAAGGAATAAGTTTAATCGAGAGTCTCCCCGGGGTGGAGGGGCTAATCATAAGTGAAGTAGGCGAGAATGAACAAATGAACAGCTCCAGTGGATGGGAAAAGTTTCTTGAGATCAGGAGATGAGGAATTTGAGATGATAAGACTTAAAACTTTTTGCCAGGGTATTCACCTTTTTCAAGAAAAATCCCCTACTGCCGGAAAGAGAATAAGAAAGGTTAGCCTGCCCGAAGAGGTGATTTTGTCCCTTCAGCAGCATATCGGTGCACCCGGTCAGCCCTTGGTCAAAAAGGGTGATCAGGTAAAAAGAGGAGACAAAATTGCTGACTCTAAATCTTTTGTCTCGGCCCCCATCCACGCCAGTATTTCCGGGGTAATCACCGCCATTAAGCTTGCTCCCCACCCGGCCGGAGGCAAAGCAAAAGCTATTTTCATTAAGAGGGAAAAGGGAGAAGAAGAGGAAGCCTGGTCAGTAAAGAATAAACCAGAGGCCAACCTTTCCCATTTTAGTGCCCAGGAAATTCGAGACAGAGTAAGAGAAGCCGGAATAGTGGGTATGGGGGGAGCTGCTTTCCCCACCCACGTCAAACTAACCCCTCCCCAGGGTAAGCCTATTGATGTAGTTATCCTGAACGGGTGTGAATGCGAACCCTATTTAACCGGAGACCACCGGTTAATGCTGGAGAGACCGGATGATTGTCTTTTTGGGTTCAAGGCAGTGATTAAAGCCGTAGGTGCTCAAAGGGGATATATAGGGATTGAGAATAATAAACGGGATGCCATTACTTTGTTCCGGGATAAAACAGCCGGAGAAGAGAATATTGAAGTAGTTCCCCTGAAGACCAAGTATCCTCAGGGTGGGGAAAAAATATTGGTAAAGGCTATTCTTAAGCGAGAGGTCCCTTCGGGCGGGCTTCCTCTGGACGTAGGTGTGGTGGTGAGCAATGTGGGTACGGCCGTAGCCATAAGTGAGTGCTTGAAAATGAATAAACCTCTGATCGAGCGCGTTGTCACCGTGTCCGGTTCGGCGGTGGAAAAACCGGTCAACCTTCTGGTTCCTCTGGGGATAACCTTTGCTACCATCCTCAGAGAATGTGCCTTAAGCCGGAGTAAGGTAATGCGGGTAATTATGGGAGGACCCATGATGGGAATCAGCCAGGCTACTCTTGAGGTTCCGGTAATTAAGGGAACTACCGCCATCCTGGCTTTGAGTAATGAAGAGGTCAGTGTACCCGCCGATAATCCCTGCATTCACTGTGGCCGTTGCGTGGATCATTGTCCCACCGGCCTTCTTCCTGCTGAGTTAGCTCGTTTGATTAGAGCCGGCCAGTGGGAAAGACTGAAGAATTATCATCTTATGGATTGCATTGAGTGTGGATGTTGCGTCTACGTTTGCCCAGCCGGGATTCCTATTGTCCAGTTAATAAAACTGGGTAAACTCCAACTTGGGGAAAAGAGCTCCTCATGAGAAGTGAAAGGATTAATCACCGGAAAGTTGATAGAATAGACCAGGATAATCTTGCTTTAAAGCCAGGAATTCTTACGGTAGCCAGCTCACCGCATCTTAGTGAGAAAAGAACGCTTCCCGGTGTGATGTGGGGCGTGGTCATTTCTCTTATTCCGGTGGTAGCTGCCAGCGCCTACTATTTTCACTGGTTGGCTTTTCAACTGGTCCTGACCTGCTTAATTACTTGTTTAGTCACGGAAATGGTTTTTCAATTGATTAGAAAGAAACCGATTACTTTGCAGGATGGAAGTGCGGTGGTAACGGGAATCTTGATGGCCCTGACCCTACCTCCTCGTTTGCCCTGGTGGGCGGCTGTCCTGGGGTCGATCTTTGCCATCTCCATCGGCAAGCAAATTTTTGGAGGGTTAGGTTACAACATTTTTAACCCTGCTCTAATAGGGAGAGCCTTTCTGGTCGCTACCTTTCCTGTTCTGATGACCACCTGGACCCATCCCCTTACTCTCAATACCATTACCGGAGCTACGCCCCTGGGTATACTTAAATTTGAACACAGCATGGTCCCCTTATTTAATCTACTGACTGGGAATGTGGGCGGATGCCTGGGAGAAACTTCCGCCTTAGCTATTATTGTTGGCGGAATTTACCTTTTGAGTCGAAGATACGCCGACTGGAGAACTCCCTTTAGTTATCTGGCCACGGTGGCCGGTTTAGCCGGCATTCTCTGGCTAATCAGTCCGGCTTATGGGTCTCCTCCCTTTCATCTTTTGGCCGGCGGACTCCTCTTAGGAGCTGTCTTTATGGCTACTGATCCGGTTACTACTCCAGTGACCAAATGGGGACGTTACATTTTTGGAGTGGGAGCCGGAGCGGTGGTAGTTCTTATTCGTCTCTGGGGAGTTAATCCGGAGGGGGTTATGTTTTCCATACTCTTTATGAATGCTCTCACTCCTCTGGTGAACCGGCATACCATTCCTACTCCTCTGGGAGGAAAAAAGTGAAAACACCTCTCCGGATGATTATTACCCTGGCTGTGGTTGGCCTTTTCGCCGGAGGCTCTCTGGCTTTTATTTATCAATGGGCCCAGCCTCAAATTGCCGCTTACCAAAAGAAGACTCTTACTCAAGCAATATTCAATGTTCTGCCGGGAACAAAGAATTACCGGCTCCTGAAGAAAAACCATCTAAAAGTTTACCGATGTGAAGATGCCTCCGGAAATCTGCTGGGCTATGCCCTGGTGGGTGAGGGAGGAGGGTATCAGGATAAGATAAGGGTGATGGTGGGGGTAAAACCCGATTTGGAAACCTTGGGGGGGATAGAAATTCTCTATACCAAAGAAACCCCGGGCCTGGGCGGTAAGATAGCTACTCAGGATGTTTTACAACCCAGTGGGAAAACCTTTACTCAGCAATTCCGCGGCCTAAAAATTTCACCCCCCATTGAATATGTGAAGAACAAAAAGCCTAAAGATCCTAACCAGATACAGGCTATCACCGGGGCAACTATCTCCTCCCGGTCAGTGGTGAAAATTGTCAATAAAGTAATAGCTTCCCTCAGGACCGCTCTCGAGGAGAAGGCAGGGAACTGAAATGAAGACTTCCTGGCAACTCTATGGTGATTTAATCAAGGGTTTGTGGCGAGAAAATCCGGTTCTCCGGCAACTCTTGGGAATGTGTCCCACTCTGGCTGTTACCACTACCGTCCTTCAGGGATTTACTATGGGGATGGCGGTAACTTTTGTCATCGCTCTTTCCGGAATGGTCATTTCTTCCTTCAGACATCTCATCCCCCATCAGGTCCGTATAGCTACTTTTACCATTATTATCGCCACTTTTGTTACCATCATTGATCTAACCCTGGCCGCTACCATGCCTTCTATGAGTAAGGCTCTGGGTCCTTATGTTCCCTTGATTGTGGTTAATTGTATTATCTTGGGCCGAATGGAGGCGTTTGCTTCTAAGAATCGGGTTTCCCGTTCTTTTATGGATACTCTTGGGATGGGGCTGGGTTTTACCCTTATTCTGGTGATTCTGGGCGGCATCAGAGAAATTCTGAGTACCGGTTCTATCCTGAGTACGGGTTTTTTCCCGGGTTATCAAGTTCTCATCACCCGGGCTAACGGTGGGTGGTTTGAACCCTGGGTGATTATGATTCTTCCCCCGGGAGCTTTTATCACCCTGGGAATTCTTCTGGGATTAATAAATACCTTTAGTAAGAAAACTCAATTGAATCTAAAATAAGGGGTTTTCTATGAATATTCTACTCCTATTTATCAGTGCCGCTGTGGTGAATAACTTTGTTCTTACCTATTTTCTGGGAATTTGTCCTTTTTTAGGGGTAACCGGAAAAATTAAGTCAGCTCTGGGAATGGGAATAGCCACTACTTTTGTGATGACTCTAACCGGAGGAATAACCTGGATTGTTTATCACCTTATTCTAAAAAAGTTTGGGGTTCCCTACCTGGAGTATGTAGCTTATATTCTGGTCATTGCTTCCCTGGTCCAAATAATCGAAATGTTTATCCGAAAAAGTTATCCCTCTCTTTATCGAGCTTTGGGAATCTACTTGCCTCTCATTACCACTAACTGTGCCATATTGGGGCTGGCTCTGTTCGCTACCTTACGGGACTACGGTTTTCTGGAAAGCGTAGTTTTTGGTTTTGGGGCGGGCGTGGGTTTCACTTTTGTTATGCTTATTATGTCGGCCATCCGGGAAGAGTTGGATTTAGCCGATGTCCCTAAACCCTTTCGGGGAGCAGCCATTACTTTAATTATCGCCGGACTTCTGGCTCTTACTTTTATGGGATTTTCCGGACTGATTTATGCTTGAATTTGAATGAAGAAAAGGGGAGACAAAGACGCCCCCCTTGGGTAGGGGAGACTTTAAAGGTGAATTTTTTATGGGAACTTTATTATTCATTTCCGTAACTGCTATGGTTGGACTGGCCGTTCTCTTTGCTGTAATTCTCGCCCTGGCCGATAAAAGACTTCAGGTGAAAGAGAATCCCCGGATTGAGGCCCTATTAAAAGTTCTTCCCGGAGCAAATTGTGGCGCCTGCGGGTTCACCAGTTGCCGGGCTTTTGCCGAAGCTGTAGCCACCGGACAGTCTGTGGTCAAGCCCTGTGGTCCCGGGGGACCGGAAGTGTCCGCTAAGATATCGGAAATTATGGACCAGGAAGTGAAAGAAACCGTTAGGTTATATGCCCGGGTGCACTGCGGAGCGAGATTTGAGGAAAGAAAACGGGAAGCTAATTACCTCGGCCTGGAAAACTGTCAGGCCGCTAATCTAATCGCCGGAGGAGG
>DAOVGF010000064.1 GCA_030672545.1 Candidatus Aerophobota bacterium
GATTCAATGAACCAGGCTCCTTCCAGATAAATTAAAGCCTGGTCGAAGAGCTTACTTTGCCAATATTGCTGTCCACTGTTAAGGAAATAAATAAAAAGTTCTTCTTTTCCCTCTTTTGAGGTAGAAACAGTTTTGTAGTCACCTATTGCCTTATCCATCATTTGGAAGGCTTTTTCGTGATTACCTAACCGATAATGGATAAGAGCCAGATGAATCTGTTCTCTAGCTGCCTCGGGGAGATTTTGCTCATCACTGTCAGTTTCCCGAAGTTTAATAGATGTCTCTATCCAGTTCAGGGCACTTTCAAAAAGGCCTCGGGCGTGTTTTTCTTTTCCTTCAATCTGATATTCTTTGCCCCAAATATAGGCAATTTCTCCTAAATGAAGGTAAGATAAAGGAAACTTAGGATAGAGGCTAATAACGGCGCGGTATTGTTTTACCGCTTCCGGATAATAATCAGGGTTGTGATTGGCGGCAAAGAAGTAAGAGGTAGCCAGTCTTACCCGAGCTTCCAGATTATCCTTATCTATCTCTACGATAGATAAATAGAGCTGGATAGCTGAGTCATAGTTACCTTCCTGAAAAGCCTGACCAGCTTTCTTCAGTACTCCCTGGGGGGTTTCTTGAGGAAGTGTAGAGCCAGAGAAAGCAAGTAAGGTTACCGTACACAGTAAGGGAATTAGTTTTCGGAAATTCCTCATCGGAACTCCGTTATTTCAAGGAATACTCTTATTAATTGCCCATTAGATTATCAGTTACCTAATAAATGTCAAACGAAATAATTTTTTGTTTCTCCAGGTTGCCTGATTAGGATTTTCCATTATAATAAAGAAGTGTTAAATTCTTCAGATTGAGGAAAGCAATATGCCCTGGTGGAATACTCCTTATGGTATGATTCTGTCTTTTGGTCTGGTTGTTTTATTGGTGTTGGTTCTGAGAACACATATCTGGCGCAACCTCTGGACACTTCAGCGAAGGACTCAAAGTGAAGTTACCCGAGTTTTTGTAGACGTTTACAAGGCTATTGACCGGGGTGGTAGTATCCGGGAACTCCTGCTTTTAGGAGTCCGAACTATTGCCCGACAACTTGGTGCTGCTGCTTCCCTGGTTCAACTTCTGGATGAGGAAGGAGAGCAAATTGAGGAGGTGAGCTATAATCTTGATGTTCAAAGAGAAGACTGGGGGAAGAGATATTTGAGTACCCTTAGTACCCAGGACCAAAAGGAGTCTATCTACGTTCGAAATGTCCGCAAGGATCCCACTATCATGTCTACGGGGCCCTGGGATAAGAATGGCTTCACCTCTTTTCTTTATGTTCCCGTGATAAAAGAGGGGAAAATAAGAGGTCGTTTCTGGGTGTTGAGTCGTAAACCTCTAAAGTACCCTCGGGACAAACTGGATCTTCTTTCTTCACTGGCAGGTCTGCAAACTCTGGCTGTTGAGAGAATGAATCTCATTGATGTTTTAAAAGCTAAGTCCTACCAGGATGACCTCACCAGGTTGTACAACCGCAGGTATTTTCATCTTCGTCTCAGTGAGGAAATAGCTCGTTCTGCTCGCGGAGGAGAGCCAGTTTCTCTTTTGATTTCTGACCTTGATAATTTTCGTACTCTCAACGAGATACTGGGCCACCAGGGAGGAGACAAAGTCCTCAGAGAAGTAGGTAAAGTTACGAAGTCCTCTGTGCGAGCCTGTGATATTCCCACCCGGTATGGAGGAGATGAGTTTGCCATCATTCTTCCTGAGGCTGATTCTCTTACGGCCCTGAAAACTTCTAAGCGCTTACTGAAGGCTGTCCAGGAGGCTCCCGGTATTCTGGATGAGGCCAGTCCTTTTGGAGTGACTATGAGTATCGGATTAGCCTCTTTCCCCGAGGACGCCCGTTCTATAGAGGATTTAATTTCCAAGGCAGATAGGGCTATGTTATCGGCCAAGCACTACCCGGACAAAAAGATTATGAGCTGGAAGATGTTGAAAGGGACCGGGGAGGAAATTCCATCAAGAATTTCCTCTAAGGATATTGTTCAGGAATTGGCCTATGCTTTAGCAGAAATTGTTGACCGTAAAGATGGCTATATTTTTGAGCACTCTCGGCTAGTCTCAGAACAATCAGTTATTTTTGCCAAGGAGATGAAGTTTGACCAGGCCGGGCTGAGACAAATTCAAATGGCTGGACTTCTACATGATGTGGGGAAATTTGCTGTGCCTGAAGAGATTTTAAATAAGTCTACTCCTTTGAGCAAAAAGGGATGGGAAGGCATAAAAATACATTCCATCGCCGCGGTAGATATTTTAAGGCATATTAGAGGTTTAAGAAATATTATTCCTATAGTAAAAAGTATCCACGAAAACTATGACGGTAGCGGTTATCCAGAGGGTCTGGAAGGGGAAAATATTCCCATTGAGGCAAGAATCATTGCGGTAGTAGATGCTTATTGGGCTATGAGGACTCCTCGACCATACCGGGGGGCTCTTACCCATGAAGAAACTTTATCCAGAATTAAGGAGGACTCTGAGAAAAAGTATGATCCTAAGATCACCAGCGCCTTTATTGATTTTTGCCAGAAATCAAGTTTTAAAGAAGGGCTGAAGAAGATTTATAATGGATAGAGAGGTGCCGGAGGTGGGAGTCGAACCCACACGAGGGTTAAGCCCCACTGGATTTTGAGTCCAGCGCGTCTACCAGTTCCGCCACTCCGGCAAGATATTTATCCTTTTGATTATAGATAAATTCTGGCGATTGGTCAAGTTGCAGTTTTTCTTATTGACGAAATTATAAACTCGTATAATACTTGTTACAAGTAATAACAGGTAAGTTTCCCTAAAAAATGTGGGACTCCCCATCGTCATTGTGAGGAACGAGATTCCTTGCGTCATTGCGAGGGATAAAGTCCCGAAGCAATCTCAGGGAAAGCGCATTCTTTTTGGGAGATTGCCACGCCCGCCTTCGGCAGGCTCGCAATGACAAAAAAGAGGGTAATTTTAGGAAAACTAAACTATTACCTATTACTAAAATAAAACAGTTACCTTCTAAAAATATGAATAAATCTGAGATGAAAATACTTTTACTTTATCCCCAGTATCCAGACACTTTTTGGAGTTTTAAACATGCATTGAAGTTTATTTCTAAAAAAGCAGTTCATCCTCCCTTGGGATTATTAACTGTTGCTGCCATGCTGCCCAAAGAATGGAATAAAAAAGTCATTGATATGAATGTTCAAAAGTTGAAAGATAAAGACATTAAATGGGCAGACTATGTATTTATTGGTGCTATGGAGGTTCAAAAAGAGAGTGTTAAGAAAGTTCTGGAAAGGTGTAAAGCTCATAGTGTAAAAATTGTTGCAGGCGGGCCTTTGTTTACTGCCTCTCATGAGGATTTTAAGGACATTGATTATTTTGTCCTTAATGAAGCAGAGATTACTTTACCAATATTTCTAAAAGATTTAAAGAATAACTGGGCCAAACATATCTATTCAACCAAAGAGTTTCCAGACATAGAAAAGACGCCAGTCCCCCTTTTTGAACTTATTAATATGAAAAAATATGTATCTATGAACATTCAATATTCTAGAGGGTGCCCTTTCGATTGTGAATTTTGTGACATAACAGCTCTTTTTGGCAGAAAAGTGAGAACAAAAACTAAATATCAAGTATTAGTTGAATTAGAAAATCTATATAACTTAGGATGGAGAGGCAGTATTTTTTTTGTTGACGACAACTTTATTGGGAATAAACGTAAATTAAAAGAAGAAATTTTGCCGGCAATAATTTATTGGATGGAACGACGAAAATATCCTTTTGTGTTTTCGACAGAAGCTTCAATTAATCTTTCCGATGATGAAAAACTAATGCAAATGATGGTTAATGCTGGATTTAATTCTGTTTTTGTGGGGATTGAAACACCGAATGAAGATAGTTTAGCAGAATGCAACAAATATCATAACAAAAATCGTAATTTAGTAAACTGTGTCAAGAAAATTCAAAGTTTTGGTATGGAAGTAACTGGAGGATTTATTGTGGGATTTGATAATGATCCTCCTTCAATTTTCCAAAGGCAAATTGAATTTATTCAAAAAAGCGGAATAGTTACGGCAATGGTTGGATTGTTAAATGCTCCTAAAGATACTAGGCTTTATCATCGTCTTAAAAAGGAGAAGAGATTATTAAAAAATACTTCGGGTAATAATACTGACTTCTCACTCAATTTTACTCCTAAAATGGATTACACAAAACTTATTGAGGGATATAAGAAGATTATTAAAGGAATTTATTCTGTTAAACCTTACTACGAGCGGGTCAATAAATTCTTGAGAGAATGTAAACCATCACAAAAGTTGCGTTTTCATTCCGGTTATCCGGGAGCATTTTTTAAATCTATATGGTTTCTTGGTATAAAGGATAAGGGAAGGATTTATTACTGGAAGCTCTTTTTTTGGTCTTTATTCAGACATCCACGACTTTTTCCACTGGCAATCACTTTTGCTATTTATGGATACCATTTTCGTACGATATTTGCAATTTAGGTCTGGATCAATACAACTATCTAAAATTGTCTCCTCTCTTCTTGTTTTTGAAGGCTCACTTCTTTCTTTTTTCGCTTGGGCAAAGGAGAGGTTTAAGGGACCCGGCCAACTAAAGTTCAACTCCTATATGTCCCGAATCGGCATCGACAATATAAGGATCTACCAGCCTTCCGGGGCGAAGCCTTACTCCAAATAATTTAGCGATTCAGTCATCGGGGCAAGACTACCATTGGAACTACCTTATCCTAATCACCGGGACTGAGGGGGGGGTAGAGCAGCGAACTCACTGCGTCTTGATAACTGGAAGCAATTTCATAGTCCTGGTTGTCGCCTTCTGTGTAAAAGTGCGACATTTACCAAAATCCTCTAACCTAAAATGTCCATTTTATCAGTATTTTAGATTATAGATTGACGACATTATGTCGTCTTTTTTACTAAACACACGTCAATTTGACTTTTAAAGATTATTTGATACGTATTAAATGCTCAAACAATGAAAAACCAAAAAGTTAAGGAATGCGAAGGAAGATAGATGGAGTGAGGAGATTTGATGAAAGAAAAAAAAATTATTGAAATGAGAGGTATAAGTAAGAGTTTTGGGGGAGTTCGAGCTTTGGACAAAGTTGATTTTGAAATATATTTCAACGAAGTTTTAGCTCTGGTAGGGGACAACGGGGCCGGTAAGTCAACCCTGGCTAAGATAATATCTGGGGTTTATCCCCCAGATGAGGGAGAGATCTTTTTCGAAGGCCAAAAAGTGCAAATTAATAACCCAAGAGAAGCCCGCGAAATTGGAATTGAGATGATCTATCAGAACCTGGCTTTGTTCAACAGGATTGATGTGAGTGGCAATCTTTTTATGGGTAAAGAGTTGTTTCTACCTGGTATCTGGGGAAAATATTTTAAGTTTTTGGATAATAAGAAAATGCACAAAAAAAGCTACGAGTTTCTTCAAGGGTTAAAGATAGACATCGGATCTACCAAGAAAAAAGCGGGTGTTCTTTCGGGTGGGCAACGCCAAGTCGTAGCTGTGGGAAGAGCAGTCCTGTGGAAGAGAAAACTCCTGATTATGGATGAACCTGCCGCCGCTCTGGGGGTAAAAGAGAGCGGAGAAGTATTAAAGCTAATTGAAAACTTGAAAGAAAAGGGGCTCTCTATTTTGGTTATCAGTCATAATTTACAGCATGTGTTTTCGGTAGCAGACCGGATTATTGTCTTAAGGAACGGACGCAGAGCGGGAGAAAAAGAAGTAAAGTATACTACGGGGGATGAGATAGTGAAATTGATTGTTGGTGCCGACGTTATTATATAGATAATTTGCTTGATTGTGTTTCGAGAGGATTTTCATAAAGGTGTAACTTATTTCTTTGATGAGTTTTAAAAAAGAGAGTAGTGTTAATTTTTGGGTTAAAGGGTCAAAAATCCAGCAAGGGAGGTGAGAATGACTATTTTCAGCACACGAGACCCTTAAACTACAATTATGCGAGGAGGTAAGTTGCAGCGTGGGATATTGGATGATTATTCCTGCCTGCAAAAATAAAAAATGTTAATGAGAAGAACCAAGAAGACATTAGTCGGTATTTTCATAGGTATAACCCTGATCACGCTGACTGCGTTGGGGTGGGCAGGAGAAGTACAGGCCAAGGAATTTCGGGTGGGGATGGCCTTGAAAATCAAGGATAACCCGTTCTTTATTTCTCTGACTGAGGGAGCCCTGAGTGAGGCCAGTAAACATGCGAATCTGGATCTGACCATAGTTTATGCTGAAGAGAAGGCTATGACTCAAATGGGCCAGGTAGAAAGCTTTGTTGCAGCCGGAGTTGATGCTCTTATCATCAGCGCCGTTGACACCAAAGCCTTAATTCCTCCCATAGAGTTAGCCAATAAGGCCAATATACCAGTTTTTTGCGTGGATACCGGGGTGGAAGGAGGCAAAATTGAAACTCTTATCGCCTCAGATAATCATTTAGCTGGACTGTTGGGCGGTGTATACATGGTGAAGAGACTCAACGGCCAAGGAAACGTCGTTCTTATCGAGTGGCCTACCTCCCAGTCCTGCCGGGAAAGAATTGAGGGAGTAGAAGCAGTTCTGAGCATCTATCCCGACATGAAAATAATCCACCGAGAAATGGGTAAACTTCCCCCAGAGACCACCACGCTGGCGGAGAATATTTTGACTGCTTTCCCGGATGTAGATGTTATCTATACCGTAGCTGATATCTTCACCATTGAATTCTACCGGGTAATTAAAATGGCTGGCAAACGAGATGAGATGTTTCTGGTGAGTGTTGACGCCACTGCTGAGGCCAGGAAGTTAATGAAGGAATCCAATTGTTATGGAGCAAGCGTAGCCCAGCAGCCATTCTTGATGGGTGAATTATCTGTGCGGTGTACGATGCAGTATCTAACTGGAGAGAAAACCTCTTTTCCTGACTTCATACCGGTGGCAGTCAAATTGATTACCAAGGAAAATGTAGAGGAATAAGCAGCTAGGGAGAGGGCTGTTAATAAGCAGCCCTCTCCCTTCGTTTCTTACCTGATGGAACTTCATCCGGGAAGATTGCAAGAGAAAAACCAAGAGGGAAAAAGGCTTTTCTATGAAAAGAAGAGGGAGTGAAGTGGGTAGAAAAAACAAAACAGGTTTCCTCGGCCGAAGTTTGAGCTCAGAAGCTTTCAAGTTCGTCCCTTTGACCGTATTATTAGTAGTCACGATAATATTTTTATCCATTTATACAGAAAGATTTCTAACTATCGGTAACCTGCTCAATGTATTGAGGCAAATAAGCTATAGTACAATATTGGCCCTGGGGTTGGGCATGATCGTTCTTACCGGGGGAATGGATTTGTCTCTGGGAAACATTGCTGCCCTGGTGGGCATAGTTTGTGCCTCAAGTCTCGCCGCCGGAGTCAACACTTATCTGGCTCTCCTCTACGGTATAGCTGTAGGAGTTCTCTGTGGATCTGTTAACGGAGTAATGGTTTCGTATATGGGTATCCCCCCTTTTCTCCAGACATTGGCCATGGGTTTTGTTACGCAAGGGGTAACCTTCTTGTGGACAAGAGGATATCCCGTTTATGAAGGCTTTACTCCCCAATTTCTATTCTTAGGAGTAGGTTATCTTCTGGATATTCCAACCCCAGTAGTCATACTATTAGTTTGCTTCTTATTGGCTTATGTTTTCATTAGCAGAACTTCTTATGGACGTTACATCTATGCCTTAGGTAACGACGAGGACGCCCTGAGACTTTGCGGGATAAACATTAAGAGAATGAAGGTGCTTCCCTACGTGATCGCCGGTTTTTTGGCCTGCGTTACTGGAATAGTGATGACGGCTAGAATGCAATCAGGTCAACCCAGTGCAGCCGGATTGACTATGATACTGACCGCACTCACAGCCGTGGCTTTGGGTGGCTTCGATTTGACTGGGGGTGAGGGTTCATTGATTGGTGTATTGATGGGAGGAATATTCGTGGGCATTCTAAATAATGGCCTGGTTATTCTGGGATTTGGTACCTTCCATCAACTGATCATTATTGGATTGACACTAATGGGGGCTCTAAGTTGGAATGTAGTACGAGTGAAAAGATAGAAAATGAGCTTGAAAAGGAGTACACGATGCTCGACAAGGCTAAGAAGTATTCGGTGGGGATATGGGCTTTAAAGGGATGTGCGGATCGATTCGTGCCCGGAGGCTATGAAGGACGGTACCTTTCGACAGAAGAAGCTATTAGACAAGTTGCCAAGATTGAGGGAATAAGAGCCGTAGAGTTTGCATCTACCGACTTTGATAGCCCCTCTGACAGAATTAGCTCTGTTTTAAAAGAGAACAACCTTCAAGTTGCCGGTGTTTTGGTCAATACTTTTTGCAGTAAATGGAAGCTTGGCTCTCTGTCTAATCAAGACGAAGGTCTGCGCAACCAAGCCATTGAAGAAGTTCGAAGGACAGTGAGGATCTGCGATGAACTGGGGTGTAATAACATAACTCTCTGGTTGGGCTCCGATGGGTTTGATTATCCTTTCCAGGTGGACTACCAAAAACAGTTGATTCTTCTCCGGGAAACAATAGGTGAATTGGCAGAGGAATTCCCTAACAAAAGATTTGCTCTGGAGTATAAGTTAAAAGAGCCCAGGAAGTATCTTTTTGTCTCCTCGGCCATGAAAGCTTTATGGATTACCAGGAAACTCGGAAAAGATAACGTGGGGGTATTGGTTGATTTCGGTCATGCCCTTATGAGTAAAGAGAACCCTGCCGAAGTTATTTGTATTCTAAATGAAGAAAAAAAACTCTTCGGTATTCACCTCAATGATGCTTACAGGGAATGGGATGATGACCTGGTTGTAGGATCGGTTAATCTATGGGAGACTCTGGAGTTTATCTACTACCTGGATAAAATAGAATACAAGGGATGGCTCTCCTTTGATATTTTCCCCTTTAGAATGAATGGCTCTCGAGCTGTGGAGCTTTGCGTTAAGACTATGGATAATCTCATCAAATTAGCGGAGAAAATAGATAAAGAGAAACTTGCCAAGGCTCAAAGTAGTTTGAGAGCAGATAACTCTCTGGCTGTTGTTCAAGAGATTCTGAAGGTCTAAGAGGTTTTTGGTTGGAAATTTTTCCGCCTACCATGGGATTGCTGGTAGTCCTTACCCCCAAGGAACGGTAGCCTATCTCATAGAGTCCACAATAAGGAAGGTTGTGCAGTTTGATATTGTCCCAAATATAAGCTCAGCTCGGTTTCGCTCTCACTAATTTTGTCTTTTTTCATTATTTCTACCTGCTTCACTCCATATATCCAAGCTTGCGAAGACGCTCTTTAATCTCTTCTTTCTCCTGACCGGAAAAATCGGCCCCCTTTCCTTTCAGCTCAAAGAGGTGCCTATTTAACTCTTTTCTTACATCCCGGAGTTCTTGTTTTTTGGATTCTTTTACTTCTTTGATTAAGTTTGTTTGTTCTAAAGGGTCATCGGATAAATTATAAAATTCTTCTGTTCCATTAGTGAGATCTCTAATGAACTTGAATTTGTCCGTGCGCAAAGCTTGTAATGACCCCATTCCTTCGACCAGGGGATATAGCATCTCGGCATAAGCACCACATCCTTCAACTTTTTCTTGAGCTATTACCGGAAGGAGAGTACTTCCATCAAAGTTCATCTTGTCCGTGGGTATTTTTAGGAGATTCAGGATAGTGGGAACAATATCTACCGAACGCACCATTTCTTTTACTCTAGCCCCTTTGGGTAACTCCTTGCCCTTAATAATCAGGGTAATTCTTATGTCCACATCATATAAAGTGGTGTGTTGAGGATACACAAGATTGTAGGAACGATGGGGAACCGGTTTGGCCGGGTGCTCACCTAAATTGGTGCCATGATCGCTCATCAGAATGAGAATGGTATCATCTCTTAGATTTAGTTGGTCAAGTGTCTTAAGAAGCGGGCCGATTAACTTCTCATCCATATATTTTATCTTAGCGTCTTTATAGCTGAATTGGGAAAGTTCCCCTGGTTTGATCAATCCGTCCCGCAACAGTGCTTGCTCAGCTCCCTCGTGAGTCTCAAAATAGTGTCCCCAGAGGAAAAAGGGAGAGGAAGAATTTTTCTTCAACCAATGGAGCATTCGATCAATCCACCAACTGCCTTCGTAGAACACCTCTTTTTGTTCCGCATTCCAGGAACCCCATGAGGTATCCTGGGTGGGTTCATCGTAATAGTCAAAGCCGGCGGCAAAACCGTGCTTTGATCCTAATAGCCCCTGTCCCACAAAACCGGCCGTCTGGTAACCGTGCTCTTTCAGTATTGCCGCTACGGTTTGGGATCGAATGTAAGAGAAAGGGTCTCGGACGGTATGCTTATTAGGGTAGGCTCCACATATGACAGAGCTCATACATACTGGAGTTATGCAAGCGGCCGCCATACAAGTTTCAAACAATACTCCTTCTTCGGCCACCTTGTCAATGTTATGAGTGGTTATCTTTTTGTACCCGTAGCAACTTAAGTGATCAGCCCGGACTTCGTCCATACTTAGCAAAATCACATTTTTCTTCGGTTGATTAGGCATTTAATATCTCCTTTTTTCCCATTACCTTACTCTGGCCATTTTGGGTTTACGGTAGGTCGGATTCTCTACAATTCTCTCCAAGTTGTCCAATACTTTATGAAAGGCCTCCACATAATATCTCATCAGCTCAAGATCATTAGGAGGATAAATAGAGTAAAGGACAAAAGAAGTATCAAACATTTTAATGGTCTCCGGATAATCATTAGGCTCATATTTTATCCCTTCTCGAGCATAAGGACAACTCCAGGGACACCCTTTTCCGTAGGCATCCATTCTTTGAAAAATCTTCTGTCCGGGAACCGGAAAACTGTGCCATTCTTTGACGTCTACGCCTTCGGCAAAGAGGGCGTTTTGAATAGCCCAGCGTAGCTCTCTGGGCTTAAGACCGTCTGCTTCGAGAAGCTCAGGGTCAATTCTTATGCGGTAAAGATGATAGGTATTGGTTCTATCCGGAGGAGTATAAGGGGGAATCAGTCCTTTAATCTTACTTAATTCCTCATCCAAAAACTGACAATTTTCTATGCGCAGCCGGTTATATTCATCAAGCCGTCTCAGTAGCGAGCGGGTTAGAGCATTGGACATTTCCGTGCCTCGATAGTTAGAGCCCATAGTATAAGCATCATAAGGCCTTATGGCTCCCTTAGGGACAATTTTCTCTCCAAACATACCAGTAAGACGAGCTTTTTCAAAATAATCAGGATTGTTAGTGGTAATCAGTCCTCCCTCCCCGGTGGCAAGATGTTTGCTTCCGTTAAGACTAAAGGTTCCCATATCACCAAGGTTTCCTGTTTTCTTGCCTTTATAGGTAGATCCGTGAGCATGGGCAGCATCTTCAATGACGGCTAATCCGTGTTTTTTAGCTAGGGCATTAATTTCATCCATATCACAAGGCAGCCCATGAATGTGTACCACAATAATAGCCTTGGTCTTATCAGTAATTTTTTCCTCTATTTTATTTGGATCAATGTTCAGTGTTTTTGGGTCAATATCCACAAATACCGGAATAGCATTTTGAACTAAGACGGCCTGGGCGGTGGCCCAAAAGGTAAAGGCGGGGACAATTACTTCATTCCCTACTTCCACTCCCACCCCGGAAACACAGGCGTGAATGGCCGCGGTACCACTGTTTACGGCAAAGCAATACTTGGTGCCTACGTACTCGGCCCACTCCTTCTCCAGAGCCAATTTTTCCGGGGCCATAGGTCCCCAGAGGATACCTCTTTTGAGTACCTTTACTACTGCATAAATGTCATCCTGGGTGATAATTGGCCAGGGCTTTTCCAGTCCCTGGGGAACCGTTCTTGGTCCACCTTCAATAGCTAATTTTTGACTCATAATCTACTTCTCCTGTAATTATGTGTGTTCAGTGCTTAGAGATCGGGTAATAACTTAGCCATAAATCTAATGGGAGCGGAATTACCCGTACTTTTCTTTATTTTTCTTCTCTAACCTCCTGGTATAGAGAGGGTGGACTGGCCGCTATTACTCCGATAACTTCTTCCTCTCCAATATTATTAAAAGTATGAGGAAAAGAAGGATCAAAACAGATACTGTCTCCGGCTCTCAAAGCATAACGTTCTTTACCTACCTTTACTTCAAGCTTACCTTGAATGATGAAAACGTGCTCCTCTCCTTGGTGAGTGACCAACTTATCCTGTCCTTTGCCTTTTTCTACGCGCAGGAGTAAAAACTCCACTTTTCCACTTACATCAGGGGCCAAGAACTCATACCGAAGATCGGTATCGGGAAGAGTAATCTTTATCCTTTTCTCTCTCCTTACCACTTTTCCCGATGGCTCATTTTGTTGAAGGAAAAGAGAAACTATAGGGATATTAAGAGCTTGAGCTATTTTAACCAGACTTCTTAAAGAAGGGGAAACGGAGTTTCTTTCCAGTTGACTTAGATAACTGACCGAGAGTTTAGTGAGCTCAGCTAGCTCTCTTAAAGTCATTCCTTTGGCTAACCTACGCTTTTTTACTCCTTTTCCTAATTTCATTTTGGTCTCACTAGGGAATTTATAGGAAAATCACCTACACTTTTACTATAATAATTACAGTATTATCAAAAAAAGTCAAGGTATGGGCTGGCGATACTGTTACGTAACAAATACTTGACATATTGGTTCCCTTTAGTAAACTTATTTTTTGCTACCATAGTTATCATCACAAAAGCTAAGAGAATAAGTGTTTGGCAGTTAATTAAATCTTAGAGGGTTTATTCTTAAAATTTGGGTAGGCGAAGTTTTAACCTACCCAAATTTTTTAACTCTTGCTTCACCGGGACGACTAAAGTCACCTTTACTTATAAGCGGGCGGTTAAAAATTTTGTTGGGCTGAAATAGGTTAAAAGTACAGGAACAGGAGTTTTTAAACTATCTCAACTTAGACACAAGGAGTACAGAGAATGAACTTAGTATTGGTAATCGTGGACACTTTACGACAGGACCATGTGGGCTGTTACGGAAATGACTGGGTCAAGACTCCCTATCTTGATTCTTTGGCTAAAGAATCAGTGGTGTTTACCCAGGGTTATCCGGATTCACTTCCTACTTTGCAAGTGCGGCGGGCTCTTCAAACTGGTTGTCGCGTCTTTCCCTTTAGAAATGATCAAGACTATAAGGGCAATCAATTTGTGGGAGGTCTTGGTTGGGGGCCGGTCTTGGAAGAGCGGGATACTATTGCCGAAATTTTGCAACAACATGGGTACCGCACTGGTTTTGTTACCGATGCTTACCATCAGTTTAAACCTCATAAGAATTTCCATCGGGGTTTTGACGAATGGATATGGATTCGTGGGCAGGAGAACGATCCTTACCGCTCCGGCCCCAAACCTTCGGATAAGGAGGTAGCCAAGTACATTCCTGAGCAGTTTCAAGGGAGAGGTATGGAAAACCTGAGAATACAGACTTCGGACGGTCAAACGAGAAAACGGTATACTGACTTCGTGCGAGACTATTTGACCAACGTGGCAGACCGACGCTGTGAGGAGGATTACTTTCCGGCCCGGGTCTTCTCAGCCGCGGCCAACTGGTTGGAGCGTAACCAGGATGCCGAGAACTTGTTTTTAGTAGTTGACTCCTTCGATCCCCATGAACCCTGGGATCCTCCAGCGTTTTATCGGAGATTGTATGATCCGGATGATGATTGTATGGATTTCTTAGCTTCTTTGTACGGACCGGCGAACCAGGTGAGTCCTCGTATACTCAAACGACTCCGGGCCAACTATGCGGGCGAAGTTAGCCTGGTTGATCGTTGGTTTGGTTACCTCTTGGAGAAAATGAAATATCTGGGGCTGATGAATGATACTGTTATAGCCGTGATATCGGATCACGGGCACTGCATTGGTGAGCATAATATTGTGGGGAAGCAAGGCTATCCGATGTCCCGCGAGATTGCGGATTTGGTATACATGATCCGGGACCCTCGGGGAGAAGGAGCCGGTACAGTCTGCAATGAGCTACTTTACAATTTTGACCTAATTCCCACTGTCCTGGCCCGTTTAGGCATAACTCCAGAGAATCCAATGGACGGAAAGGATGTCTGGCCTCTGGTTTTGGGTAAGGCCAAAGACTTCTACGATCATGTCACCTGCGCTTGGGGACCTCTGGTTATGGTTCGGGATAAACAATGGTGGTACAATGCCTATATTTGGGGAGAGTCACCTTTGCTTTTTGATTTGAAGGTTGACCCCAAATTGGAAAAGAATGTCGCCGCCGAGCATCCCGATATTTGTGCCCGGCTGAAGAACCTGGCCATTGCGGACGCCGGAGGGACTATTCCCGATTACATCCGCCAGGCTACAGATGGACCCGGGTGTAGTCCCTTGATGGAATAGAATCAGAGACTGGTTCTTGTTGCGGAGAGGTTATTTCTTTGGGTATTGAATATAATTGAGTAAAAGGAGGTGATGCTGTTAAGTAATAGCTAAGAATCGGGCAGCTTATTCCCTGACGAAGCCGGCAAATAAGAGTGGAGAAAGTGGCTGTGGTTTATTGGTTTTGTAGAAGTAGGTCCAAGAAGAGCAAAGTTTTTTTCCACTCCAAATGAATAAACCGGGGTAAAATAAAATAAGGAGAGGTAAATAAATGAAAAAACCCTATATAAAAGTAGTGGTATGGTCCCTGCTTCTGACGTTGTTATTAGGCGGGATTGGGTTTGCCAAAACAGAAATAACTTATCTTACCCGTTTGAGAGCGGAGGAATGGGGCCGCCAAGTGTTCAACACTATTAATGAGGAGTTCCAGGCCAAATACCCTGATATAAAGCTGACCTACATTGATACCAATTATGATAAGCTACGAGAAGATGTTTTGTTAAGAGCACAAGCCGGGACACCTCCGGACATTACCGAACCGGTAGCCTCCTGGGTGCCCAGTCTGGTGGAAGCAGGAATCCTGGAGCCGGTTGGTGATTATGTCTCCGCCGAGCATCTAGCGAATTTTCCTGGTTCTATGCTTCTGGACGGGACTATCCGTGGTACCCTCTATACCGTTCCCCTCTGGAGTGGTCCCATCACCTTGTTTCTCAATAAGGATTTGGCCAAAAGAGCCGGTTACCAGGTGAAGGGTCCCGAAGATATGTCCGAGTTTAAGGAAATGATCAGCAAAATTGGTTCTCTTGGTCTTACTCCCAGTGGGGAGAAGATCTATGGCTTTGCTCTGAGAAATGTGAAATCGCACAACTCGGCCCTTTGGTTTATGACCTGGCTTTGGGCCTGTGGTGGTAAGCTGGTCGATATGTACGATAAACCAGTTTTTGATTCTCCC
>DAOVGF010000041.1 GCA_030672545.1 Candidatus Aerophobota bacterium
AACTTGCGCAAATAAACGCAGGCTGAAGCCTGCGGCTACCGGATCATAACTGGGAGGTTAAAACCTCCCCTACCCGGACTGGCCTGCGGCTACCACTTCCCCAGTGATAAATTAAAATCTTATTTCCACCCGGGCAGAAATACTGTAGGAAAAGTAATCTTCTCCAACTTCAATTTTGTTTTGATAGTGGGTTCCTTCTAAACCCAGCTTCATATTCACATTCTCGGTGACCTTATAAGCTACGTCGCCTCCCAAACTCCATTTCTCATTGTCTTCGGAGAGATCTCCGGAAGTAAGTGTTTTCTTCTTGGTTTCCAAAGACAGATTGGAGGAAAGGTGAATCTCATTCTTGAAATTGATAATGCGGTTTAGAAGAGGAATATTCATCCCCCAGGGAAATAAAGTGTAATAGTCCAATTTTAGTTTATACTCAGAGGAATCACCGATGATTCCGGTTTCCTCACCCCAGGTTATCTCTTCACTACGGGTAGATTTCCCGGACAAGGTGAGAGAGAGGTCAGCAGGCTTGTGAAATCTTCCCTTCCAGGTAAAGGAAGGCTGAGAACTTCTCGCTATCGATATTCTTTCCTTGACTGTCTCCTTGTCAGTAAGACCGAGAGTGAGGCGTGACGAGCTGAACAGCTTCTGAGAAACACCTTCCCCGATAAGGGGAGTGGTGTTCAAATCAAGACTCAGACTAATTACCGGCCAACGGGTAATGTTGATGTCATAATCTGTTCCCTCTTTTAACTTGTCCTCCTCACTCCTTGAATACTCAACCGTAGTATCAAGAAAAGAGAAACACTGCCAGCGTTGTTTGAAAGTAACGGAACTCTTCATCATATCCAACTTAACAACCCCGTCATCCAGAGTGACCTCTCCCAACCCAATCTGAGTTAAAAAATCAAGAGACACGGTAGTATCGTCATAAATACGCTCCCTCTCTACACTGAAGCTGGTGTAATAAGTAAGGTTGCCCAGCCAGGAAGTGCTGGGGAAAAAAGAGCCTGGCTTAACCGGCAGAGAAAGAGATACCTTGGACTCCAGATTTGCATCCCGCTGGCCCGAGTAATCATCAGAAAAACCATTTTCCTCAGAACTACCTTCAAACTTGAGTTGAGGAGACAGGTGAAAAAAAGTAGTCCGGGAGGTAAGAGAAAAACTCTTCTTCCGAGAGTTCGGCCTCATTTGGCTACCTTCTTCCCCCTTATCGGTATTATTCTGAGAATAAGTAAAATTCAGATTCTTTAGGGGTTTAAAAGGAAGAGTAACAGCCCATTTTCTGGTTTCTTCCTCCGAGGTCTTCGGGGGAACACTAAAAACGGTTTTCTCTACATCTTTCAATTCACAACTGGCACTCACGGAGTGTGGCAAAAGAAAGAAACGAAGGGGAACCGTATACTTTAAGGAAGCGGTATAGGTGTTTGTTTTGTCTCGCTCGGCCTTATGAACATAATCGGCAACTTCATTAGTCCCCCGAAGATCAAATCTCGGCCAGGACGGCAAAATTAGACTAACTTTGTAATCCTGACTTTCCCTGACTATCTTTCCCTCCTCCTTGATGCTAAGATCAGTATCCTGAACGGAAACATTCATGGTCTCCTTCCTCTGCCACTGATAAGATAAGGGCATCCACTTCCAGAAAGAAAGAGTGCTCCCCCAGCGGTGCAGGGTAAGCTCCTCATTTTTGGGGGAGGCCCCGATAACATGGAAAGTGGATTCCACCTCTTTATACTCCCCACTGACAGAGACAGAATCTCCAAAATCGCCCCTCAGGCTTAGCCTTTTGGCCAATCCTTCCTTTTCTCTGGACCCGGAAAGAAAAAGGTCGCTCCAATAGATCTTGATGGTTTCATCACAGTCATTCTTGCTCAGTCCGGCTCTTATTTGGTTGATTGTCCGAAAAGAAGGATCTCCATGTTTGCTTTCCGACAACTCTTCCAGAGAAAGGCTAATCTTCTTCCAACCCTCCCAGTCAAGAGTCCGGCTGATTTCGTAATAGTTGCCCCCATCACTGGTATCCGAACCCACACGTAGATAGAAACCAGCTCCCGTGCTCTGGGCATGTAACCAGAAAGAGAGAGTCTCATAGTTGGTGAAATCTCGCGAGGAGAGAAAAGTCTCCTGAACCCATCCGCTATCGGCTGAAATGGGGTCAAGCTCAAGATAAAGGCCTGAGTCCTTCCTCGGTTTTCCTTCGCTGGTTTCCCACGAGTCGTACATCTCCTCATAATACTGACGAAAGGCATAGTCCGAAAAAGGATCATAATCCGGATCATCGTAGTTGTTGACTGCTCTCAGAGTAAGGTCTTTTACCTCCCAGCGATTGCCGGAAGCAGCCAGAAAAGCAACTTTGAGAGTACTCTTTAGGTTACCCCCCTCCACCCAGAGACGAAGGTGCTTTATCACCGACTGAACCTGATCCCAGTTAGCCGCATCTTTTAGGGGAATAAGATAGTAAAACCAACCGGTAGCTGGATCCGGTTCCTCAGGCGTATAGTCAGATAAACAATAGGTAACATAATTTTCCGTGGTATTCAGATATCCATCTCCATTCAGGTCTTCCGTATCCAGGATTCCGTTGTTTTCCCCTATAAGAGTGCCTCCGATGTCAATCCCGGTATCCTCCCCGGGATTGAGTATACCATCGCCATTTACATCCTCGGTATCCAGATGACCGTCTCCATCAATATCTTCACTGACTACTCCCAGGTCAAGGTGGACAGTTTCACCGCTCTCTCCCCCGGTAACCCACAACTCCAGGTAATCCATGCGCAGATAATCCTTGCCCGTGTTCGAGATCACATAAGTCACTGCATCCCAGAAATCTGCTCCCGGAAAATCATAATCTAAGACCAGAACTTCTCTTTCATCCTGGCTCCAGACGGAATTTATTTCCTCCCCCTTGATCTCTTGATTGGAAATCTCTATGGTGTCCCGGGAGGCTCCTCCACTTATTTGCGGCCTACTTCCCAAATGCCAGGATTCCTCATTTAGAGTAGTCTCATCTACCATTTTGGCCGATTCAAAATCCTCAACCATGGCCGCACCGAAAGTATTAGGCTGGTAAAAACTACGAGCTATCTCTCCGGCAAAAATAAGCTCCATCGGCAGATCTCCTCTCCAGAGACTTCCCAAGTTAGAACTAAGACTGAACTGCATATCTGCTTCCAGTACCTGATGGGCAATGGGAGAAAAACCCAAATGAGGAATCTCTTTCACTCCGGAAGACTCTTGAGAAAGATAGGTAGCTCCCAGAGAGAACCTCTTCCCGGGAGTGTATTCCAATCTACCTCCCAGAATAGTGGCCTGACCACCGATAAAGGGCATATACTCATATTCAACCTTTATCTCCGTATCAGCGGTGATTCGACCGGGATCAACAAAGGTGAGAAACCCTGAGGCATAATCAATAAGATAATCCTCATTTCTCTTGAGAAGCTGGCCATCCATAAAGACACGCTCGCTCTCCGGGACAATATCCGGACGGAGAAGGTAGACATCCACAGCGTGAGAGAATTCCGTGTACAGAGTATAGCGGTGTTGGGGATCAGGAGGATACGGGTTTGGGCCCTCTGGGTCAAACGGGTCACGAAATGGCTCATCCCAGTAGAGATTAGGAACATCCGGGCTGGCTGAACTCAAGGGTCTGGTTATCTCAACCAAGCCGAAGTCAAAGTCTACCTGGGCCTGGTAGACCCAGTTCTCCGGACTGGCCCAGTCATAAACCACTTCCTCACTAAGATTAAGAATACGAAGCAGAAAATCATCCGGGTCTATCTTCTGAGCCCCAAGATAGTAGCGATTCTTACACTCATATTTGTAGTAGAGAGGATGGGGACCCCTCTTGATCATCCGATACGTAGAAGCACCGGAAGGATGTCTTTGTTCGTCAACGTCCTGGTAGGCCACCGCGATGACGAATTCATCTCCGATACTACGGTAGAAATTTATCACTCCCCGGTGATAATCAACGGCGTAGTCCTCACCGGGATACTGCAGATCAAACCATCCAGTGTAGGCCGTATCCCCGGAAACAGGTTCTACCGTCATCTCCACCGAGGTATCATTATTGGTTGAATTCTGGTCATCAATCCAGATTTCCGCACTGCCAACAGTATAGGAAAAACCAGATTCGGCGGGAGTATACTCCTGGTCATAATACAGTTCAAAATATTTGTGTTTTGAGTAAGATACATCGGCGATGTCTTTCTTTTCAAAGGTGGTCTTACCTTTGAAAGTCTTGGTCTCAGCAATACCTCTGGTGACGCTTCCGATGGCGGTGAGGTGCAAATCACCCCATTTGGCTTTCACTCTACCTCCAAATACACTCTGGCCATAAGTGACAAATTCAGTCCTGGGAAGGGAAAGCCTGATATCTCCGAAAGCCACCTCCTGAATGAACTCCTCGTCCTTACCCCTATAGGTAAGTCTAATTTTCTGCTGTTCACTTCGGGGAGCGCTGTCATCATAGTCTATATCCACAAAAATGCGGTCTCCAATTCGCCCCTTGACCTTAGCCTGGAGTTTCTGATCTACTTCGGTGGAACTGGTAGGTTTCTTGTCCGGTGCGTTGAGATATTCCTTGTAAGTGTATTTTATTCCAATCACTTTGCGTCCGTAAATAGTAAGATGGGAACCTCCAGGCAATTCCGTATCCACAATTCCGGCCCGGAAAGGCGTCAACACAGGAAGAGCTTCCTGGGGAGAAGAAGAGGGAAGGTAATCCAAATAGAGCTGTTTTTCGGCCATAGCCCATAAATTCAGGTTAGTTTCCTCCGCCAATAGAGGTACAGTTAGAAAAATGACCGCTAAAAAAATCCAAAAAAATATTAGATAAAATGACCGCTGGCTCATCGTAAAAACTCCCTGAGCTACATTTTAGCTGAATTTCAGTAAATAGGCAAGGAAACGGTACTTTATTTCACTATTTCAAAGCAATCTTTATTATCTTGGTCAGAGACTTGGCACAATTGGCCGCTCTTACAAAGATGATGTATACCCCCCGGGCAACCTTCTCTCCCCGATAATTCCGGCAATCCCAGGAAATATCATCGTAATCACCCGGGCCGGAATATTCCCTGACTAAATTATTCACTAGCTCTCCGGAGATAGTGTATATCTCTACGGTTACTTTGGCTTCTGCTCCCAAATGAAGATGAAAGGTAACTGGTTCATCATCAACTGGATTGGGGTAACCATAGACATCGGTTAAGCTAAGATCCTGGGGTGAGCTGAGAGGTTCGGTTATGGCCATTAGCTGCAAATTATCTTTACCCGTAGTGGTGAAAGAGTAGTTCTCTTCTTGCCTCATATTGAGGAGAACCTTTCCCTTCTCATCGCTAAGATAAAGATAGTATTCTTCTGGAATAGCGGAAGTATTCATCCACTTCAGAGTGATCACTTTATTTACCTGATCAGTTTCAATTTGCATTTGCCAGATGATCTTATCCGGATAAGATCTACTCTTATCTGGTATCCTCCTTACATCCTGGG
>DAOVGF010000101.1 GCA_030672545.1 Candidatus Aerophobota bacterium
TCACCCCGATGGAGACTCTTTCCATCGCTTTCAGACCAGCGGGAACTTTTATCTTGGTAACCACTAAATCCGGCAGCTCTCCGGATATAGCCTTTACCAGTACAGTATCATCACTGGCCACTTCACCCGAGGCGCTCAGAGGAACCGCCAGTAACCCTGAAAGCAAACCCAATGTTACTGTACAAAACAAAATTCTTCTGAAACTAATCATCGGTAAAACCTCCTAATCTCCTTAAATCAAGCCTTACCTCAAAAAAACCTGGTACCGGTTGATCTTCGACTATCTTACCCCAAAATTCCTCCCCGTCAACTAAAAGGGGACGGTTCTCTTTTTCACCCTCTTACATTAGAAAAAAGAGAATTCCTGATAAACTAAAAAAGAGAACCGAGGTTAAGATTTTGGAAAGAGGAAAATTTTGCCTGGTAATTCTGGAGATGACTCCGGAGGAAACTCCCAGATATACAGCCAAGAAAACTCCCATCAGAGGAATGACAAAGAAAAGATTGTAAATAAACAAAGGCAGAACAACTGCTCGTCTTACCCCGCTTATTCCGGATAAGAAAATTAAGGTGGGAAGATAAATCTGGCCGGTACAGATAAACTCTACCGAGGAAGCTAAAAATCCGATTCCCAAAGAAAGAGGAATCAAAAACTTCCCACTTCTCATCTTCTTGCCTATAAAAGTGTTGACCCCCCGGCGCAGTCGGGAGGGAATTTTTAGCAACATACTTTCCGGATTATTCCCTTTAACCCTGAAATAGTCCCCCAGACTGAGAACTCCCAGAAGGGCGGTAAAGATAACTCCTCCCAGAAAAATAGCTTTCCTGATGGCCGGGAAAAAGCTGGTCCGGCGCAAGAATTCCAGAAGCCCGATCCCGATGAAAAAATAACTGACAAACACCGCCAGGATAAATAAAATGCCCATCTGAAATATTTCTCCTTTTCCTCTATTCAAGTAGCCAAGATAGGTTATCAGAAAAATAACCACGGAAAAGGCACAGGGATTAACCCCATCAATCAAGCCGGCCGTTAAAACAGCCGGGAGCTTCAATTTCTCCAAGTATCCCCGGACAGCACTTTTTTCTTTGATCCTTTGGACATTTTTCTCTGCCTTCAGCCAAATCTTTTCACTACCAGTATCACCATAACTCTCTATCACCTCTTGCAGATGCTTAACCTTGATATTCCTGACAAGATATTGCCTTCCCACGTAGATAGCCGGGGTAAGATGCCTCTTTTCTGAAGGAACCTGGCAAATTTCTCCCAGAGCTTCTTGAATAAGTCTATTCTTCCCCTCAGCCAGGTTAAAATATTCCACCTCCAGGTAAGGATATTTGCTTTTCAGGTAGGAAAGAGCATATTTAACCGCGCTACACTCACGGCAGCCGGGTTCATAAAAGTAAGCCAGATTAATAACTTTACCTGGTTCAACTTCCTTTTCAAGACTACGACTTTGGGATTTAATAGTGCTCTTTGGCTGATGAATATTTCTTCTTATTACCTCATCCAATCTAGCCTTTATTTCTGCTTTCCCCATTAGCATCTCCTCTCCCACCACTACTACCGGGAGCTCGTTAATAACCTGCGAGCTTTTCTCCGGATTCATTTCCGATTGGATATCTAACAGGAGCTGATAGTTCTCGGGATATTTCAGGTCATAATAAGTGATTTGCAAAAAACCGTAGTCTCGGAGAAGTCCACTAAAATATTCTTTCTTTAACTGCTGGCAGTGCTCACAGGAAGAAGATTCAAAAACAATCAAATCCAAGAAAACCTCTTCCTCCTCAGAAGCAAAAGAAAAAAAGGGTAAGGCAACAACCAGTATAAGAGCCAATAAGGATTTAGTGATTTTGATCTCCTGGGAACGTTATTCAGGGTAGGTGAGCTAATATAGTATGTACCATGAAGCCTAAAAGAATAACGGGGAAACCCCAGGTAAAAACTGACATGTTCAGTGGTTGACAGAGCATAACTATTCCACCCAGCATTACCAGTAAGCAGAGGTTTTCCATAAGTTTCTTGTTTTTCTTAACTTTTGCCTTTTTCATGAGGATACTTTCCTGATTATGCTGTAAGACACTCCTTTTCAGCAGAGACCCAACTCCCTCAGTCAAGATAAATTCTTTTTTCGCTTTTCCTGTCAAAAAAGTAAATTTTCTCCCGGGGAAAGAAAATCCTGCATTTCTCTCCCAGGGTACCTTGAAAATCAGGAGAAGTGAGAACCTTGATTTTACTTTCCCCGAGAAGAAGGTTCAGAAGAATTTCCACCCCCTGAAATTCCACTCCTCCAATGGTCACCTCTAGGCTTCCTTCCCGCGAAGTGGTGATCACGTGCAC
The DNA here is from genome assembly GCA_030672545.1 of Candidatus Aerophobota bacterium. GTDB lineage: Bacteria > Aerophobota > Aerophobia > Aerophobales > Aerophobaceae > Aerophobus. Next base: position 2,339 of record DAOVGF010000101.1, read on the forward strand.
GTCCTCAGGCCAGACTCCTAATACTACTTCATCATTCCTGCAGCCCCTTCCTATTAGCTCCAGGTCCCGGTTGGTAAGTTCAAGAAAGACTTTCCTTTCCCAATCCAGGAACAATTTGTCCTCCACTATCCGGCAATAAATAAAGTTCATCGCTGGTGCACCCATCATAGAAGCAACTATAGTATTCTGAGGATTCTTATACAACTGCTCAGGGGTACCCGTCTGCAATAGCTCTCCCTGATAGAGAATGCCTATTCTGTCCGCCAGGGCCATAGCACTTACATAATCGTGAGTTACGTAGAAACTTGTGGTTCCATATTGCTTATGGATTTCTCTAAACTCCACCCGCAGTTCCTCTCTCAATTTCAAATCTAAGTTGCTCAGAGGTTCATCCAGTAAGTATAACTTGGGTATTCTTACCAGGGCTCGCCCCAGAGCAGTCCTTTGCATCTCTCCCCCACTTAAAGTAGTCACATTCCGGTCCAGCAGATGGTCAATATGCAGATCAGTAGCTACCTTG
>DAOVGF010000056.1 GCA_030672545.1 Candidatus Aerophobota bacterium
GGTGGGGATGTTTATCCGGGCTGCCGCTATGAGAGCACCCGGGGTTATTTTGTCGCAATTGGTAAGGAGAATGAGACCATCCAGAGCATGAGCTTCGGCTACAGTTTCGATAGAGTCAGCGACCAGTTCCCGGAGGGGAAGAGAATATCTCATTCCAGAGTGGCCCATAGCTATACCGTCACAGACGGCCGGAATGCCGAAAGTGAAAGGACAACCTCCACCGGCCTCCACTCCTCTTTCTATGAATCTTTCTGTCTCTCGCATAAAGATGTGTCCCGGAACTAAGGCGTTGTAACTCGAAGCAATCCCTATGACGGGTTTATTCATAGCACTCTTATCTATTCCCGTAGCATAGAGCAGACTTCTATTAGGTGCCTTTTCCATTCCTTTTTTAATAATTTCACTGCGTAATTTAACTGATTTCATTTTTTAGCTACCTTTGTTTTTCTGGCAGTTGAGGCCACGGCGGCGGCCACAGTTTCTACCACTCGAGGGTCCAATGGTTTGGGGAGAATGTAATCTTTCCTCAGGGTATTTTTTACCACATCTGCTAAAGCTAAACTGGCTGCCAGTTTCATTTCTTCATTGATTACCCGGGCTCTGACTTCAAGAGCTCCCTTAAAGATACCGGGAAATCCCAGGACATTGTTAATCTGATTAGGGTAGTTAGATCCCCCTGTGCCCACAATTGAAGCTCCAGCCCGATAAGCTTCTTCCGGGTAAATCTCCGGGATGGGGTTAGCCATAGCAAAGATGATAGGGGAGGGGCTCATTTTTCTTATCATCTCTGAATTTACTATCCCGCCGGAAGAAACTCCAATAAAGACGTCAGCCTCTTTTAGAGCAAAAGTCAAATCTCCTTTCTTTTTTTCCGGATTGGTGAGCCTGCTTATTTCCTCTTTGATGAAATTCATTCCTTCTTTTCTTCCTTGATAGATGATTCCCTTAGTATCACAGAGAATTAGCTCTCCCTTAGCTCCAGCTCGCCGGAGAAATTTAGCGATAGCTATGCCGGCAGCTCCAGCTCCGTTGATTACTATTTTTACCTTGGTAATATCTTTATCAACCAGTCTTAAGGCGTTGATAAGAGCTGCCAGGACAATAACCGCTGTGCCATGCTGGTCATCATGGAAAACAGGAATATCTACTTTTTCCTTCAGCTTTTCTTCAATCTGAAAACAGCGGGGGGCGGATATGTCCTCCAGATTAATACCTCCAAAGACGCAACTTATCAGACTGATAATCTCCACAATCTTATCCACGTTCTGGGTATCCAGGCATATGGGAAAGGCATCTACTCCGGCCAGTTCTTTGAAAAGGATAGCTTTGCCTTCCATTACCGGCAGGGCTGCGGCTGCTCCAATGTTACCCAGGCCTAATACTGCTGAGCCGTCAGTTACCACAGCCACCATGTTAGCCTTGGAAGTATAATCGTAAATTTTTTCTTTATCAGAAGCAATCTGGCGACAGGGTTCCGCTACTCCAGGAGTGTAGGCTAAGGAAAGAGTGAGGGTATCATTTATAGGAAATTTACTTCTTACCTCAATTTTTCCTTTAAACCGGCGGTGTAATTCAATAGCTGCTTGTCTCAGATCGGTAGTTTTCCCCATTTTTACTTCATTCTTCCAAGTTGACAGAGCGCCTTCCCTTTTGTTATTATGGAGATTATCCAGAAATCACAAATCAAATCTCTAAGGTAGGAGAGAATAGTTTTTCAATAATAGTCTAAATTTCATAAATCTTACTTTTTAGGAAAAATTACCTGTTACCGGAAAAAATGGTGGAGGCAGGGGGAGTTGAACCCCCGACCTCGTCCACGCCAAGGACGCGCTCTCCCAACTGAGCTATGCCCCCCTTTTATATTGAAATGACCAGGAAAAAAAGGTGAAAAGGTTCTTTCTTTTCTACTCTTATCTAATTAATTGAGACAGATCCTGAAAGTAATTCTCTTTTGGCGTCTATCCACAGTCTCTCTAATTGATAATATTCCCTGGCTTCCTCAGAAAAAATATGAATAACTATGAAACCAAAATCCAGCAATATCCAACGATCATTATCAAACTTTCTGGAATTAAGAAGAGCTACTCCGGCCTCGGAGAGCTTTTTTTCCAGCTCTTGGGCAATAATCTTCATGTGAACAGAGGAGTTCCCATGGCAAATTATAAAATAATCTGCCATGGGCGATACCTTCTTTAGGTTTAAAAATACTAAGTTCTGCGCTTTTTTCTCTTGGGCAATCTCTACTGCTTTAAGAGCCACATAACGAGAATTCAACCTCGTTTTCCCTCTCTTGGTTTGTCGTAGAGAACTTCTTATCTCTTTTCTCCTCCCAGAAGTAGTTTCTTAACCTCTATTTTCACAAATCAGTAGTTATTATACATAAGTTTAAAAGAGAGTCAATCCTACGCTGCTTTCGTTGTTTTTGCTTGATAAAGATGATTCTTGTAAATATACTTTTCTACTACCTCTGGCACAAGATACTTGATAGTCTTACCTTCCCTCAACCGCTTTCTGATATCAGTAGAGGAAATAGCCAATGCAGGTATTTCTATTAGATGGGTGCAATTCCTGAAACGAGGATCTATTTTGTCAATGGTAAGTTTATATCCCGGTCTGGATACAGCCATAAAAGTAGCTAGCCGGGATAAATCTTCCGTTTTGTGCCAGGTAGAAATTTCGGCAATAGCATCTGCCCCGGTAATAAAGTAACACTTGGTAGTCTCGCCGCAACTCTTTTTTAACTCTATAATAGTGTCGCGAGTATAAGATTGGCCTTTCCTTTTAATTTCGACAGATGAGGCGGAAAAATACGCATTACTATCCGTGGCCAGAACCGTCATCATCCAGCGGTGCTCGGGTAAGGCTATCTCATTATCATATTTGTGTGGAGGCTTACCCGAAGGTACAAATAATACCCTATCCAGCCCAAATTCATCTCTGATAACCTCAGCGGCTACCAGATGTCCATGATGGATAGGATTAAATGTTCCACCCATAATTCCCAGAGTGGTTTTTTTTCTCACTTGGCGTACTCTATAGCTCGGAGTTCTCTTATTACCGTAACCTTAATCAAACCTGGGTAGTGAAGTTCTTTCTCTATCTTAACAGCTACTTCCTTGGCTAACTCACTGGTTGTATGATCATTGACTTTTTCTGGTTGGACAATTATTCTTACTTCTCTTCCGGCCTGGATAGCGTAAGACCTATCTACGTTTGGAAAAGAATTAGCTACTTTCTCCAGCAATTCCAGTCTTTTGACATAAGCCTCGAGAACTTCTTTTCTGGCTCCAGGTCTTGAGGCAGAAATGGCGTCAGAAGCCTGGATAATTGCTGCCAATGTCGTTTCGGCTACTTTATCTTCGTGATGAGCAGCTATGGCATGGACAACACTGGGACATTCTCCAAATCGCTTAGCTAAATGAGCGCCAATCAAAGCATGAGGTCCTTCCATTTCTTGATCCACTGCTTTACCGATATCGTGTAACAGTCCGGCCTTTTTGGCCATACTTGCATCCAACCCGATTTCTGAAGCTATAATACTGGCAATATAAGCTACTTCTTTAGAATGTTCCAGTACGTTCTGGCCGTAACTGGTGCGGAATTTCAATTTACCCAGTAAATTGACCAGTTCCGAAGATAAATTCGAGATTCCCATATCAAAAACTGTTCGTTGTCCCTCTTCCCGAATTAACTCTTCTACATCCTTCTTAGCTTTCTCGACAATTTCCTCTATTCTTCCCGGGTGGATTCGACTGTCAGCAATGAGTCGTTCCAAACTAACCTGAGCAATTTTTCTTCTTAGAGGATCAAAGCAGGAAATGACTACTGTTTCCGGAGTATCATCCACGATAAGGTCTACCCCGGTTAGGGCCTCGAAAGTTCTTATGTTTCTACCTTCTCTTCCGATCACCCGTCCCTTCATTTCATCGTTAGGCAAGGAAACGGTAGAAATAACAGAGTCCGATGCTTCATCTACTGCACATCGCTGGATAGCTGTGGCTATTATCATTCTTGCCTTTTTGGCAGCTATCTCTTTAGTTTCTCTTTCTACCTTTTGAATAATCTGGGATGCTTCTTCCCGAGCTTCTTTTTTTATGGTCTCCAGAAGATTTCTCCTGGCTTCTTGAACCGATATCCCAGCTATCCTCTCCATTTCCCTGAGCCACTTTACTTTTGTTTCCTCTATCTGATTTTCTCTTACTTTTATCTTTTCTTCTCTATCGATGAATTCCTTCCTTTTGTTTTCTAATTCTTGGAGACGACGATCTATTTTCTCCTCTCGCTCAATCAATCTTTTGGAAAGCTGATGCAGCTCATCAGTTTTTTCCGAAGTCTCTTTTTCAAAGATAGCTCTAAGCCGATGTAGTTCTTCCCCTTTTTCCAGTTCAAATTCCCGTCGTTTACTCTTAATTTCTTCGTCGGCCCGGGCTAATTTTTCTCGAGCTTTAGCCAATAAAGAACGAGAACTAAATCTATATAGAGAAGTGGTTATTAGCCCCCCTCCTAAAATTCCTACTACAAAATATATAATAATTGGATAGATTCCACTAATGGTAACCACCCCCTTTGTTTTCAAAGATCTTTGTCACAATCGAATAATACCATATATTTATTTAATTTTTTTGTCAAGCAGAGCGAGGGATATTCTGTCTCGCTCCGGTGATACTCTATTGTGGTAATAACTGGTCAGTCTCCTCGCTTCGGGAAAGAATTAAACTCGCCCTTTCAGGGCTCAGACAGAAATTCTTTCTTGTCCTTCGCTCGGAAGACTTCCTTAAGGTAGATTATCAAAGTCGCCTCGCCAGAATATCCCTCGCTTAAAATATAAGCAAGGTGGTGGGTAGAGGAGGCTTTAGCCTCCAATTACGACCTGGTAGCCGCAGGCTTCAGCCTGCGTTTATTTGTGCAAGTTAAAACTTGCGGCTACCATATATTCTGTCTCGCTCCGGTGATACCGTTCCTCTGGTTTCTTTGGTTCTTCTGGTTCGTTCCGTTCTTCCGGTGTATCGGTATTCGAATTTAGAATTTGTCCTTACTAATGTCTTTCACTTAAAGTGGGAAATCCGGAAAAATAGTGGGACTTGTCAAAGAAAGTTCGGATTATATAATAGAAGGCCAAAAGATGAGAAAAGAGCTTTTTTATTCTGCTTACTTATCATTATATCGAGCGGGTACTCTCAGGGAGCGCATAGAGCAAGCTTACCAGATATTGGAAAAGTGTCGGCTTTGCCCCCGAAATTGTGGGGTGAACCGTTTGAAAGGTGAGAAAGGCTTTTGTCGGGCAGGAAGTGATCTTGTGGTTGCAAGCGCCCATTCACACTTTGGTGAGGAACCACCTATTTCCGGACAGCAGGGTTCCGGAACTATATTTTTTAGCTATTGCAATCTCAGGTGCGTTTTTTGTCAAAATTATCCTATCTCTCATTTGGGAAACGGGAATTATATTTCGGTAGAGAAATTGGCTAAAATGATGGTTATGCTGCAGGGAAGAGGATGTTACAATATCAATTTAGTTACTCCCACTCATTTCATGCCTCAAATCTTATCGGCTCTTTCCTTGGCTATTGAAGAGGGACTGCATATTCCGCTGGTTTACAACTGTGGAGGATACGAATCACTGGAGGCTCTAAAGTTATTGGAAGGTGTTGTAGACATTTATCTGCCAGATATAAAATATGGTAATGAAAACTCGGCTAAGAAGTATTCCAATGCTCCGGGATATTTTAAGAAAGCCAAGGAAGCTATCAAGGAAATGTATAATCAAGTGGGAAATCTCCAACTAGACAAAAGAGGAGTGGCTAGACGGGGTCTTTTGGTTAGGCACCTGGTGCTTCCTAATGGGATAGCAGCTACCCGAGAAGTTTTCTCCTTTTTAGCCAGGGAGATTTCACCCCGCATCTATGTCAGCATTATGAGTCAATATTTTCCCGCTCACCAGGCCAAACATTTTCCCGAGCTAAATCGGCGAATTACTCCGGCTGAGTATGAGGAAGCGGTGGGAATAGCTGAAGAGTTAAGTCTTGAAAAGGGGTGGAAGCAAGGATAAGTAACATAAGGAAAGAATATATAAAGGAGCAGAAAAATTAATTCTTCGTCCAGAAGATTTCGTCTTACTCAAGCGTTATGTTTCAGCTTCATAACCGGCGTAATATCTTGCCTGATCTGTCTTTCTTTTCTTATTGAGTACGGATTTTATTTGTCCGTGGAAAATATAAGTTTTCTACATGGCCTGGATCAGATATTGGTGCTGACAGCTATGACTCAGCTCGTCTTTCATCTAATTCTGTCTCGAGATAAAAGACAGTTCTTCCGAATGAATCGAATGGATTTCTTTTTTGTCTTCCTTTTTTGGGGGGCATTATTGACGATTGTGGTTGGAAAAGGTTTGGAAGTGTCCAAACTCTTGGTATTTTTGACTCAAGGCTATCTGGTCGGCTTTCTAATATTACGCCTGCCCGCTTTCAACAAGTTAATGTTCATAGCCAAGCTTCGTCCTCCTCTGGTAGTATTAACCACTTTTATCCTGATTATTATGGTAGGGACATGTTTGCTCTTGCTTCCGCGCGCTCTCTCTCCTAATAAGAGCTTATCCGTTCTAAATGCGCTGTTTACTGCTACTTCGGCTACCTGTGTCACCGGTTTAGTGGTGGTTGATACCGGAAGTCACTTTTCTTTTATGGGTCAAATTATTATTCTTTGTTTAATTCAGGTGGGAGCACTTGGTCTGATGACCTTTACCTCTTTTTTTGCTGTTTTATCAGGTAAGGAATTTAGTGTCAAGGATAGAGCACTTTTGGGAGATATTCTTAGTCGGAGTAGTCTGGGTAATCTGGGTATGTTAATTAGTTTTATCCTTCTTATGACTTTTATTATTGAGGCGATAGGTGCTCTACTTTTATATCCTCAGCTTCTGCCCGGAGCTAAGGGTCCACTCCAGGCTCTCCATTATTCCATTTTCCATTCCATTTCTGCCTTTTGTAATGCTGGTTTCTGCCTTTTCTCTGACAGTTTTATGCAGTACCGAGCAAATTTCGCAGTAAATCTAACTATGACTACTTTAATCATCGTAGGGGGACTGGGATTCATAGTCAATGCTAATCTACTCAAGTGGATTTACCTTCGTTTAAGAAAAAAGCGGGCTGTCCTGACTCTCCAGACTAAATTGGTTCTTTTGATTTCGGCTGTTTTAATAGTAGTTGGCACCATCTTAATTTTATTAGGGGAAAACGGAGAAACCTTCAAGGATTTACCCTGGAAAACTCGCTTTCTGGGAGCTTATTTCCAGTCAGTCACCGCCAGAACGGCTGGATTTAATACTCTCAACATTGGAAGTTTGGCTCTCTCCTCCACCTTTCTCTTAATGGTTTTGATGTTCATAGGTGCTTCACCAGGTTCCACCGGTGGAGGAATCAAAACCAGTACTTTTGCTACTCTTCTTTTCACCATTAAATCAATGGCTGAGGGAAAGAGTAGAATTGAGGTTTTCAAGAGAAGCATTCCTCGAGTAGTTGTCTACCAATCACTGTGTGTAGTTACGCTGGCTTTTGGGTGGATAGCTATTTCTACTCTTATTCTCACTTTTACCGAGCAGGCTTCCCTGGCTACAATTATTTTCGAAGATCTTTCGGCTTTTGGAACAGTCGGTCTATCCCGGGGACTCACTTCTCATCTCAGCGCAGCCGGGCGGATTATCATTATTAGTACTATGCTGGTGGGTCGAATTGGTCCTTTAACTCTGGCCCTGATTGTGGCAGGGAGAAGGGTATCGGAGCATTATGAGTATCCTGAGGAACCAATAGCAGTAGGTTAAGGAGGTAAGAATGCGTAAATTCGCCATAATTGGTTTGGGTAAGTTGGGGACCACAGTAGCCAAATTTCTGGCCGAGAGAGGAGCGGAAGTTATTGCGGTAGATAAGAATGCTGACCTGGTAGACGAGCTAAAAGAGATAGTGGACTTAGCCGTGAAGCTCGATGCTACCGATGAAGAAGCTCTAAGATCTCAGGGTATTGACAAAGTAGATGTGGCTATTGTAAGTATGGGAGAAAATTTTGAAGCAGCCGTGATGGCTACAGCTCTCTTAAAAGGGAAATTAGGCGTACCCTTAGTGATTACCCGAGCTTCTCCCACTGAATCTGGAATCCGAGAAAAGATACTGAAATTAGTAGGGGCAGATAGGATAGTTCTTCCTGAGGTGGAAATGGGTCAGAAGTTAGCCCAGAGTCTTTTATTGACCCACATTGTGGATTATGTTCCTATTTCGGAAAAGTATAGTGCGGCGGAGATAGAAGCACCCCGGTCTTTTTGGGGGAAGAATATCGGTGATTTGAATATCAGACGACGATATAAAGTGAGCATTCTGGAAATAAAGCGATCTTATCTTGGCAAGAACGGAAAGAAAACGGAAAAAATAAATTATTTGCCCCAGGCTGATGATCTAGTTGAGGAGGGCGATCTCTTGCTGGTGTTAGGTGAACTCGAAGATATAGAACGTTTGTCAGAGGGTTAATAACTCTAATACCGTAGTCCAGAATCTTAATTTACATTTCAGAAAATCCTGGTATGCTGATAGAGTACCAGGAAGGGGGTGGAAGAATGAAGGTAATGCGGGTACTGACCTACTTTTTTGGGGTCATAGGGGGAATTAGCCTGGTGATGGGAGTAATACTTCGACTCTCGGCTGGCCCGGGAGGGGCACTTTTTGGCAACATCAGAGCTAATGCTTTCCTTGAGTTTTCTCAGGTGTGTCTTATTTTTGCTGCTGCTCTGGGAATAGCGGTGATTATGGAAAGCCTGGGAAAGGCGAAAAAGTAGACCCGTTACTACTCCATTTTTTTCTGGTTGTTCTTATCTGACAATAGAAATAACTACATTTTTTGCCGGGATGGCGGAACTGGCAGACGCGCATGGTTGAGGGCCATGTGGAGGATTCTCCATGGGGGTTCAAATCCCCCTCCCGGCACCACATCGACACAAATCTTACGGAATCATTAGCCTGGTTCTTTCAATTCCTTGACGGTTTTCCTCGTGTCCCTTTCCAAAGACGATCTCTCCCGAATCTATAATGAAATGCCTGAAAAAGACAGTGATATTCTCAAGATTCTTGCCAATACGGGTATACGCTGGGGTGAGCTCAGACACCTTGAGTGGCAGGATATTGACTTTGACGGGCGGATTATCAGTATAAGACCCAAGGGAGACTGGTCGCCGAAGGGTGGGGTAGAGAGGCGAATTCCGATGAATGATGTCGTCCACCAGGTCTTATCCGAAAGAAGAGAGAAACGTGGTTATATCTTTGGGACCCAGAAGGGCAATATGTTACATAGGAATCATCTCCGGGAGCGACTGCAAAGAGTGTGCCAGCGATTAGAGATTCCAGATGTGAACCTGCATACACTTCGTCACACCTGCGCCTCCCACCTGGTCATGGCCGGCGTGGATCTTCCAACGATAGCGAAGGTTCTGGGGCAGACAGATATTAAGACAACCATGATCTATTCTCATTTAGCGGGGGATCATATTAGACAGGCGGTGGGGAGAATATCTCTACGATTTATCTCTCAGACCAGACCGGTCACATTTCAAGAACCAAGCAGCGAGAATATCATTTTTGGAATTGACAGAATGAAAGTATTGTCAGAGAACATTATTTGAATCGGAGCAACTGGATGCCAAAGCGTTTTAGATTATACATTGATGAATCGGGGGACCATACATACGGCAAACGTGAATTACGAAAGCTACAAATTACAGACAAGAAAACGACCGTAGAGATTTCATCCGATTTTTATCCTGGCCTGAAAGAGGCCAAAAGAAGATATCTCGGCCTAACGGGTTGCATCATCGAAACACAGAAGTACCGAGTGTGCTTCCACCCAGAATTGGAAAAGTTGAAGCAAAAACATTTTCCCCACAGTCCCGACGAACCTGTGATACTTCACAGAAACGACATAGTGTATAAACATGGGCCTTTCCGCCGACTAATGGATTATGAACGGAGAAAATTTTTTGACGAAGATCTGCTGGCCTTTTTCAGCAAAATGGAATACACGCTCATAACCGTTGTTATAGACAAAAAGAGCCATATAGGGCGTTATGGAAAAAGTGCCCTTCACCCATACCATTACTGTTTGGCGGTAATTCTTGAGCGATATTGTGGCTTCTTGAATTTCTATAGCGCTCGAGGAGATGTTTTGGCCGAAAGCAGAGGTGGGAGTGAAGATGCACAGCTAAAAGAGGCTTATAGAAGGGCCTATAATGGCGGAACGTACTTTAGGTCTGCCGCCTCCTTTCAGAGTGCCCTAACGAGTAAGGAGATTAAACTCAAACCAAAAAAAGCCAACCTTTCAGGGCTCCAACTCGCTGATCTTCTTGCCCACCCTTCAAAAGAAGAGATCTTGATAGAAAACGGTAGGTTGATAAAACCAAGTGAGAAGCTATTTGGTGATAGGATCCGCGAAGTGATTAGGAATAAGTACAACAAACAAATTTACTCAGGTAAAGCTGTTGGCTATGGAAAGATATTTCTATAAATAAAAAACCGAGCAAACGCCCGGTTTTTTACGCTGGCCCTTTACGAGCCATCCACCTCCAAAGTTACTTGGATTACACATATTATAGAATAATTCTACAAACTGTCAA
>DAOVGF010000024.1 GCA_030672545.1 Candidatus Aerophobota bacterium
GTTCAAACGTGCCCAAATCCAACTGGGAGTATAGTTTACGCATCTCACCAATTGGGTCCCGTACCAAGTCTTCGTAACGCAGTTGGTGGAACTGGGAAGTGGGGATGAGTTCCTGAGTTTCTTCCAGCTTGTCGTACAACCGGTTGAACATTTCAAAAACATAATCCTCCAGTCCGACAAAATTGGGGGTTTGCAAGGCAAAGGCCTGAAACATAGACTTCCACAGGTGGACAGTGGAGGGGAAGACAACATACGGGTTGCGAACGATGTGGATGAAGCGGGCTTGAGGAAACAGTTTAAGTAGAGTCTTGATTCGAAAGGTGTGTACCGGAGATTTGAGAATGATACGCCCGGGCCGGAGAAAAGTAATTCTCTTGAGAAAGTAGATAAAAGTGCGTTCCCACCGCTGCAATGCTCTTGTCCCAAGTTGTTCCAGGTCAAAGCAATCCACATAACTCAAGGGTCCATTAGGAAAAGCGATGCCAAGGTAGGCGTCAGAAACCCCCAAATTGCAGAGGGCAAACTCGTCCTCTTGCGGTCGGTTGGAACCGACGGTCATATTGTCCATAGGTCTATGGGAAGGCAAAAATAGGTTCCACCGGGGACTGGATAACCGCTCGGTGAGGAGGAAATGATTAGGATTGAAACACTCGTAAGTGTTAGGGAAGGTATGGCGACTATCCAGTCCCAACAGCTCGTGCAGTAGAGTTGTCCCACAGCGCCAATGCCCGATAATAAACACGGGAGGAGTCTTGATTTCCGTTCTGGTAATCTGGTGGCGGTACAGGGCCCATTCCAGCCGGCGAAGCAGTCCGTGACCCAAACTGGCAAAGGTGATGGCAATGGCCAACGGCAGTTGGCGGCGTCCCACCCGAAAGTGATTTCCGAAAAGAGCCTTCATCCAGGCAAAGAAGTTAAACCCAAACCAGATGTTCGCCCGGCTTTTCCGCCATTCCTTTTTGCTACCTCTTTGGTAGATTACAAACCCACAGAAGTTTTTCTCCATCTCATCTTCTCCAAAAAGCGTAAGGAATAGTAAACCAAAATGGATAGAAAAGTCAAGGTGAACGCCGAGTTAAGAATCAATAGGAGTGTTGACTTCTTCTTTAAGGTTAATAGAATATAACTGTTTTGTTATTGCAGATATTACCAGAGGAGTTTAGGGATGCTAAGAAAAGTTGGTATGATGGTATGCGTTTCATTAGTGGGATGGGCAATCATTTCCGGCAGGGCTCCCGGAAAGGGTGTAGCAGACCGGGTGCAACATCAGTTTGGTGGCACCTCAAACGAGATGTGTCTGGAATGTCCGGCCCTTCCCGGAGAACCTTTTTTCTGGGAGGGAATGTGGAGAGAACTCCCTGATTTTGAATACTTGGAGACGGAAGGTAAGTCCTCGGCCAAGATCCCTCCACTACCGCTGCAAGCTGGGAGCTGTAACTGGGAGCGGGTGGTAGGGGAGGGATTCCTTACCGAGGATCTCCTCCGGGGAAGTCTGCGCAATGACTACGCCTGGGGCATGAGCACTTACACTGACCCCCAAGGGAATGAATGGTTGTACGTTGGCACCTTGAATTATGGTACGTTCCAGGATCCGGGCCAGGCACAGGTCTGGCGGTCTTCCACTGGAGATGCAGGGAGCTGGGAAATGGTTCGGGTGTTGGAGGGGTGCTCCGGGGTACGGGGTATGGCCACCTATGCCGGACTGCTTTGGTTGGGCACTCTCAATGCCATAATCCCTGAGGTTGATCCCGATGGGTGTGAAATCTGGGCAACCGATGGTACCGAGTGGGTGCTGGCTAATGAACCTGGTTTTGGTGTCAGTGCTATGTCCACCAGGGGTATCACCGTTTATCGGGGTGGACTTTATGCCGATGCGGGACAGAAAGCAGACTATACCAGCGCCGAGGTTTTCAAGTATACTGGCCTGGTGATGGAAGGTGACCTTGATAGTATCAACCCAGCCTTCTGGCAATCGGTGGCCTCTGAGGGATCGGTATGGATCGACCCAGTGAATTCCATTGGGGTGATGGAGGAATTCCGGGGAGATCTGTACGTGGGTACTTGGTCTCGGGGTGTAGTACCATCAATTAGCTCGGAATTGGGGTGCGACGTATACCGCTACCGAGGTGAGGAAGATGTCTGGGAGCGGGTGACCGCCAACGGGTTTGGTGATCCCGCCAACGCTGGGGTTCTATCCAGCGCTGTTTTCCAGGACCATCTCTATCTGGGGGTCTCCGGAATGTTCAACCTTGAAACTGCTCTCACAGCAGACGGGGCCGATATCTGGAGAACCAGCAACGGGGATGACTGGGAGGCGGTTACCACCAATGGAAATCCGGGCGGAAGCGAACCTCGGAATGGCAATCGATATATGTGGCAAATGACGGTCTTTGATGATTATCTTCTGGTGGGCACCTACAACTTCTTCCGTGGTTGTGTGATCTACGGCAGCAAGACGGGTGACCCTTACAGCTTCCTCCAGGTCAATATTGACGGGATGGAACCGGGCCGAAACAAGGTTCCCGTGTTCAGTCCCCAGGTGCAACCTCCACTTCCCCAGTATTTCTATCTTAATGAGCAGTACGGGGCGAGAACGTTTACCACCTTTGAGGACCAGTTGTACCTGGGTACGGCTACCTGGGCCTACCATGCCGATCTTATCTGGCGGTGGTTATTACAAGAAAATGGGGGGGAGATACTCGATTTTCCCCACTCGTTCTACGTGGGCTGCGAGATCTGGAGGCTTGACCATCTGCCGCCAGTGGTTACCGGACTGAGGGCTGATCCAGAGGATGAGAGGGTTGAGTTACACTGGTGTCCCTATAGGGAACCGGGGTTTGACTTGGCTGGATACAATGTCTATCGCCGGGAGAAGCCTGGTTCACCCTATGAGAGAGTGGCCAGTTTACTGGACACTAACGGCTACACCGATCTTAGTCTCACCAACTTCCTGTCCTACTACTACGCCGTCACCGCTGAGAATACCGATGGCATCGAGACCTATTATTCGGAAGCAGTGGCGGTTGTTCCCGGCATTCCTCAGGAGACCTTTTGGGTGTATCCTAACCCGTTTCAGCCCAATGATTATGATGTCAACACGGGAACCTGGGAAGAGGGAATTACCTTTGAGTTCATCAATTATCCCGGGACTCACCAGGTGAAGGTCTACACCTTGGCTGGGGAACTGGTAGCCGAGACTCAAGATGCTGACTGGATGGATGAGGGTGGAAGACTAATCTGGCAGTGGGATGCCCGCAATGAAAATGGGGATAGGGTTGCCAGTGGTCTTTACTTGTATTTAGCTACCTGCGGGGCCGGAGAGCAAAGAAGTGGCAAAATTGTTATCATAAGATAAGAAAAAGGGAATGGTTCTCTTTTTTGCTATTACTTTTAGAAAAAGAGAACCATTCCCTTTTTGTCACGATGATTTGATGCGTGAATTTGACTTTGAATTAGGGAAATGTATAATAGGAGTCAAGAATTAAAACCGAGAAGGAGGTAGTAATGGTAGAACTTAAGCAGGTGGCGGAGAATGTTATTCAAGGGAAAGCCCCGCAGGTTAAAGAATTTGTTCAAAAGGCGGTCGACGAAGGGCAGGACGTAAGCGAGATTCTGAATGCGGGTTTACTGGCCGGAATGAATGTGGTAGGGAAAAAATTTAAGGCAAATGAATTTTATGTCCCGGAAGTTCTTATTGCTGCCCGGGCTATGAAGCAAGGGATGAGCATTTTAAAGCCTATTTTAGCCGAAAAAGGCATTAAGGGAACAGGAACTGTGGTTATAGGCACGGTTAAAGGTGACCTACACGACATTGGTAAAAATCTGGTGGGAATGATGCTGGAAGGAGCCGGGTTTGACGTAGTAGACGTGGGGGTGGATGTATCTCCGGAAAAATATATAGAAGTAGCTAAGGAGAAGGGAGCTAAAATAGTGGGTCTTTCAGCACTTCTTACTACTACTATGCCGGCCATGAAGGATGTAATTGAGGCCATTGGGGCCACCGAGCTTAAGGGTAAGGTGAAAGTAATGATTGGTGGTGCTCCAATAACGGAGAGTTATGCTGAGGAGATTGGGGCAGATGGTTACGCTTCTGACGCTGCCTCTGCTGCAGATGAAGCCAAGAAGCTAATGGGAATTGAGTAGTTGGTGCTTAATCTCACCGCCCAGGAGAAATAAGTTTTCTCTCCAATAATAGATAATTATTTAAGCATCTTGATATGGTTTTTTTGAGTTGACCGGGATTAACTAATCCCGGTCAAAAATAAGGAGTGGTATTTGACAATGGCTGGCCATGAACTGGGAAAAGGATGATCTGCGCAAGAAGATTTTAGCTCTTCGTCGGTCTCAATCAATTGCTCAGGTTGAGATAGTTAGTTCTCTTATACAGAAGAGAATTTTATTCCTTCCCTTATTCAAGAGCGCCAAAGCTATCCTTTTTTATCTGGCTTCAAAAGATGAGGTTCAAACGAAGGAGTTAATACGAAAAGCCCTTAGTCTTAGTAAGAAAGTAGGGGTTCCGCTGGTTGACCCAGAAAGAAAGCAAATTCTACCTTCCTGGATAAGAGATATTGACCAGGAACTTACGATTGGTTTTAGGGGTATTTTAGAGCCAAAGAAAAGCTGTATTCGGATTTTTGACTCTCAAGAGCTTGACTTGATTATAGTTCCGGGAGTAGCCTTTGATCCAAAAGGCCATCGTTTGGGCTTGGGAGGTGGCTTTTATGATAGGTTTCTGGCCAGGGTTTCTGGAATTGTTTTTCTTTCCCCGGCCTTTGAATTTCAGGTAGTTGACCAGGTTCCTTACCAAGATCATGATATTACCGTAGACTACATTATCACGGAAAAAAGAGTGATTTGCTGCTCTCATTCTAACAACAGCCGTTTTAGAAAGTAATTGATAAAACATAGGGAGAGAACCAATTTACCTGGAAAGACCTCTTAAGGATTTTCTGAAAGATGCGGCTTCTCGAACACCTACTCCCGGCGGAGGTAGTGTGGCTGCTCTTTCAGGTGCCTTGGGTGTAACGCTTTTGAGTATGGTGGCTAACTATACTCTGGGGAAGGAAAAATTTAAGAAGGTTGAGGATCGAATAAAGAAGATATTAATTGAACTGGAGGATTATTTAAAGAGTTTTACTGAATTCGTTCAGGAAGATATCCAGGCTTATGGTAAATTTTCCCAGGTAAGTCAGATGCCTAAAGGCACACCGGAAGAAAGGGAGGAACGAGCAAAATTTCTCCAAGAAGCTCTGAAGGAAGCATCTGAAGTTCCTCTAAAAGTAGCTCTTTCCTCTTTTAAGGTTATCCAAATTGCTAAGGAACTCCTATCCATAGGTAACCCTAACTTAATTAGTGATGTAGGAGTAGGAGTCATTATGGCTCAGGCTGTCCTGGAAAGCGCGGCCTTAAATGTAGAGATTAATTTGAAATACATTAAAAATACTGCTTTCACCAAAAAAAAGAGAGAAGAACTCACTAAAATTTTAACTCGCGGAATGAAGATAAAAGAAGAAGTATTGGGGGAGGTAAAGAAAAAAATTTCACCATCTTCTTAAGTTTGATTTCAAAATTAGATCAATATTAAGGGATTTTAGATAAGATGAAAGTTTTATTTGCGGTATGTTCCTGGGGATTAGGCCACGCTACCAGGGATTTACCCTTTATTCGTCGAATACTTCAATCCGGGTACCAAATTACTCTGGTAGGTAGTGGTCGCTCTTTACAACTTCTCAAGGATGAATTGGGAAATCAGTGTAAATACCTAGATATTCCTGATTACTCTTCTGCCTATTCCAAAAAGAATTTCTCGGTAACCAAACTGGTGGGTTATTTTCCTGTTTATGTCAATGAGATTGCGCAGGAACACCTCAAAATTAAGGAGCTTGTTGAGCAAGAAGGATATAATAGAATCATCTCCGATAATCGTTTTGGTGTCTATGATCGAGATGTTCCCTCTTACTTCTTATCCCACCAGTTACGTTTCATTAGTCCTAGACGGATAAAGTTATTTGAGCGGATAACCGAAGGTTTCAATTATCTCTTTAAGGATAACTTTGTTAAGTTTCTTATTCCGGATAGTCGAGGTAACTCCCTTAGTGGAGAACTCTCTCATCATCTGCGTTATTTTAAGTCGGAAAAGATAAAATATCTGGGAATTCCCTCGATTGTCACTAGAAGAGATTTACCTTTGGATATTGATTGCTTTATTTCTATTTCCGGTCCAGAACCCCAAAGGACGACCCTGGAAAAGAAAATTATGTCACAGCTTGACCATCTGAATGGAAAAACAGTAGTTGCTCTGGGTAAACCGGAGGATCCTCGGATACGCACCTCGGGCAGAATACGCATTTTTGGGTACTTAAGTCGCCAAAAGCAGGAAGAAATGATGAATAGGTCCAGGTTAATCATAGCTCGTTCCGGATACACCACTTTAATGGAGGTGGTTTTGTTAGGAAAAAAAGCTTTGTTTATTCCTACTCCTGGTCAAACCGAACAGGAGTATTTGGCAGAGTATCACCAAGAAAGAGGAAATTTTTTCAGTGTCTCACAGGATGAACTCGATCTATCTGTTCATATCCCAGAAGCGCGGAAATACGAAGGATTAAGGATGGAGTTTTCACCTTTAACGGCCGAGGAAGAGTTTATGAAAATTGTATTTGGATAATGACAAAAAAGCTTATAATTGGTTTTTCCACCCTTGGCGGAATTATACTTGTTTTTGTTTTATTTCGCCTCACCGGACCGACCCGGGTCTTAGTTGAGATTAAGCAATTGGGACTTGTCGGAACAGCAGTTTTTGTCATAAATTCGCTGTTAATTTTGCTTATTGCTGGTTTTTCCTGGCAGATTATTCTGAGATCTTATGGATATCGTCTTCCTTTTCGGGATGTATTGGGGATAAAAATCATTGGTTTTGCCATAAGCTACCTTACTCCTTCTCTGTATATCGGAGGTGAACCCGCTCGCATATATCTTCTCTGTAAAAAACATCGTCTTCCCGGCACTACGGTAATGGCGACCGTGGTGGTGGATAAGTTTCTGGAGTTAGGAGCCGGTTTGTTATACGTATTCTTGGGGAGCATCTGGGCTTTAATGGAACATAGACTACCGTTACAGATTTATCTCATCCTGATAGTGTTAAATAGTCTTTTTGCCTTGGGGATGATACTACTTCTAATAAGTTTCGTTTTTCAAGCTCCTTCACTTACTTATGTAGTTAATTTTCTGGAAAGGATAAAGGTATTGGCTCCTTTAATGAGGAAACTTAAACCCCAGGCGGCCAAACTGGAGGAGGAGATTTTTCCAGCTTTTAAACGGCACCGCTGGCAGACTATTCTTGCCTTCAGTCTGAATCTGCTCACCGGATACCTGGTTTTTATTAAACCGGCCATCTTTTTCTATTTTTTGAAAACTATTTTTTCTCTTTCGCAATTAGCTCTTCTTTTTGCTCTGACCCACTTACTTTTAGCCTTTCAATTTACTCCCGGGGCCCTGGGTATTTTTGAACTGGGTGAAGTGGGAATCTATCGGCTGGTGGGAATAGGCTCGGAAGGAGCTCTGGCCTTTAGCTTAATGGTCAGATTAGCCGATCTGGTGGGCGTAGTGATTGCCTTGTGTGTGGCTATCAATATGGGGAGAACTTTCTTACGAGAAAAGAAAGAAATATGAGGATTTGTTTTGTCTCTGACCAGGCTTTTCCGGCCTGGGGAGGCGAGGGAATTTCCACGGAAAATTTTTCTCTTAAACTGGCCCAAAGAGGGCACCAGGTCATCTTTCTTACCTCGCGGGTGAGTAGTCCTCCCCAGGTGGAAGAGATTACCTTGTACCGATTTCCCGCTTTACTTCTACCTGGGCAAAAAGGGTCTTTTGCCTTTCCCTTATTTTCTTCCATAAAGAGAGTTCTTTTAAAAGAAAGGACAGATCTTATTCACATTACCCTGCCTACCTATCTGGGATGGCAGGTGCTCAGGGCAGCTCGTCTTCTGAAAATACCGGTGGTAACGGGGTTTCATGTTCAGGTAGGTAACGTGATACCTCTTTTTCCTGGTTTGTTTAGGCTACTCAAGTTTTTTCTGGAAAGGTGGTTCGGCTACTTTTACCGGCGGGCGGATATCTTGATTGCTCCTTCTAATTTTGCTCGAGATATTCTAAGAACATATACTTATCGTCCGATAGAAGTGGTTAGTAACGGCGTGGAATTACCTAAATTTGATGCTTCCGGGCTGAGTGATCAAGAGATAGAGTGTTTCTATCGGAGTTACCCGCTGCGTCAGGAGAAGTTTTTGCTTTACGTGGGCAGACTCAGTCGAGAAAAGAATACCGGATATTTGCTTGACCTTATGCAGATTTTGAAACAAAGAGAAATAAAGGTCCAGCTTCTGGTGGTAGGACGAGGAAATCTAAAGAGAAAGCTTTGCCAAAGAGCAAAGACTCTAAGGATAGAAAATCAGGTCATTTTTGCTGGTTATCTTGAGGAAAAAATGCTTCTTTGTGCTTACAAGTTGGCAGATATTTTCATCTTACCGAGTTTTTACGAACTTCAAGGAGTTGTTGCTTTAGAAGCCATGGCCTCAGGATGTGCCCTTCTGGTAGCGAAAGGTGAGGAAAATGCGGCTCAGCAGTTAGTTGAAGAAGGCAAGAATGGATATACTTTTAGTCTCAAGGATCCTCGAGATGCCGCTAAAAAAATCGAGAAGATTCTTAATAGTCCTTATCTACTTGTTTCTCTACAAAGACGGTCTCGGGAGATCGCCCTCCGGCACGATTTGGAAAAGAGTGTCTCTCGCCTGGAGGAAATCTATCACCAGTTGGTCAAATGAACGACGGAACTACAGTGAAAAAGGGGACGGTTCCCTTTTTCTGGGTTTCTGCGGAAACTGGAGGTTCCATTTTTGACGAGGGATGTCTTTTCTAATAAGATGAGATAGTGAGGAGGACGTCTGTGTATGAACTAATGATAGAGAGAGATTTTTCCGCGGCCCATCAGTTACGAGAAGCCAAAGGTGGGTGTGAGAGACTTCATGGACATACCTGGCACGTTCGGGTTTCTTTGGTGGGGGAACACCTAGAAGAAAATGGAATGCTGATAGATTTCCGGGAGGCCAAAAGGAAAATAGGACGGTGGATAAGAAAACTGGATCACCAGTTTCTTAACGAAATTATAGAGGGACTTAACCCTACCACGGAGAATATAGCCAGGTATCTCTATGAAAGAATTGGCCGGGAGCTAAATTGCCGGAGATTTAAAGTTAAAACAATAAGAGTCTGGGAATCGAGAGACTGTAGTGTCTGTTATTCTCAGCCAAATGAGGGAGAAAATGAAACTTGTTCTTCAGGTTGCTCTTGATTTTCTGAATTTAGGAAGGGCCCTTAAAATAGCGGAAGCAACTGTAGCCGGAGGGGCCGATTGGTTGGAGGCCGGTACTCCTTTGATCAAGAGTGAAGGTTTGGATAGTGTTAGAGCTTTGAAGAAGAACTTTCCGGGTTTACCTATAGTAGCCGATTTGAAGATAATGGATGGAGGACGAATAGAAGCAGAGGCAGCTTTTAAGGCCGGAGCAAGTGTCGTCTGTGTGCTTGGTGTCGCTTCTGATTCTACTATTCGGGAATCTCTGGAAGCTGCTCGAAACTACGGAGGAAAGATTGTGGTTGACTTGATGAATGTTTCTCAACCGCTTCAGAGAGCCCGAGAGATGGAGAAAATAGGGGTTGATTATTTGGAAATTCATCTCTCTATTGATGAACAAATGAGAGGGAAAGATCCTTGGGCCCTTTTGAACCAGATTACTCATCAAGTATCTACTCCTCTAATAGTAGCCGGGGGCATAAATTCTGAGACTGTTGTTCAGGCGGTGGAAGCAGGGGTAAGCGTGGTCGTTGTGGGAGGAGCAGTGACTAAGGCTGAGGATCCCTGTCAAGCTACCCGAAGCATTAAAGAGGCTATCAAGACTAAAAGGTCTATTTCAACCCAATTATTTAAGAGAATAGCCAGTCCGGAAGTTGCCGAGATATTTCGCCGGGTTTCCCCTTCCAATCTTTCCGATGCTCTGCATCGGGCAGGCGAAATTATAGGACTTTCCAAGATTGGTCAATTCCCTCGACTCCTTGGAGAAGCCCTGACGGTGCGGACCTACCCTGGTGACTGGGCCAAGCCGGTGGAAGCTATAGATAAAGCTGTTAAGGGCCAGGTGATCGTGGTAGATGCCGGAGGTGTAGGGCCGGCCATCTGGGGAGAGCTGGCTACTCACAGTGCTCTGGGGAAAGGAGTTGCTGGAGTAGTTATTGATGGGGGTATTAGAGATGTGGTTGAGATCGAGAGATTAAATTTCCCTGCCTACGCCAGGGTAATTACCCCGGCGGCTGGTGAGCCGAAGGGTTTTGGAGAAATTGGAGTCCCTATAAAAATTCGGGGAAAAAGGGTTCTCTCCGGAGATTGGCTGGTAGGGGATGAGGATGGATTAGTGGTAATACCTAAGAGACAGGCTGCTGAAATAGCCAACAGAGCTATGGATGTTTTGGAAAGAGAGAACCGCATCCGCCGAGAAATTAAAGAGGGAGGAACTCTTTCTTCCGTAATGGAACTACTACGCTGGGAAAAAACCTGATATTCCTCCACTGTCATTGCGAGGAGCGAGATTCCTCGCTGGGCTCGGAACAGGCTTAGCAATCCTGGGGTGGTGCACTTCCATTGTCATTGCCAATCTGCCAAAGGCAGACCTGACAATCCCAAAAACAAGATCACCACGGTTGCCAAAGGCAACCTCGTGACGCTTCGCGGATTGTGGAGCCTGTTCCGACTTATTAATTTTTCCTGGGTAGGCTTAACAGGAGGATTATTTATTTGGTTTTTTGGTAATCTTCACTCTTTTCACTTGTTTTTCGTCTGCTTCCATAACCTCTATTTTCAGGCCGGAGTGTTCGATTATTTCACCCTTATGAGGAATTCTTCCCAGCAAGGTAATAAGTAATCCGCCTATGGATTCAAAGGTGGTGGCTTTTTCCGGAAGATGGGTGTTTAGGATTTCATTTATCTCGTCAATATCGGTATCTGCTTCTATCAAAGCTGAGCCATCTTTGAGGGGCTTTATTTTTCTTGTCCGGCTCTGATCATACTCATCTTCGATCTCTCCTACCAGCTCTTCCAGTAAGTCCTCAATGGTCAAGAGACCCACTACTCCTCCGTATTCTCCGACCACGATGGCCAGATGAGTCTTGTCTTTCTGCAACTTGCGGAGTATCTCACTAAGACGAGCGACGTAGGGAACAAAAATGGGGTGGTGCACAATATCTTCGACTCTGAGATTAGAGTTATCCGAAGATACGTTCAATAAATCCTTAGCGTGAACTATTCCTACAATATTATCTATTCGGTCTTGATAAACAGGGATTCGGGAATAGCCAACCTGATTAATTAGTTTTCTCAGTTTTTTTAGACTGGCACTTTTCTCGATACAGACCATTCGTGTTCGGGGAGTCATAATCTCACGGGCCGATCGCTCATCGAATTCCAGGGCACTGTGAACTAGTTCTTCCTCGCTTTTCTCCAGTACTCCTTCCTCCTGGCTAATATCAATGAGGGTATGAATTTCCTTTTCAGTGAAGAATTGACCTTGGGGTTTCTTCCTCGGAATATTAAGCATTTTACCGGTGAGAAACCCGAGGAAGGTCGCCAGGGGGCCAAAAATCGAAGAGAGAAAAAGTATTGTTCCGGCAACTCGCAAACAGACACTTTCTGAATGTTCCTGGGCATATCTTTTTGGAGAAATCTCACCGAATACCAGAATAAGAAAAGTCATCGTTCCCGTAACTGCTCCTATTACCAGACCAGGTGTTCCTTTGATTAGTCTTCCTATCAGTAAGGTAGCCAAACTGGCGGCGGCAATATTGACCAGGTTGTTGCCGATAAGCACGGTGATAAGCCAGCGGGAAGGTTGAGAAAGTAAGGATTCAATCTGTTTTCCCCGGCGGGGATTTTCTTTAATTAGGCGTTTGAGCGTCATTTTATCTATAGAGGAAAGGGCTATTTCTGAACCAGAGAAAAAACCTGACAGGGCCAGACAACCTACAATTAAACCTACGATAATCCAGGGATTGTCCAAAAAAACTTACCTCCTTAGACCAAATTGTTTAGACTAAATTAATTCAAGAATGAACTTTCTTTATCAAAAGAATTTCTGTATTTTCATTTGAAGGTGAACTTCCGTTAATGGCCAAAACTTTCATTTTTACTATCTCCGGTTTTGATATTCAATTAATTTTTGAGCTAAAAAGGGATTTATTTTAGTTTTTAAGACTACTCGCTCGGCCAGAAAGTCTTTTTTTTCCACCTCGGCCTGACGGCAAACAAGGGAAATCAGGTCGCTCCTCCGGTAGGGAAACGAAAATTCCGCTTCTACCCATTTCTCTTTCAGAAATAAGGTAATTTTCTTGAGAAGCTCTTTTAGACCGTCTTTCCTGAGGGCGGAAATAGCTACAGCCGGTTCCATTATCCTTTCCAAGCGAGCCAAACGGTAACTATTTTTGAGTAAATCTATCTTGTTAAGAACATTTATTATCGGTTTGTTCTCAATCTCTAAATCTCTTAAAACTGTGTGGGTAGCTTGATTTTGTTCCTCTATCCTGGGATGGGAAGCATCCAGAACATTGATAAGAATGTCGGCCTCTTTAATTTCTTTTAGGGTGGACTGAAAGGCCGCTACGAGATGGTGAGGGAGTTTATTAATGAAACCTACCGTATCTGTAACTAGAAGAGTTTGATGATTAGGAAGAACTACTTTTCGAGTAGTAGGATCAAGGGTGGCAAAAAGACGATCGTCAACTTTTACTTGAGAATGGGCTAAGACATTGAGCAGAGTAGATTTTCCTACATTTGTGTATCCGATTATGGTGGCTAGATAGAAACCTCCCCGTTTTTTCTTGGTAACCTGGCGCTGTTGATCAATTTCTTTTATTTTTTCTTTTAGATGGGAAATTCTCGTATTTATTCTGCGCCGGTCCACCTCTAATTTCATCTCGCCCGGTCCTCTGGTACCTATACCAGCTCCCAGACGTGAGAGAAGAATTCCTTTTCCTCGAAGGCGAGGTAGAAGATAAGTTAATTGGGCGAGCTCTACCTGGACTTTACCCGCATTAGAGTGAGCTCTTTGGGCAAAAATATCAAGAATAAGCTGCGTTCGATCAATTACCTTGATTCCAATCTTATCTTCCAGGTTGTATTGCTGGCTGGGAGAGAGATCATCATTAAAGATAACCAAATCAGCTTGTTTTTCCCTGGCCAGTTGACCGATTTCTTCAGCTTTTCCTTTACCAATGTAAAAAGCCACATCGGCTGTCTCTCTCTTCTGGATGACTTGGCCTAAAACACAAGCCCCCCCTGTTTCTGTAAGAGATTCAAGTTCTCTTATTGAATCCTCTACTGTCCAGCGAACTTCTCTGATAGCCTGACGTGTTTCCAAAGCTACCAAAATAGCCTTTTCCGGTAAATTGAGATTAACCAGCTTTGTTTTCTCCATCTCCTTATTAAAGGTATTTTTCCTTAAAAGGCTTTTAAGAAATTGTCAGGGAATTACTATTATTATAGCAATAGGGTGTCGCTTGTCAACCAACTGGTTGCCTAGGCAAAATAATTGACAGTTAGCCTGTATTATCGTACGATATTTACGATGGGTAAACTTTACCAAAAAAATGAGGTTCAGGCAGCTTGGGGTGTTCCTGGGGAAAACTCTTTTTAGTCAAGATAAAGTGGTAGCCGCAGGCTTTAGCCCATCTATTATGATCCGGTAGCCGCAGGCTTTAGCCTGCGTTTATTGCCGCAGCTTGAAAGCTGCGGCTACCATGGTCTCTTGGCGCAAGTTAAAACTGGCGGCTACCTTGGTAAAATCTAAATTATTATCTATATTCAATGTAGATTAGTAAATCTGAGTTGTGAAAAATATTAATGTAGGATTAGGGTAAATAAGCAGCAAATTTTTGCCGACTTACTGCGAGAAATAGTTCTGAAAGGAGTCAAAAAATTGTCAAACTTAGTTAACCGCAAGCAACCCAATGATCTGTTCCGGCGCTACTTTGGTAATCCTATCCTTACGCCATCAATTTGGCCGTATCCGGCGAATGCCGTCTTTAACCCTGCTGCCACGGAATTTCAAGCGGAAACGCTCCTTTTGGTCCGGGTCGAGGACCTGCGAGGTTTTTCTCACTTTACTATGGCTCTAAGCAAGGATGGTAAAACAAACTGGCGTGTTTCTTCGTCTCCAACTGTGGAACCAGAGGTGAATTTGCGGGAAGAAAGGTGGGGCCTGGAGGATCCTCGAATTGTCTGGCTGGAAGAAAAACAGAAATACGCTATTACCTATGTCTCTTTTTCCCGGGGAGGTCCGCTGGTTTCCCTGATGATGACTGAGGATTTTCAGACTTTTAAGCGGACAGGTCCTCTCTTGCCACCTGAAGACAAAGATGCTTCTCTGTTCCCCCGGCGTATCAAGGGTCGATTTGCTCTTATTCACCGGCCGATAATCAGGGGAGAAGCTCACATATGGATTTCTTTTTCACCTGATCTAAGATACTGGGGGGACCATCGAGTGGTTATTCCCACCAGACCAGGATGGTGGGATTGTCATAGAGTAGGGCTGGGACCGCAACCGGTTGAAACCCCGGAAGGTTGGTTGATTATCTATCACGGAGTTAGACTGGCTGCTTCAGGTAGTATCTATCGTGTGGGTCTGGCTTTGCTGGATTTGGATGAACCCTGGAAGGTGGTCTGTCGTGGCGAGCAGTGGGTTTTAAGCCCTCAGGAGTCATACGAACAGATAGGTGATGTTCCAGGTGTGGTGTTTCCTAATGGGGTGATTGTAGACAGGAATTTAAATGAACTTCGCCTTTATTATGGTGCCGCCGACACAGTAGTCGGATTGGCCGTAGCGAATCTGGACGAGCTTATTCAGCGCCTTAAGTTTTGTCAAAAAACAAAGTCATCCGGAAATGACCGATAACTTATGAGAAAAAATCAACTTAAATTCCCCAGAATTTTCTTTGTCAGTTCTTATCCTCCTCGCCGTTGCGGGATAGCTACTTTTACTTTTGATTTGGTTAGAGCAGTCTCTGAGCTCCAGGGACCGACTGGTGACCAGAGGAGGATTCCTCTGGTAGCTGCTCTCAACGATATTGCTGAGGGATATGATTATCCCCAGGAGGTCGTTCTGGAAATCAACCAACAACAGCCGCTGGATTACCGGAAGGCGGCCGATTTTATCAATTCTTCTCCGGCCCAGGTGGTTTGTCTCCAACATGAATTTGGTATTTTTGGCGGGAGAAGCGGAATCTATATCCTTGACCTCTTAGAGAACCTGAAGAAGCCGGTGGTTACTACTCTGCATAGGATGCTTCGGGCACCTGATAGAGAGGAATTTGATGTTTTGAGATCTGTTTGCCGTTGTTCAACTTTTGTGGTAGTACTGGCCAAAAGGGCTATTGAATTCCTGAAAGAAGTCTATGGTGTTCCCCGGGAAAAAATTTTCATGATTTATCACGGGGCCCCGAATGTGCCCTTTTTTAGTCCTTCCCAGTACAAAGACAAAATTGAGGCTCAGGGACGTCCCTTGATTCTTACCTCTGGTTTAATTAACCCGAACAAGGGTATTGAGACGGCTATCGAGGCTATGGTTTTGGTGGCCCGAGAGCTTCCTGAGGTTCTTTACCTCATACTTGGAGCGACTCATCCCCGGGTCTTACGAGGCTTCGGTGAGAAATACAGACTTTCCCTGGAAAGACGGGTTGCCGAAAGTAAATTGAGAAAACAGGTGCGTTTTCAGAACCGGTTCGTCAGTGCGGATAAGCTCTTTACCTATCTGGCCGCAGCGGATATTTATTTGACCCCTTATCCCTCAAAGGAGCAAATCTCCTCAGGGACTCTTACTCAGGCCCTGGCTTTTGGTAAGGCTGTTATTTCCACACCATACTGGTACGCCCAGGAACTGCTGGCTTACGGAAGAGGCTGTATTATCCCGTTTGGGGATGTCAGAGCTATGGCAGAAGAAATAATTTACCTTCTCAAGAACGATAGGGAACGGGATGCTCTGCGGAGAAAAGCATATCAATTTAGCCGGCGGCTGATATGGCCAAGAGTGGCCCGTGCCTATCTGGCCCTCTTTAGACGAGCCATTGGTAGATAGGAATTGAGTATTGTCTTATTGAGATTGCTGCCAGGCCAGGGATCCAATTAATTATACCTTACCAGACAGAATCTTGGCTAGTTCCAGACTCAGGATGACGGCTCCTACTGTCCAGCAATAGTAGGAGAAAAGAAAGAACTTATTTTCTTTGAGGAGACGGTGCAAAAGTTTTAAGGAAAAATAACCTACCACAAAAGCAGTTGAGATAGCTACTTGTTCTCCGCCATCTGACTGGAATCCTCTGGCAGGGTCTCTTAGAGCAGCCCAAGAAGCAAGGCTGAATTCGTGAAAGAGGCTATGGAGAATTATCTTAGGAATCGGTTTACTTGATACTTGAGTTAGGTGTTTGCATAGTCCTGGTCTTTTCAAACAAGTAGTTTACTTGGGGTTGCTTGTCTAAAAAACGTTCAGTTTTGTTGTAGCTTGCAAGAATCTGCCCTTGCAGTATCAAGATATTATGATAATATAAAAAGCAGAGGGAGTTCTGGTTCAGGTAGCGTATGTATCGTTAGCTCACCGACAAGTTATGCTTAAATCTCCTCTTCTAACTAAAGGTTAATAGTTTCTCTGTACTTGGTTAGCAATTGACAGTTATGATGACGTGCAACAATGAAAATGAGGACGGAAGCATGAGTTGACCGGTGAAGATTCTTACGGCTCAAGCGGTTGCTGGAGCTAAAAAATTCTGTAAATATTCACCAAGGAGGTAATGAGGGTAGATGGAAGAGAAGAAGCATCGGCTGTTCAACAAATCTAAGAGAAAACACATCTTGATAATCACTAATCATGGTTGTCATGCTCCGGTTATTGAGGTAACCACAGATACTGGGGGGCAGAATTTCTATGTCAACGGTCTTTCTTTCGCGCTGGTAAAACACCGATACAAGGTGACCATATTGAATAGAGGTGGTTACAGACACCCGATAACCAAGGTTTTACATAAAGGAATAGTCTATTATGATGGTGTTTGGGGCGAGAAAGGGATTTATTGTCGTTTGATCTATTTAGAAGATGGAGAAAACAGATTTATTCCCAAAGAACGCTTAAAAAGGCAC
This sequence comes from Candidatus Aerophobota bacterium, assembly GCA_030672545.1. GTDB lineage: Bacteria > Aerophobota > Aerophobia > Aerophobales > Aerophobaceae > Aerophobus. The sequence goes on from DAOVGF010000024.1 coordinate 17,222, forward strand.
AACCTTATTCAGGAAAAAGACTTCTTTTTCAGCTTGGCTAAAGAAATCGGGATGAAGCTGAGAGACATATATTTTATGAATTCTCACTACTGGGATGGAGGAGTTTTGGGTGGGTTAATAAATGAAGAATTAGCAAAAAAGAATAACTATCACATTCCTCATATATGGACGCCACACTCTTTGGGTATCCTCAAAAGGGAAAGTTACCAAGAGACTCCGGAAAAGATCGTAAAAGCCTTGAATTTTCCTTCGCGAATTAGAAGTGAAGAAGAACTCATTTCTGACGTTGAAGGGATAGTTTCAACATCCAATAAAATAAATGCTACTCTATCGGCTGAGTACGAGTCGCGGGTCAAAAATCATTTTTGGTTTCCTCCCGGCGTTAACACTAAAAGATTTAAGCCTCGGAGAATAAACCAGTGTAAGAAGGCCTTAAAGATTATTGAAGAAACACTCGGTATGGACAAAGAGGAGCTGATTAATTTATTCAAAACGAATATTGTATTCTTAGAGACAAGTAGGACGACGGAATCGAAACAGAAAGACATGATTTTGAAATCTTTCTCACAAATTAACAACAGAAATCGGGCTCTCTTAATCATAAATGTTGATCCTACAACGCAAGTATATGGACATATACGGAAAGTATATACTCATCTCAAGAACAAAGAGAACATTGTTCTGATGGAGAAATATCTTACCGAAGAGGAGATTGCCCAAATATTTTCCCTGGCGAATGTGTACATTACCACTTCGTTAATGGAGGGTTGGGGCATGGCTGTTCTGGAAGCCGCAGCATCAAAATGCGCAGTTATCTCGTCCAAACATGTGCCTTTTGTTACGGAGGTTCTCAAAGATAATGCGCTGATCGTCAATAAGAACGACCCCGAATTGTATGCAGAGAAAATAGATATAATGATCCAGGAACCGCACCTTAGACAAAGATTAGCAAATAGGAGTCACAAAATAGCCAACACTCACTACTCGTGGTCTGCCCTAACTAAGCAATTTATGGCCCAGATGAGAAAAAGGAGCATAGTTGATTAACCTGCCAGTAATTGCTACTGACCTTGATCGGACATTGTTACCCAATGGAAGCCAGGAATACGACGGGTCTATGGCGATTTTTTGTAGGATAATCAGAAATGAGAGGCTCAACCTCATATACGCCACCGGAAGAAATTTGGAATTGGTTCAAGATGCTATCGCCGAGTTTCGTCTTCCTTACCCTGAGCTGGTAGTGGGAGAAGTCGGCACAAAGATATATTCACGGAGGAATCAAGATTTTGTGGAAGATTATCAATGGACGAGACAAATTAGGTCGCTTACCAAGAATTGGAATGTCGACAAGTTCAAGGAAAAGCTTTCTTTGCTCAACCAGCTGCGCATACAAGAAAGGAACAAAGAAAACGAATTCAAACTCAGCTATTATCTGGACGATCCAAGAGACTCCAGTTTGGTATCAAAGAAGGTTACAGAAATTATTGAACCTATTTGCAAAGATACCATCGTAGTTTACAGTGTTGACGAAACACGGGATTTAGGATTACTTGATATTCTTCCCCGGAGGGCCACAAAACTAGCTGCTCTCGAGTACCTGAGAAAAAAGTTAGGATTGGACCAGCGGGAGATTATTTACTGTGGCGATAGTGGGAACGATACGCTGCCGCTTACCTTTGGCTACAAATCAATCATCGTCAGAAACGCTGTTTCTGAGTTGAAGAATACTGTTCGACGAATTTCAACTGAAAAAAACATCATCGATAAGCTTTACATAGCCAGGGGATACAAGAAACTGAATGGATATTATGTCTCCGGAATTATCGAAGGGTTGATAAAATTCAACGTAATATCCCCTCGATATGCAGAATGAGCATACCGTAGGACATGCGGAAAAGGCCGTGATTTTCTTATTTTGTGCTTCCTGGTAGAATCCTGTTAAGGGAAAACCGAGGTACATCAGGCAACCAAATTTGAGGTATGTAGGACAGTGGGGCCTGGGGAAAGAACTCTATTGTTGGAATTCTCGTGTGCTAAGGACTGCCTGAAATCAGCTCGGCTTTTTTGGAAGGGCGAGGCTTCTGATAGAGTCCTCGATTAATCCATCCTGTTCTCTCACGGGGGAAGTTCACCTAAAGTGTCATCCAACGCCGAAGATTTCATGTGTCGGTATATGTTATGGAGACTTCTTTAGAGCCGGCTCGATAAACAGATTTAGATATTGTTAGGTGGAATGTGAGATGATGGGAAGAAAGAACTTATTCATCAGAGAAGAAGCTTATCAGGAATCACTCAAAATTCTGGGGAATTGCATCACACCAGACGGTTTCTATGCTTCAGCGATAGCCCGCACAAATAGGAAATCAGCCAGAGATTATTTGGGCGCTATCAATTGGGCCAATTATCAATCAAAGGGAAAAGAGA
>DAOVGF010000046.1 GCA_030672545.1 Candidatus Aerophobota bacterium
CCGGAGCGAGACAGAATATCCCGAGTGCCGGTTGACAGGAAGAGCTCCCGTGGTAGGATAAAGAAGGATTTTCCAGGAGCAGAAAGTGAAAAAGACTTTTTATTTAAGCACACCAGTTTACTATGTTAACGGTGCACCTCACCTGGGGCATGCCTACACTACGGTGGCGGCGGACACTCTGGTTAGATACAAGAGACTTTCCGGCTGGGAGGTTTTCTTTCTCACCGGATCCGATGAGTACGGCAATAAGATTCTCCGATCGGCCAAAGATCAAAAGGTAACCCCCTTTGAGTTAGTTAACAAAATGGTAGAGCGTTTCCAGAATCTCTGGCAGACTCTTTCCATAAGTTATGATGATTTCATCCGGACCACTGAGGAACGACACATCCGGGTAGTCAGAAATGTTTTCCAAAAGCTCTTGTCTCAAGGAGATATTTATAAAGGAAAATACGAAGGATGGTACTGTGTCCCCTGCGAAAGTTTCTGGCTGGAGGGCCAGCTTAAAGAAGGTGGGCTTTGTCCGGAATGTGGAAGACCAGCAGAAATTATCCAGGAGGAGAGCTATTTCTTTCGCCTTTCCCAATACCAAGAACCACTTCTGGATTATTTCAGGCAAAATCCTGACTTTGTTCTTCCTCGCACCCGGATGAACGAAGTAATGAAGTTTGTTAAGAGTGGACTGAGAGACCTTAGCGTTACCAGACTTAATCTGAAGTGGGGAATTCCCTCGCCCATAGACGAACAACACACAATTTATGTCTGGGTTGATGCTCTGATTAACTACATTTCAGCTCTGGGTTATTCCCTCAATGAGACAAAACTTACCAAATTCTGGCCGGCCAATGTTCATCTGGTGGGAAAGGATATCCTCAAATTTCATGCTGTAATATGGCCGGCTCTGCTACTGGCTTTGGGCCTGGCTCTTCCCCAACGAGTTTTTGCCCATGGTTGGTGGAAAGTAAATGGGGGGAAAATGTCCAAATCACAAGGCAGAGTAATCGATCCCCTTCAATTAGCTCAAGATTACGGAAGCGACCAATTGCGTTATTTTCTCTTGCGAGAGGTCCCCTTTGGCCAAGACGGTACTTTCTCCAAGTCAATCTTCATCAAAAGAATAAACAGCGATCTGGCTAATGATTTGGGAAATCTTCTTAATCGAACCTTACCCCTGGTTACCCGATACTGCCAGGGAAAGATTCCTTCCCCGGGAGAGGAAAAAGCAGAAGACAAAAAGCTCAAAGAAGCAGTTGGGGCTGTTTTCCCCCGTATGGAATTATCCATGGAAACTCTCTCCTTCTCCGTTGCTTTAACTGAAATCTGGAAAGTAGTGAAACTCACTAATCTTTATGTTGATCGAAATGCTCCCTGGCAACTTACCGGTAAGGAGAACAAAGAAAGATTATCCCGTGTTCTGTATCAGGTTTTGGAGACTCTGAGAATTTTAGGTTTGCTTCTTTTTCCTTTCATTCCCCCGTCTGCCCAAAAAATCTGGCAGCAACTTGGTTTGAAGGAAGATCTGGAGAAACAGCTCTTTGAGAAGGCAGGAAAATGGGGAGGATTGATCCCCGGCACGGAAATTCAGTCGGCCAAACCTCTTTTCCCTCGAATTAAGGAATAACAAATAGAAAAAAATAAATGAAGCTAAAGGAAGAGACAGAGGAACTCTGGAATCGATACCATTTTACTCCTCAGCAAGCTCTTTCCCAGAATTTCTTAATCGACCCTCACATTATTGAGAGAATCATAGATGCCACTGAAGCAGGTAAGGATGACGTGATTCTGGAGATAGGAGCAGGAACTGGTCTTTTAACCCGCCGGCTAACTGAGAGAGCCGGATGCATCTTAGCCGTGGAAATAGATGAACTACTCTGTCAGATATTAAGAGAAGAACTGAAGGAAAAGAAAAACCTGGAGGTTATCCAGAGGGATATCTGTCAAGTTTCCTGGGAGAGAAGAAAGTTATCTTTTCGTTCGGTAAAAGTAGTGGGCAATCTTCCTTACCATCTGGCCTCATCTATTCTGCTCAAGTTAATCAGGGAAAAATGGGTTAAGTTTATGGTGGTTATGCTCCAACGCGAGGTAGGAGAACGACTGCTCTCTCCCCCAGGAAGTAGAAGACGAGGAGTTATGACGGTACTTTTGAGCCATTTTGGACACCTGAGCAAAATTATTGATGTTCCTCCTCAAGCCTTTATACCCCGGCCGAAAGTTAGCTCCAGCTTATTCAAGATAACACCGCAGGATACTGCCGACTTAGTCGATGAGAATCTTTTTGCTCGGGTGGTAAAGGCCGCCTTTTCAGCTCGAAGAAAAATGCTGATTAACTCTTTTGCCCAGGCCCTTGGACTGGCCAGAGCAGAGATAGAGCAAATTTTAATCAACTCAGGAATTAATCCTCGTCGGCGGGCTGAACAATTAACGGTAGAAGAGTTCGTTAAATTAAGCAGAATTTTATCTAAAGAAAGGAGTAAGGGAAAAATTGGCTATTGAGACGATTATCTGGGAAAAGAATTCTATTAAGATTATTGATCAATCTCAGCTTCCCCTCAAATTAGAATATCTTTATCTTAAGGAGATTGATCAGGTAAGAGAAGCTATTACTTCACTCAAAATAAGAGGAGCACCCGCTCTGGGAATAGCTGCAGCTCTGGGTATAGTGGTAGGTATCCAGTCTTCCTCAGCTCAAAACTGGCCAGATTTCCGGGAAGAGTTACAAAAAACGGTTAATTTCTTGCGATCTTCCCGACCCACAGCGGTCAATCTGTTCTGGGCCTTGGAAAGAATGATCCGCCGGGCTGAAGAAAACAATGAGAGACCAATCCCTGAAATAAAGAGAATTCTCCAAGAGGAAGCTCTAAAAATCCTGGAGGAGGATAAAATATGTAACCGAAGAATTGGCCAAAAGGGAGCTGCTCTCATCTCGGATGGTGATACTGTTCTCACTCACTGTAATGCTGGAGCTCTGGCTACAGCCGATTACGGTACCGCTCTGGGAATTCTTTATCGGGCTAAGGAGGAAAAGAAAAAAATAAGAGTTTATGTGGATGAAACCAGACCACTTCTCCAGGGGGCTCGACTTACAGCCTGGGAGTTACTTCAGGAGGGATTCAAAGTAACCCTGATTTGTGACCATATGGCGGGAGCGGTAATGCAGGAGGGAAAAATCGACAAGATCCTGGTAGGAGCGGATAGGGTAGCTGCCAATGGTGATACGGCCAATAAAATTGGAACTTACACTCTGGCCGTTCTGGCCCGAGAGCACCATATTCCCTTTTATGTGGCTTGTCCTTTTTCCACCGTAGATTTATCTATCCCTGGTGGCGAAAAAATTTCCCTGGAAAAACGTTCCCCGGATGAAATAACCCAAATAAACGGGAAAAGAATTGCTCCTAAGGGAGTGGAAGTCTACAACCCAGCTTTCGATATCACCCCGGCAAAGTATATCACCGCCATAATCACCGAAAAAGGCATTCATCGACCACCCTTCATTAAAACTTTAAGAGGTAAGGAAGGAAAATGAAGAAGAGAATAGAACAAGAAGAGGTCCGGTATATTGCTCACCTGGCCCGGCTTCAGTTGAGTAAGGAAGAAGAAATAAAGTTTGCCCGTCAACTGGGGAAAATTCTCGAGTACGTGGAAAAACTAAAAGAAGTTGATGTTAGCGATACAGCGCCTACTTTCCATGTTCTACCTTTATTTAATGTCTGGCGGAAAGATAAAACGGGAGTTTCACTCTCTCAAGAAGACGCTCTTTCTAACGCTCCGGCCAAGCGAAGAGGCCACTTCCAGGTTCCCCGAGTAATTTAAGAAGCTCAACTACTTCTTCCGGTCTTTTTCATAGCCCAACCCTCTTGGAGAAGGAGAATAAAGAAGGCCAAGAGACAATTATAAAGGGGAGCAGGGAAAAGAGTAAGGGGTAGATGGGTAAGAAAAGAGGAAATTCCAAATACCTCCAGCCAGGTGGAGATAATAACTCTGGACAGCAGAGAAACTCCCGCTACTATTAGTAGGAAGAAAAGAATATTTTCTTGATAAACTCTCTCTCTTACCTCACCAATCAAAAATCCCATAAAAGAAAAGGAGAAAGAATAAAGACCCAAAAGAGGCGAAAAAAGAAGGTCTATTACCAGTCCGGTGACAAAACCAACTATCATTCCTTCTTTTCCTCCCCATCTCCAGGACCAAAAGATAACCAGGAGGAGGAGAAAATCCGGCCGGCCTTTTTGAAAGAAAGGCCAACCCATAGAAAAGATATGCAAAGTCAAAGCCAAAACTAATAAGACGAAAAGAATAATGAGTCTCTTCATTTTCTTATGAGGAAAATTTCTTCCAGTTTTCCAAAATCTACCGCCGGTAACACCTTGACCTCCAGAAATATACTGTAAGGCTTTCTCACTACGGTCAATATCTTTCCCACGGGAATACCCTCCGGGAAAAGACCCCCTAATCCAGAGGTTATTAACTCACCACCTATGACTACTTCGGCCTTATTCAAGAGATATTTCAAATCGCCGGTACCTTCTTTTCCTCTACCTTGCAAGACACCTACATCACCTGTTTGTCTATCTCTTACTCCTACTTTACTTCTCTCATCTATAACTAAGAGAACCTTAGATTGACGGGGGTAAACCTCAACTATTCTGCCCACTAATCCCTGGGCGTTCACCACCACCATTCCTTTTTCTATTCCCTTCCGGCTACCCTGGTCTATGTATATTATTTTGAAGTAATCCTCGGGACTATAGGCAGTTAATTTGACCGGGACAAGGGAATAAGGTTGTTTTTCCTTAAATTCAAGCAGACCGGTTAGTCTGCGATTATCCGCCACTATTTGCCGGTAATAGCTTTCCTCTTTGAAGGAGAGTTCGGCTATTTTCCTCTTGAGTGTCTTGTTTTCCTCCCTTAATTCACTAACCTGGCCGATATCGGAGAGAAACCCGATTCCTTCGCTTCTCAGGTGATAAAAAACAAGCTGAACGCTTTCCACCGTTAGATAACTTCTTTCGCGGAATCTTGTTACTGACTCGGAACGATAATGGGAAAAAAGCATGAGAAAAAGGGAGCCCGTCAACAATACCATCAGCAATAAAACTTCAGAACGGGGTCGGTGCTTGATCTTTGTCTCCTCTGCCACTTAGGATTTAGAAGATCACCCTTTTTTCGAAAAAAACGGTGGATTTTTGGTCTATTTGAGACCAGTGCTTATCTCTACCTGGGAGAGAAGTCCCGGATTTTCCAATAGCTTACCCAGCCCCGTAACCACCGAAAGAAGAGGCTCAGAGACCACCCAAACGGGAAGTTTGACTCTTGCTGAAACAAACTCATCAAGTTTTCTTAAGCGAGCTCCTCCTCCGGTAAGACAGATTCCCCTTTCCATTATGTCTCCCGCCAGGGCTGGCGGACTGGCCTCCAGAGTGGCCTCAATCATATCCAGGATGGTATTAAGAACAGGAGAAAGTACGCTGCTCATCTCTCGGGAATCTATCTCTATTTCACGAGGAAAACCAGCTTTTAAGTCTCTTCCTCTGATCTTAATTTTCTCTTTTTTATCCTCGGCCAGAGCACATCCAATGCTAATCTTGATATGCTCGGCCATTTGTTCGCCGATATAAAGATTATATTCTTCTCTGAGATATTGAGAAATGACCAGGTTCATCTCGTCGCCGGCTACCCGGATGGATCTACTTACTACTACCCCATTAAGGGAGGTTATAGCAGCTTCGCTGGTCCCTCCTCCGATATCCACCACCATGTTTCCCACCGGCTCTGAAATAGGCAGGTCAGCGCCAATCACTGCGGCTACTGGTTCCTCTACCAGATGAATACGTCGGGCTCCCACCTCCTGAGCAATATCTACTAAAGCTCTTTTTTCTACTCTGGTGGCCACGGTGGGTACTCCAATAATCAGCTTTGGTCCAATTAAAACCCGGCCGGGCTGAATTAAAGAAATAAAATGAGAGACCATTTTTCGAGTAATCTCGTAGTCTGCCACCACCCCATCCTGAAGAGGACGAATGGCTCTGATGTTCTGGGGAGTTTTACCTAACATCAGCCGAGCTTCTTCCCCCACCCCGATAACCTCTTCGTTTGTGTTTCGTAAAGCCATCACGGTGGGCATATTTAAGACTATCCCCTGCCCTTTTCGATAAATAAGAGTATTGGTAGTCCCCAGATCAATACCCAGACTATGCCCCAATAAATTAAAAGAAAACAGCTCTCTCAACATAAGTATATTATAACGCCTTAGAAACCGTAAGTCAAACGACGCTCGGCCCATTTGGTTCCTCTGGTTCGTTTGGTTCCTCTAGGAAAAACCCCCACATTGTAGCGGTCCGATTCATCGGACCCTTTATTAAACTAAGTTTCAT
>DAOVGF010000080.1 GCA_030672545.1 Candidatus Aerophobota bacterium
TCCTCGCTGGGCTCGGAAGAGGCTTAGCAACCCCTGAGATTGCCACGCCTACTTTCAGCAGGCTCGCAATGACAGTGGAGGAATCTCACTTCTTCCAATGACACAGAGGAAAACAGTCTCGGCAGATCCCCACGTCTTAGGATTTTCGGGGAAAGCTGGTCGGTTGACAAAAAAATAAAGGGCGGTATTATAAGAATCACTATGTTAACGTTAACATATAGCCCATTAACTGGTGCTCTGCTTCCTCAGTAACTCAATATTCTTTCTCTGTCATCAGACGTGGCCATCCTCAAGAGGGCATGCTTGCCCTGAGATTGCCACGCCTGCCTTTGGCAGGCTCGCAATGACAGTGGGAGGCTAAAGCCTCCCCTACACCTTTGGTGGCTCCGCTTCTCGCAATGACAAATCATTGTAAGGTTATTTGGGAAACTAACCACCAGGAGTTAGATTCCTGGTAAGAGCAGGTAAAATGACACTGTCTCAAAAAAACTACAGTGTTTCTTCCCGGGTTCAAAGATTAAAAAAGGAGATTCTTTCAACTAAAAGGGAAATCTCTATGGAAAGAGCTATTTTGATGACTGAAAGTTTCCTGAAAACCCCGGGAGAACCTACCATCATTCGAAGAGCTAAAGCTCTGAGACACATTTTAAATCATATTAAAATAAAGGTAACTTCGGATGAGTTAATCGTGGGAAGCAGGTCTATTCTTCCCAGAGTAGGAGTGGTTGCTCCGGAGTGTTCAATCCGGTGGTTGAATGAAGAACTTGATACCATTAGTACCAGAGAGCAGGAATCTTTTTTTATTAGTGAGGAAAACAAACGAAAACTGAGAGAAGAAATTTTTCCTTATTGGAAGGGAAAAACCTTAAAGAATGAGATTGAAAAGTCTCTTTCCCAAGAAACTAAAATTGCTCGAGAGGCTAAGGTATTTACTTTAAACCAGACCACTCATAATCAAGGTCATATACTCCCCAATGTAGAGAAATGGCTGAAAAAAGGAATCAGGGGATTACGTAAGCAAGTGAAAGAAAAGTTACTGGTATCTTATAATGATAGGGAGAAGACAAATTTTTATCGAGCAGTGGATATTTCGCTGAAGGGTGCATCTGAGTTTATTTTAAGATACGCAAAATTAGCCGAGTCTAAGGCGAGACAAAGTACTGGAGAAAAGAGAGAACACTTCGGAATAATTATGACTAATTGTAAACATATTTCGGTTAATTCTCCGGCTACCTTTCCTCAAGCAGTCCAATCGCTCTGGTTTTTGTTCTTAATGCTCCATATAGAGTCGGTAGCCAGCTCCTTTTCTCCGGGGAGAATTGATCAATATTTATTCCCCTTTTATTCAAACGATATCAAGGAAAATATTCTGACACCGGAAAAAGCCCTGGAGATAATGGAGTGTTTGTGGCTAAAATTCAATGAAATTGTATTGTTGCGACCGGCCAAGGAAGTCAAATATTTCGCTGGTTTCCCCATAGGATTTAATGTGGCCCTGGGAGGAATAAATGAGAAAGGAGAAGATGTCACTAATGAGCTTTCATTTTTATGTTTAAAAGCTTCGGCCCATATTCGAATGCCTCAGCCAAATCTTTCGGTGCGTTTACATAATCGGACTTCCCAAAAATTTCTTATGGAAGTTAGCCAGGTAATTAGCCTGGGATTTGGGATGCCTCAGCTATTTAATGATGAAATAATCATCCCTGCTTTATTAAACCGAGGGATTAAACCTGATGATGCCCGTAATTACGCCATTATTGGATGTGTAGAACTGGGAATTCCCGGGAAAAGCCTTGGTCTCAGTGATGCCGCGTTGTTTAACTTACCTAAATTATTAGAGTTAGTTATAAACAAGGGAAAAGATCGTCTCACCAACAGAAAAGCAGTCTTTTTAGATAAATCAAACGGCCACTTCAACTCTTACGAATCTCTGGAGAAGGCGCTAAAGAAAGAAATGGATTATTTTGTTGATCAGATGGTGGCCGGATGCAACCTAGTAGATCAAGTACAGGCCCGAATTCTTCCCACTCCATTCTTGTCTTCGGTAGTGGATGAATGTCTAAAGAAAGGTGAGGATGTATCTCGGGGGGGCGCCAGGTATAATTTTACCGGACCTCAGGCCATCGGAGTAGCTAATTTGGCTGATTCTTTAATGGCCATCAAGAAATTTGTCTACCAAGAGCAACAAATAGATCTTCTCTCACTTAATCACCTATTAGACAAAAATTTTCTTGAGGATGAACCCTTACGACAAAGACTATTAAATTCTTCTCCTAAATTTGGAAACGATATTGATGAAGTTGATGAAATTGCCAGGAAGTGGGCCAGACATTACTGTTTATTAGTGGAGAGAAATAAGAATCCCCGAGGGGGAAGCTACCAACCAGGACTTTACACAATCTCAGCCCATGTTCCCTTGGGTTTAGTTGTTGGGGCTACCCCAGATGGCAGACGAGCTGGGGAACCCCTGGCCGATGGAGGACTTTCTCCCGTTAGAGAAAGAGAGAAGAAGGGGCCTACGGCGGTCCTTAAGTCAGTTAGTAAAATAGATCAACTACTTTCATCCAATGGATCATTGCTTAACTTGAAATTCCATCCCAGTGTTTTTGGAGGGGAAGAATCCCTGAAAAAATTTGCTGATTTCCTGGCCGGTTTTGTTCAACTGAAGTGTACGCATGTTCAATTTAATATTATATCAGCAGACATTTTGCAGCAGGCCAAAAAGAATCCAGAAGCTTTTGGAAACCTGGTAGTCAGGGTGGCTGGTTACAGTGCTTATTTTGTCGAGCTGGATGAATCCTTGCAGAATGACATTATTGCCAGAACTGAATATGCCGGACTATGAGATTATGAAAGAACAGGAGAAAAACTTGACCCTTTCTAGCGAGCTTAATCATCCAGGGAGGGTTTTCGATATCCAACGATTCAGTCTTCATGATGGACCGGGCATTCGCACCATCGTGTTTCTCAAGGGCTGTCCTCTTAGTTGTTTATGGTGTTCAAATCCAGAAGGGATAAGTTATCAAAGAGAATTAATGTATTTCCCTAATAAATGCATCGGTTGCCAAACCTGTGTGAATACCTGCCCGAAAACTGCTTTAACCTTTAAAAAAGGAACTATCAGAATTGAGAGGAACAAATGTGACCATTGTGGCCAATGCGCGGAAGCCTGTCCTTCAGAAGCACTGCGTATCAGTGGAAAAGATCTATCCGTAGAAGAAGTTATCAAGGAAGTAGAAAAAGATCTGGTTTTTTACCAGGTTTCCGGAGGAGGAATAACTATTTCAGGCGGTGAGCCCATGAACCAACCGGAATTTGTAATTTCATTATTGTTGGCCGCTAAAAAGGCAGGAATTAATACCGCCCTGGAAACGTGTGGTTATGCCAATACAGAAACTTTTCTCCAGGTTTTAGCCCAGGTTGATTACTTGCTTTACGATATCAAACATATGTATCCGCAAAAACACCGAAAGTTTACCGGTAAAGATAATAAGATAATTTTAGAAAATTTGAAACAGGCTGTTAAAACCGTGTCCTGTTTAACGGTACGTGTTCCCTTGATTCCTGGATTCAATGATTCATCCGAGGAAGTAATGGAGATCGCTTCTTTTGTCTCGTCCCTTTCCATTACCTCTTTGGACATCTTACCCTACCACAGGCTTGGTTTATCGAAATACCGAAGTTTGGGAAAACTCTCTGGAATGGATCGGATAAAGCCTTTGGAACGAAGTAGAGCCGAAGAATTGAAATATAAGATAGAGGAGAAATATCTTCTGAAAGTTCGAGTGGGAGGATAGACGAAATGGCCAAAGCAATTGTGGGAGTGGACATCGGCGGAACCAAAATCAAAGAGGCTCTGTATAGCGCTAATGCGGCCCTACTTGATCACTTAACCTTTTCTACCCGGGCGGAACATACCTGGCCTGATACCGTTAAGAAATTGATTGACAATATCAAGGCTATTTTAATTAAAAATAAGGTTAAAGTTGCTGACCTGGGAAGTATAGGCGTAGTTGCCCCGGGTCCTTTAGATATTTATACTGGAGTAATCTTAAATCCACCAAACTTACCCGGGTGGCGGAACGTTCCTCTGAAAGAAATTTTGGAACAGGAGTTTGAATGCCCAGTAAAACTTGATAATGATGCTAATGTTGGTGCCCTGGGAGAGTTATATTTTGGAGCCGGAAAAAATAATGATAATTTAGTCTATATTACTATTAGTACTGGGATCGGAGGAGGAATAATCATTGACCGAAAGCTCTATCGAGGCTGGAATTCTCTGGCCGGGGAAGTGGGACATTTCACCATAGATCCGGCTGGCCCAATCTGCCGTTGTGGCCAGGTGGGATGCTTAGAAGCCTTTGCTTCTGGTCCCAGCCTGGTGAGACAAATGAAAGAAAAGCTAAAAGGCGAGCCAGATACAATCTTTAGGAAAGTGGTGCCGGATGACCTGGAACATTTCTCGGCCCGAGATGTACTAAAGGCAGCTCGGGAAGGAAGCAGTTTAGCCAACGAAGTTTTAGAAGTGGCTATTAAATATTTGGCCCTGGGTATTTCTATCGTAAATTATATTGTGAACCCAGAGAAATTTATTCTCGGAGGAGGAGTTATCCAAACCGATCGGGCAGATGAATTAATTATTAAGCCGCTAATTAAAAAACTCCAGGAAATCTGTCGTTATAAACCTTTTTTAACTCCGGTAGTGAAAGCTCTCTTGGGCTATGACTCGGTTATATGGGGTTGTTATGCCTTAGCCAAAAGTGCCATTCCGAGTGATGGCGAGGGGCAAGATTCCTCACTTCGTTCGGGTAAGGGTGACTTCAGTCGCCCCTGGTGAAGCAAGAAATAGAGGCAATTTGGGAAGCTAAAGCCTCCCCTACCCTCTTCTGTCATTGCGAGCCTGCCAGGGGCAGGCGTGGCAATCTCAGGGAAAGCATGTTCCGAATGAAATGAGGAATCTCGCTCCTCACAGTGGTAGAGGAAGAATATTAGGTTATTTGGAAAACACACTACCATAAGGAATGGAGATGGAATCCACTATGAAGGACGTGGCCAAGTTGGCCGGTACTTCTCTAATGACAGTGTCGAGGGTTCTCGATGGTAGTAAGAACGTAGCCCCGGAAACCCGCGGAAAAATACGGCAGGCGATAAGAAAATTGCACTATCGACCGCACCGGACGGCTATTGAATTGAGAACTAAACGGTCCAACTTAGTGGGGGTAGTTATGGCCGACATTGCCAATCCATTTTATCCTCCCATCGTTCGGGGCATTGAAGATGTGTGCCGGGAACATGATTATAACGTGATATTATGCAATACTGATGAAGATACCCAGAGAGAAAATAATTTCATCCAAGTCCTTAAAGAGCGCTATGCCGAGGCGATTATTATTTGTTCAGCAAAACCGAAAATTGATAATCAGGCAGAATTGTTTGCCTCTTTTCGCAGCACCGTATTTTTGAATCGAAGGCCTCGAAATGTTAACGGAGATTTAGTTATCAGTGACAATTTGAGGGGTGCTTACCTGGCCATTGAGTACTTAATAGGAAAGGGACATCAAAAAATCGCGGTTATTAACGGCTCGCAGCGTTTCAGTACCGGAAGAGAGCGTTTCCAGGGGGCAAAAAAGGCTATGGCAGATAAGGGGATTCGATTAGAGGATAAATATGTAAAATTTACCAATTCTTCCATTGAGGGCGGATATTGTGCCGCAAAAGAACTTCTTAATCTACCTTCACTCCCTACGGCTATCTTCTCTGGTAACAACTTTATGACCCTGGGCTTAATGAAGGCGATTAAAGAGGCCCGGATAAAAGTTCCTGATATAGTTTCGGTAGTCGGTTTTGACGAAACCAATTGGAGCGAAATCACTAACCCTTCTCTCACCACCATTAAGCAGCCGACCTACGAAATGGGAGTAGTGGCAGCAAAACTTATTATGTTTAGGCTTAATAATCCCCAAAGTCCCTACGTGGAGAAGAAATTAAAGCCTACGTTGATTATACGGGATTCCGTAAAACAAATAGTCCAACATCAAACTACTATTACCGGGGTCTTGATGGCAAACTGAAGGTTAGGTTAAAAGGGTACGATTGTCGGCAAATAAACCATAAAGAGGTAAGGAGGTGATGAAATCAGGAGTCGTGGGTGGAATGATTTTCCAAGAAGGAGAAAAAAATGTTAAAAGGTAAGAGATGGTTAAGTATAACCATGGTAGTTGTGGTCCTCGGGGTAATGTTTGTCGCAGGATCAGTATGGGCCAGTCCTGGTGACAAAACCACCATTCACATTTTGGTCCGTACCGGTGCCGAAGCTGATGGTATGAAAGTGGCAGCCGATTACTACAATAAGAATGTCACTCCGCAAACAGGCATCAATGTGGTTATTGACGAAATTGGTCGACACGGATATCTCACCAGAGTAGTAACTATGTTACTGGGAAGATCGCCTAAATACGATGCTGCCTTCCTTCTCTCCAATTATGTGGGAGAAGCGGCCAGCGCTGGAGTTATTGAGCCTCTGGATGGATACTTCGCCGATAAACAACTCTATCCCTACGATAAAGAGAAAGTGGGTTTCCTGCCTGTTTCTTTTAAGTCAGTGGAGTATAAAGGACAAATATACGCCTTTCCCTTTGTGATCAGTACCATGTTTTTGTACTATCGCAAAGACCTCATTGATGATCCCGAAAAACTGAATACCTGGGATGGTTTTCTGGACATGGCCAAACAGTTTACCAGAAGCCATAATCCTGATTCTCCTACGGAATTCGGGACGGTTATGCAAGGAAAACCGGGAGAGTGTATGCCCAAAGAATGGTACGTCTATTTCTGGTCTTTCGGGGGTAAATTTTTCGACGAGAACTGGAAACCTCAATTTAACAGTCCGGCCGCCGTAGAAGCCCTCCAGTATAAGGTAGACCTGGTGCGGAAGTACAAAGTAGCTCCTCCCGACGTAGACACCTACGAATATATGGAAGTACTATCTGCTCTGGCTACCGGTAAGGTTCCCTTTGCTATTCAATGGGACGCTGCTTATGGGGACATTCAAAGGCAAACGGGTGGTACCATGATGAACATTGCCATTCGACAAACACCTTGCAAATCCGGGGTTGACCCGGCGGCTTTCACCCATACCTGGACCTTCCCCATTAATGCTTATTCCAAACACAAGAAGGAAGCATTTAAGTTTTTGGCCTGGATGACCAGTGACCCGGAAGGCTCTCTGTGGGTAGCCAAGAAGATGACCATTCCTCTTCCTACCAAGCAGGTGTTCTTCAATCCGGATGTTCTATCAGTCAATCCTCAGTGGGAATACATGTTTGAGTTCATGAAGGCATATGGTCAGGCCGAAGTAGCCATTCCGGAATGGCCTATGATTCATGATACCATCAATACCTTCTTCTCTATGGCTTTTGCCGGGGAGATAACTCCTCAGGCAGCTTGTGATCTGGTAAACACCAAGGTAGATGATATTATGAGACGGGGTGGCTATTACAACAAGTAACTCTAAGGGGAAAAACTAATCAGGGGCAGCCAGGCCTTCTCTGGCTACCCCTGATTTGTAAAATGGGAAAAGATCAGGGATAAAGCTATGTTTATGACAAGTTTTTGGGAAGAAATAGGCAAGGATAAGACGGTCAAGTATCTGCTGATTATTCCGGTTATTGTGGCTTTGGTAGGAGTGGTAATTTATCCGTTTGCTTATTCCATCTGGTTGAGCCTGCATGATGTGACTATTATGAACTATTTTCACCCTCCTTTTAGTGGAGTGGACAATTTTGTGAGAGTTTTTAGTGATCCTTTTTTCTGGAATTCCATTCGAGTTACCTTTACTTATGTTTTCTTGGCCACGGTAATGGAACTACTTCTCGGATTCCTCCTGGCTTCTCTGATGAATAGAAATGTCAAAGGAACGGCTGTTTTTATTTATCCTTTAATTGCTCCTTTGGCTCTCTCCCCGGTAGTTGTCGGTCTCATGTTTAGAATGGGCCTCAATCGCCTTTACGGCCCCATTTCCTATTACTTAAACCTTTTAAACCTTCCCCGGAATTTGTTGAGTGATGTTAATACTGCTCTACTTACCTTAGTGGCCATAGATATTTGGCAGTGGACTCCATTTGTGTTCGTGATTCTTTATGCTGGACTGCAAGCACTTCCCAAAGAACCATTTGAGGCGGCTTTGATGGATGGTGCTTCGGGCCGGCAGCGACTGCGGTATATTACTCTACCTCTTCTGAAGCCGGTTCTGGCGGTAGCCATCATTTTCAGAATTATGGATTCCTTCAAGACTTTTGATATCGTGTTTATTCTCACTAAAGGGGGACCAGGAAAATCTACCGAAACGATTAGCATTTTTATTCAGAGGATGGCTATGGTACAGGGAAATGTGGGATTAGGAGCGGCCACGACTTTACTTGTTCTGGTATTGATTACTGTCCTTACTCAGGTTTACGTGAAGTATTTCTCACTGGGGGAGAAAAAACGATGAAGCGAAAAACTATGGGTAATGTTCTCACTTACATTATTTTACTCTTAGCTTCCATTGTGGCTTTGATTCCGATTCTCTGGACTTTCCATCTTTCCATCAAACCAGAAAGCCTACTTTACAGTCTGCCGCCAGTCTGGAAATTTAAGCCAAGTCTGGAACATTATGTTAAAGTTTTCACTTACTATCCTTTTGCAAAATATATTCTAAATAGCATTATTATTACCACGGTAAGTACTTTGATTACTTTGGCTGTCTCTTTTCCGGCGGCTTACAGTATAGGAAGATTCAAAACCGGTGGTGGCAATTTCTCTTTTTGGGTGCTTTCCATCCGCATGCTTCCTCCCATTGTATTTGCCGTCCCTATGTTTTTGCTCATGCAAAGTTACGGACTCCTGGATACCTGGTGGGCGCTGATTTTGGTTTACCTGACTTTCAATATTCCCCTGGCCGTATGGATTCTCAAGAGTTTCATTGAGGATCTTCCTGTAGAGTGCGAAGAAGCAGCCATGTTGGATGGCTGTTCCCGACTCAAAGCGATGATTATAATCACCTTTCCTCTTATCGCCCCCGCTCTCATTGCCGTGGCCATCCTCAACTTTATTTTCTCCTGGAATGAATTCCTTTTTGCTCTGATTCTTACCTTTACCGAGGCCAGGACAGTTCAGATAGGGGTAGCCGAGTTTGTTACCGGATATGCTATCATTTGGGGAGCCATTGCCGCCGCCGGGTGTATTGCGATTATTCCTACTTTGGCGTTTACCATGCTGGCTCGACGGTATCTGGTAAGAGGGCTTACCATGGGAACAGTAAGAGAAGAGATTTAGAAATGAAATTTAGGCAACCGGTTAAATAATTAATTTCAGTTCCAGGCCCAAATTCTTCGTGTCAGTAGGATCTGAGAGTTCTCCTTTTCTCAAGAGCACAAACTTGGCCGTTTTTCTTAGAGGAACGGGAGGCCAGTGCCAATTTCCTTTGTGCAGAGCCACTCCCAGAGTACCATCTAAAAGAAAAGCCCGAATTTTGGTCAGATCAGGCATTTCTTTTGAATTATCGGCGGGGGCCATAACGAAAATGGTCTGGCCAATGAGAGGAATAAAGATTTCTGAAGTCATTTTATGTCTTTCCATTTTGGTAATTTGGCTATTCACTTTCTTACAAAGTAGAAGACCCCCGTCTATTTTCTCATTGTCAGGACCTAAATCGACATTTTTTGCCCAATAGCTTAAATGGACAAAGTCCTCCAGAGGAACTTTGTCCTCCAGACCCATAATTTGACCATAAGGTCTAAAGTCGGACGGGGAAATTTCGGTTAATAGTTCGACCTTTATTTCTTTAATTTCCATGTTCATTCTCCTCCCTATTATTTTTTCCCAAAGAATATAGTTGCATTTTAACCTTTCAACTCTCTCTATAATCTATGCTCTGTTCGGACAATGATGTCGTCCTGCAGATCCTGATAAAGTTCAGTGAAATATGCACTGTAACCAGCAACTCGAACTACCAAACTTCGGTATTTCTCCGGGTATTTTTGGGCTTTCTTCAGAGTATCGGCGGAGACCACGTTGAACTGTATATGCATTCCCCCCAGATTAAAAAAGGACTCAATAAGAAAGACTAACTTCATCATTCCTTCAGAACTGCCGAGGTTCTCGGGGTGAAACTTGAGATTAAGTAAAGTACCGTTGGAAAATAATATATGTTTTAACTTAGAAACCGACTTACAGGTTGCCGTAGGTCCGTTGACATCCAGGCCATGTACCGGCGAGACTCCATCCGATATGGGGGTATGAGCCTTCCGACCATCAGGGGTAGCTCCCACATGCTTTCCCATAGGTACATTAATGGAGACCGAGTAAAGTCCGGGCTGAAACTGCCCTCCGCGAGGATTATGGTACTTCTCTACTTCTTTTCCGTACAACATACTGACTCTTCCAGCTAACGAATCCACATAATCATCGTCATTGCCGTATTTGGGCACTTTATTTATCAGTATCTGTCTCAACTTTTCCTGACCCTGAAAATTGACTTTGAGGACTTCCAGTAATTCAAGCATAGTAATTTTCTTTTCTTCGAAAACAAGTTTCTTGATTACAGCCAGAGAATCAGCTATATTGGCAATACCTATTCCTTGTGGACTGGAAAAATTGTAAACTGCCCCTCCGTCAATCACGTCTTTTCCTTTCTCCAGGCAATCTGAGATCAGGACCGACAAAAATGGGGTGGGTACGAGCTCAGCGTGTGCTCTCTCAATGGCATTACTGGCTACCACCATATGGTAAACGAATAACTCCATTTGCTTTCGGAAAGCATCCCATAGTTGCTCAAAAGTTCTAAATTGTCGAGGATCACCGGTTGATAGGCCAATTTTTTCCTGAGAAAATACATCTTGACCATTGTTCAGGGTTATTTCCAGCACTCTGGGAAGATTTAAGTTGGCCGGGTTGGAGTAGGCTTCTGTCTTTCCGGGAACAGCAATTTCCACACAGCCCACCACGGCATAATCTCGAGCATCCTTTAGAGGAATACCTCTTCGAAGTAAAGCGGGAATGATAATCTCATCGTTGAAACAGGCCGGTTGTCCATAGCCCAATCGAATTACTTCGGCAGCCTTTTGACGAAACTTTAGCGGTGAGTTCTGATGAAATCTTACCGATAGATTTGGCTGAGGCAACTGCATCCTGGCCCCGGCTTCCAGGCAAAGATAGGAAAGTTCATTAGTAGCATCCTGGCCATCAGGTGTTTGTCCTCCTACAATTAAATTCTGACCCATAGGAAAACCACTGGCCGTATAGGCCCAGTCTTCCGGGAACAGCTCCACTAATTCGCTGAATTTGATCCAGAGACACTCCAGTATTTCCCGGGCTTCTTCCCGGGTGAGAATAGCTCTTTTGAGATCTTTTTGGTAATAGGGATACATATATTGATCGAATCTCCCCGGAGATATGGACATTCCGTCTGATTCAATAAAACAAATACACTGCAGGAACCAGAAAAATTGTACTGCCTCCCGAAAGCTACTGGCCGGATGAGCGGGAACACGCCGGCAGATTCGGGATATCTCCCGAAGTTCCTCTTTTCGCCAGGGATCCTTTTCGCTGTCAGCTAACTCTCGGGCTAAATCAGCGTAACGACGGGCAAAAGTGATGGCCGCCTCCAGAACAATAATCACCGCCTTCCAAAAATGCCTTTTCTCAAAATCATCCCCCGACAAATACTCCAGGCGCCCAAGATGAGAGAGAGCTTGTTCTTTTAGAGTACGGAAACCCAGACTAATGGCCTTCTGATAGTTGGGCAAAATGTGTCCCAACCCATTAAGCAGATTATTGTCGATTACAAAGATGTGGCTGCCAATTAGACGCTTAGTATCTTCCGGGATATTGTGCCAGGCACAATCGCATACGGTTTTTCCTTTCCACCAGGGCAGGATTTCCCGTAGTTCTTTTTTTACTTCATCGGAGGTAAGGAATTGGTCTACAGGTCGGGCCTCGAACCGATCCAGTTCCTTAATTATCCACTTAATGGACATTTCCGGAAACTGAGGACCACTGCGAGGTTTGTTAGACCGATGACCCACAATGAGCTCATCTTGTTTGATGGAGATAGACATTTCCTCCAATATCTTCTGGAGAGCCAAAGCTCTCCGGATCACCGTTGGTTGTCCCTCAGTTTCTCGGTAACTTTGGGTAAGCAGTCGGGCTCTTTCACTTTCAACTTCGGGACGGGTATGCAATAACCGTTCCTTTAATCGTTGAGTCCGCTCATTCTTCACCATTTTTTGTGTCGTCCCCTTTGCCTCAGACATATGGATTTTCTTCCCCCTATCCGGTCTGTCTTTTCCCAAGCCTTTGGATTTTTATCCCCATTTGGACTAATAGTTAGTTTCCAAAATAACCTGATATTTCTTCACTGTCATTGCGAGGAGCACAGCGACGTGGCAATCCCCAAGAGGACATACTTTCCATGAGATTGCTTCGCTTCGCTATGGGCTTTGGCTTTAAACAGGTTTGGCCATCTCCAACCTGGTACCTTAACCAAAAAAGTATGCGGTCTTATTTACGGCCTATTTCTCTTAAGAAGCGCCCGGAAGATACTATTTTTAC